>CAZNPC010000035.1:0-20162 GCA_964574765.1 uncultured Nitrospirales bacterium | reverse complement strand
AATCTATAACCCTTTGATTTTCCTGGATTCCCGACAAGCGGGAATGACAACTAAGGGGCTATGACTTTTTCTTTAAAATCAATAGGTTGAAAGATAACTCGATACTCTCAAGCATATAAATAACAAGGCGCTTATAAAATTAAAAGGCAGAAAATAGGGAGGTGCAGTATTATGTCTGATCTGGCTCCGCATAAAGGTGACATCATAAGTAGAGTAACACTTGACAGGATTAAGCACTTGATGGTTACTGACGGCCTGCTTTCTGAAGAGCATCTCAAAATAGCCGAGAAAAAGGCCAATGATGAAAAGGTTCCCCTGAGCAGTACTCTTCAGGCCTTGGGATTTGTCGGAAAAGAAAAGCTGGTCAATTTTATCGGTGACAAAATACACATCCCGTATGTGAATATTAAGAGTTATGCGATTGACCATTCAGTTCTGGACCGTGTCCCGGAAAAAATAGCACGCAGATATAATGTCATCCCTCTTTTTCTAATCGAAGACGTTATGACTGTTGCGATCTCGAATCCGCTGGATATTATATCCCTTGATGAGATATCCGCAGTGGCAGGGATCAAGGTTGAGCCGGCTATAGCTTCTTTTGAAAGCATAAGGAACGCGATTGATCAGTGGTATGGAATAGGAGATGCCAGGAGAGAGCTTGTTGAAGAGCTTGCTTCCGAGATCAGGGAAGCGGAGCAGGACAGGCAGGTAAAGCTCACGGGAGTAGCTGAAATACGTCTTCAAAAAGAAGCGTCTGAACCGCCGATCGTGAAGCTTGTAAACGGTTTTATCGCGCAGGCAATTCTGGAGAACGCGAGTGATATCCATCTGGAACCCAAAAAAGACAGCATGCTGGTACGTTTTCGCATTGACGGGTTTCTTTATGAGAGACATAAACTCCCGGCGAAACTGACACCGCCGATCGTATCAAGAATAAAGATCATGTCAGTAATGGATATTTCCCGGAAGAGAATTCCCCAGGACGGAAGAATGAGTCTAAATATCAGGAACAAAAATGTTGATATAAGGACATCGTCTTTTCCTTCCATGTATGGAGAAAATGTGGTTTTAAGGATACTTGACAAAGAGAAAGGAGTGCTCCCGCTTTCAGATCTTGGTATGTCCCGTGAGAATTTTAAAACGATGGAAAAGATGATCAATGCCAAGAAAGGGATAATGCTTGCTACCGGCCCTACCGGGAGCGGAAAAACTACAACGATCTATTCAGCCATCAGCGCTTTGCGCAAAGACGACAAAAATATCATGACCGTTGAAGATCCGATCGAGTTTGAGATCGAGGGGTTAATACAGGGACAGATAGACCCGGCAGTAGGCGTTACGTTTGCCGGCGCGCTGAGGTCTATTCTCCGGCAGGACCCCGACATTATTTATGTCGGTGAAATAAGGGATTTCGAGACCGCTGAGATCTCCATACGCTCCGCGCTGACAGGGCATCTGGTCCTTAGCACCCTGCACACCAATGACGCGGTCGGGGCTGTATCAAGGCTGCGCGATATAGGTGTCGAGTCAAGTCTTATATCGTCTGTGCTTAACTGTTCATTCGCACAGCGGCTTATTAGAAAAATATGTCCAAAATGTAAAAAGCCGTACGGGCCTGATAAGGACCTGCTGAATGAGCTGGGACTCCCTTTGGACACGAAATTTTATGAATGGGAGGGATGTGACTATTGTAATGGTATCGGATATAGGGGCAGGATAGGGATATTTGAGATCATGGCCGTTAATAAGGAGATCAGAAAACTGATAGAGAAGAAAACCTCTGATGATGAAATACTGGAGACTGCGAGGTCGCAGGGCATGAAGACTCTTTTTGAAGACGGACTGCAAAAAGTCATTGATGGCGTAACAACATTCGAGGAGATAGAGAGAGTAACGGACAGATAATATGAAAATGAACCTGATTAATAAAAGATGCACTCGTAAAAAGTCTTATGATGAATTTCTGCGCGAAGCTGCGGGGATCAGAAGGACAATTGTACAGGAGGCAGGCCATGGATGAAATACTTTTAAAATTGTTTATTACGGGACAAAACCGGAGATCCGACTTCGCCATGGAAAACATGACAGGAATATGTGAAGAACTGCCGGAGCATAAGCTGGTTATTATAGACGTTATTGACCATCCCGATCTGGCTGAAAAAGCGAATGTCAGGTTTACTCCTACCCTTATTAAGGAGTCGCCCCTCCCTGTCCAGCGCATTATCGGGGACCTGTATGACAAAAGAAAGGTGCTGTCGTATCTTAATTTAAAGGAGTGAGATTTAAGAAAAGAACATGTCAGAGATTGTTCTATCGGGAGAGTTATGATGGAAGAAATTACCAGGCCCATAAATATTCTGGTCATTGAAGATGATTCCGGAGACGCCCGTTTGATCAAGGAAATGCTTTCCGATGTAAGAGGCAGAAACATTAATCTGCAAATGGCTGACCGGCTGTCAAAAAGTGCTGAATATCTTTCTGAAAGGAGTTTTGACATTATCCTGCTTGACCTTTCACTGCCCGACAGCAGGGGACTGGAAACGTTTGTTGCCGTGTATGACAGGGCGCAAACAGTCCCGATCATTATTCTGAGCGGACAGGATGACGAGACCGTGGCGATAAAGGCTGTGCAGGCCGGAGCACAGGACTATCTGGTAAAAGGACAGGTGGATGGTGTATTGCTTGTACGTTCCATTAACTATGCGATTGAACGCAAGAAAATGGAGGACAAACTGAAAAACAAAATGAATGAGCTGAAAAAGTTCAATAAAGTTGCTGTTGGAAGGGAATTAAAGATGCGGGAGCTTAAGACCAGGATAAAAGAGCTGGAGGATAAGCTGCGAAATAAATAACCGTTAGCATCTGGATCCAAAATGCACAATTTAATATAGGATATAGAGGGGAAAGCTCATGAGACAAAATTCGAAACAGACAAATATTCTTCTGGTAGAAGACAATCCCGGAGACTCCCGTTTGATACAGGAGATGTTCAATGTGGTGAAAAACGAGAATTTTGACGTGAAATGGGCTGAAAGTCTTTCAAAAGGCCTGGAGTATCTCTCTGAAGGAGGTTTTGACATTGTCCTGCTTGACCTTTCTTTGCCGGACAGCCAGGGACTGGAGACATTTACACAGCTGTCTGCCGGGGCGCGAGGCGTGCCGGTGATCATTCTTAGCGGCCTGAAGGATGAGGCCCTCGCTTTAAAAGCTGTGCAGGAGGGCGCTCAGGATTATCTGGTCAAAGGACAGGTTGACAGTAACCTGCTGATGTCTTCAATACGGTATGCAATCGAGCGCAAGCTCGCGGAAGAAAAGATCAGGCGTAACTCTCAGATCCAGGCCGCATTAAATAAAATACTGCATCTTCAGCTGGAGGATATTACATTTGAAAAAATGCTTGAAAAAGTTATCAATTATATAATTAACACTCCTTTTTCCTGGGTCGGCCTGCTGTCCAAGGGGGCTATCTTTATGGTTGAGGACAATCCGGAGGTTCTTGTACTGAAGGCCCACAAGGGCCTTGAAGGCCCGTTACTGGAAATGTGTTCAAGAGTTCCATTCGGAAAGTGTCTTTGCGGCAGGGCGGCTCTATCAGGCGAAGTTGAGTTTGCAGACTGTATTGATGAGTGTCACGAAAACAAATATGAGGGTGTCTCATCACATGGTCATTACTGCGTTCCAATTATGTCTGCCGGCAAAGTGCTTGGTGTTATCAATCTGTATTCAAAAGAAGGGCATATCCGCAATCAGGAGGAAGAGAATTTTCTGATAGCCGTAGCCAGTACGCTTGCGGGAGTTATCGAACGCAGAAGACTCGAAGATGCGCTGAGAGAATCAGAACAGAGGTTCAGGGCTATTTTTGATAACGCGACTGACGGCATACTTCTGGCTGATCTGGAAAAAGAGAAATTTCATACAGGAAACAGAACGATTTGCCAGATGCTTGGTTACAGTCCTGGGGAACTTGAAACTCTGTGGATAAAAGATATTCATCCTGAAGCGGACATCCAGAATATTACAAAGGTCTTTGAGGGCCAGATCAGAGGGGTACACTCTTTTGCTGAAGATATTCCGATGAAAAGAAGAAACGGAAGCATTTTCTATACTGACATCAGTTCAGCTCCGATAGAACTTGGCAGGAAGAAGTATCTGATCAGTATTTTCCGTGATATCACAGAGCGCAAGAAAGCTGAAAAAAAGCTTGCCGATGCTTATGAAAAGCTCAAGGAGACGCAGGAGCAGCTTATTCAGTCAGGCAAAATGGCGGCCATGGGTCAGCTGGCAGCGGGAATATCACATGAACTAAACCAGCCGCTGACCGGGGTTAAAGGGTTTGCCCAGACCGCGCTGATGGAGATAGGCCAGGACAGCCCTTTAAGCAGGGACCTGAACAGAATAGTGGAGCAGGCTGACAGGATGGCAAAGATAATTCAGCATGTCCGGTTCTTTGCCCGGAAGTCTGAATTCCAGATAAAGGAAATAGATATAAAAGATCCTCTTAACGACTCGCTGATGCTTTTAAGCGAGCAGTTGAAAGTGCACAATATCAGGGTAAAGAAAATAATGGCAGATGACCTGCCTTTGGTATACGGAGACCCGAACCAGCTTGAACAGGTATTTCTTAATCTGTTGACAAATGCCCGGGACGCGATTGACATCCTGCAGATGCCCGGCGGAGGGGAAATAACCATACAGAGTGTATTAAGTGAAGATAAGAAGCATATAGAAATAACTGTAAAGGATACAGGCAGTGGGATTCCGGAGGACGACCTGGAGCACATATTCAATCCATTTTATACGACCAAATCACCGGACGGGGGAATGGGCCTTGGGCTGTCCATAGTGTACCGGATCATAGAGGCCCATAAGGGGGAAATAACAGCGGAGAGCCGGGAAGGAAAGGGAACATTGATCAGGATAACCCTGCCTGTCATAGCCGGGAAATAGGCGTGGGAAGATGAGAAAAAGCAGAAGGGCAAATAATAAAAATGCGATAATGGTAGGAATTTTAATAATAAGGATATGTGAGGTAAGGGCATGAAAGGCCTGAAGGTGCTGGTCGCTGATGACGAACAGGTAATAAGGGAATTGTTCACGAAATTCCTTGGCAGCCGCGGCTATACAGTTTCGACGGCTGTTGACGGGCTTGACGCAATGGAGAAGATTAAAAGGGGTGATTACAACATGCTGCTACTGGACCTTAAAATGCCCAGGATGGGAGGCATGGAAGTATTGAGCAGCATAAAAGAAATAAGAAAAGATATCATTATTATTGTTATAACCGGGTATGCGTCCATAGATACTGCGAAAGAAGCAATAAGGCTTGGCTGTTTTGACTATATTACCAAACCCCTTGATATAGAAGAAACCGAAGCTGTAATCAGGAATGCTTTTGAAGTGAAAAGGCATGATGACGAGAAGAAGAAATATCAGGAACTGGCCAGACTGAGGGAAAGATTTGCCGTGGAAACGGAGAAAAGGAAAGTTGAGGAACTGGCCGCTCTGAATGAAGAACTAAGCTGGTCCAATGAGGAACTCAGCAGATTGAAGACAGATCTGGAACAGAGAGTGGATGAAAGGACAGTAGAACTTCGTGAGGCAAAGACCGAGCTGGAGCAAAGGGTAATAGGTTTGGAGAAATTTAACAGAGTAGTTGTTAACCGGGAATTGAGGATGATAGAGCTTAAACAGAGGGTTATGGAACTCGAAGATCAGATAGCGAAACGCGGCAATTCCGGTCCATGGCCGGGAACAAACAGGGATTCTCAGCAGGAAGGTCAATAAGGGATTATGAATAACAAAATACACTGTAATTATGAGGTAGTGCCATGAAAGACTTGAAGGTACTGGTTGCTGATGATGAGCAGGTAATAAGGGAGCTGTTCAAAAAGTTCCTTGGCGGCCGCGGATGCGAAGTTTCTACGGCTGTTGACGGACTTGAAGCACTTGAAGAAATCAGGAGAAACGATTACGACATGCTCATCCTGGACATGAAGATGCCCAGAATGGGCGGCATGGAAGTATTAAACAACATAAAGAAGTTAAAAAAGGACCCTATTATTATTGTTATTACCGGTTACGCGACTATTGAGTCTGCAAAAGAAGCAATTAAGCTTGGATGCTTTGATTACATTACGAAGCCCTTTGACGCGGATTATGTCAGCATTGTTATTAAAAGGGCTGTTGAGATGCGCAGGCATGAAGAAGCAAAGAAGAGATATCAGGAACAGGCCCGAATAACCGACAAACTTATGACATTGGCTCAAATGGGCGCGGGTGTTGCTCATGAAGTCAATACAGTACTGACTTCAATAAAACTGTTTCTCGAGGTTCTGAGGCCGAAACTCTCACGGGCAAAAGAAGGCAAAAACATCAAACTGATTTTAGATGAAGTGGGCCGGGCGGAGAAGCTGATCTATGATTTTCTCAGGTTCAGCAAACCGGAAAAAACAGAGTTTATCAAAACGGACATAAATAATACTATTAACAGGTGCCTGGAACTGATCAAATATAAATTCAGCAAGCAGAAGATAGAGGTCGTGAATGAGATAAACAGGGACCTGCCGAAGATTAATGGTGATCCGATAAAAATGGAAGAGGCGTTCCTGAATATATTCTCGAACAGTATCGATGCCATGCCCGGTGGAGGAAAACTTGTCTTAAGCAGCAAAATTACAGACGACAGCATGGTCATCTCTATTTCAGATACAGGCGAAGGTGTTAATCCCGGAGATATAAAAAAACTGCCCGATCCCTTTTATACAACCAAACCTCACGGCACAGGATTAGGGCTGTCAATAGTATACAGAATTATAAACGAACACGCGGGTAATATTGAAATAACAAGTGCTGAAGGCAAGGGGACCTGCGTCAGGCTGGAACTCCCTTTAAATACACGGAGTGAAACGGAGTGAAAAAGCCGGAAATTCTGGTAGTAGATGATTCAAAAACAATCCTTGCGATGATGAAGGAGTTTCTGGAAGAAGAGGGTTACTCTGTCAAATCGGCTTTATCGTCAGAAGAGGCGCTGAACCAGATAATGAAGAAGAATCCCGACCTGGTGCTCATGGACATTAAGCTGCCCGGAACCGGCGGTCTTGATGTTTTGAAGAAAATAAAAAAGACTGCTCCCAAACTGTCGGTCATTGTGATGACCGCTCACGGGACCACTCAAACCGCTATTGAGGCAATGAAGCTTGGGGCATATGATTATGTGACAAAACCTTTCAATAATAAGGAATTTAAGATATTGATAAAAAAGGCCCTTGATGCGGGCAGGTTAATGAGTGAATCCGTCACATATCAAACTGAAAAAGACGGGAAATTTATTGACGGAACTAATATGGTCGGAAACAGTCACGCAATGCTTGAGATATACAAAACCATAGGACAGGTCGCGGAATCGAGCGCGACTGTTCTGATAAGGGGCGAGAGCGGCACAGGCAAAGAGCTTGTCGCAAGGGCAATATATCAGAATTCATCAAGGTCTGATAAGGCTTTCCTTGCCGTTAACTGTGCGGCGATACCTGAGGCGCTTCTGGAGAGCGAGCTGTTCGGATATGAAAAAGGAGCTTTTACAGGCGCTGTGAACAAGAGAGTCGGGAAGTTCGAACAGTGTACAGGCGGTACAATATTCCTTGATGAAATCGGTGACATGCCTTTGACCACGCAGACCAAGATTCTCAGGGTTCTGCAGGAGAATACATTTGAACCGGTGGGGAGCGAAAAGACCATAAAGGTGGATGTGCGGGTGATAGCCTCTACAAACAGGGACCTCTGGAAAGCCATTGAAAAAGGGCAGTTCAGGGAAGACCTGTATTACAGGCTGAAGGTAGTGACTGTTTATATGCCGCCTTTAAGGCACAGGAGTGAAGATATACCTCTTCTTGTGGATTATTTTGTGAATAAGCTCAACAGGGAATACGGCAAGAACATCAAAAAAGTGTCACCTGATGTTATAAAACATCTTGTTGATTACAGATGGCCCGGCAATATCAGGGAGCTTGAGAACAGTATTCGCGCAGCCGTGGTAATGAGCAAGAAAAATGTTCTTCTCCCTGACAATTTTGATCTGTTTCGCACGGAAGAGAAAGTTCCGGCAAGAAATGCCGGCGGTCCGTTCGGTCATTATGACGAAATACTGCATAATATAGTTGATCCAATGTTTAATGACTCTGTAATTGTTGACAGCGGCCTGTACAAGAACGTTATGGGAAGGCTTGAAAGGTCACTGATAGACATAGTCTTAAATAAAGTCGGGGGCAGCCAGACCAAGGCTGCCAAGCTCCTCGGTATAAGCAGAAATACCCTCCGTACCCGGATGATCGAGTTCGGCCTTGTCAATTCAGACGATAACAGGCTTTTTCGGAAGTCTTATCAGCAGAGAGAGATTTGAGCCGCAGAGCCATAGAGCTATAGCTCTGAATAAACAATGCAAAATCTAAAATTAACAATGGACAATGAAAATTTGCACTTCCAAAAGAGAAAACATAATTTTATTCTGTTCTTGTCTCTGTTCAATGATAATTGATAAATGCTAATTGTTAATTGCTAATTGCTTCTCCCGAAAGGGATCACTTATCAAGAACTTCTCTTACTTTTCTGCAGAGATCATACGTTGAGACAGGCTTTTGTATGAAATCTGTCCCTTCATCAAGTATTTTTTTCTTGAACATTACATTTGCCGTATAGCCGCTAATAAATAGTGTCCTTATCCCGGGACGTATTTCCTGAATTTCTTTACTGACCTTGGCCCCGTTCATTTTGGGCATTATCACGTCAAGCAGGGCAAGTTCGATTTTGTCTTTATTTTCAGTGAATTTTCTGACCGCGTCCTTTCCATCAACAGCCTCAATGACAGTGTATCCGTACTGTTCAAGTATGGATGATATGAACAGCCTGACTGTTTCATCGTCTTCGGCAAGGAGAATGGTCTCTGTGCCTCCCTCCGGCATTGGCAGGTTCTCCGGTGTCTTTTCTTTTACAACTGCCCCGCTGAGCGGAAGAAATATCTCAAATGTCGTCTCTTTGCCCGGTTCACTGATAACATCTATGTAACCGTTATGCTGTTTTATAATTCCGTATGCCATGGAAAGGCCGAGCCCTGTTCCTTCTCCAAGCCCTTTAGTAGTAAAGAACGGATCAAATATCCTCTCTTTTACGTCTCTGTCAATGCCGGTGCCTGTGTCTGTGACAGATATTACAGCGTACTGGCCGGTTTTTTCATTACCCGCGGGTGTGGGTTGTTGGCCGTCGATTTTTGAAATCAGGGAGGAGAACTGGCTACCGCTCCCCAGGGATTTAGTAGTAATTGTAAGATATCCCCCGTCAGGCATTGCGTCGCTTGCATTTGTCGCGAGGTTCAGCAATACCTGTTCTATCTGGCCGCTGTCAGCCATTATTGTCAGGGATTCTTTTGTCAGCGCCGTCACAAGTTCGACATCCGCGCCGATTACCCTTGATAACAGTTGTTTTATGTTGTCTATGATCCCGTTTACATCCACTGGTTCAGGAGTCAGTATCTGTTTTCTGCCGAACGCAAGCAGGTTTCTGGTGAGGTCCGCACCTTTTTGGGCTGATGTCAGTATCTGCTGTATATGATGCTTCATAGGGTCATCTTCACGAAGAGTCAGCTGTATTAACTGGCTGAAACCTATAACACCGGTTAGTACGTTATTAAAGTCATGGGCAATTCCTCCGGCAAGTGTCCCGATTGCCTCCATCTTCTGAGAGTGTCTCAGCTGTTCTTCAAGCTGCTGTTTCTCAGCCTCTTTTTCCTTAAGTGTTTCAGCCATGTGATTGAATGCCTGCGCGAGCCTGCCTATTTCATCTTCCGTGTTTATGGATGATATTTTTTCGGCTGAACCTTCTGTTTCAATTGCCTTAACACCTTCGGTCAGGCTGTTAAGCGGCTTTGTTATCCCCCTGACAATAAGATATATGACAAACCAGCCCGGTATAATAAAAAAGAGCGATATCAGGAAACTGTTCAGAAAAAGGCTGTGCAGATTTTCCTTAAGAAGCCCTTTGGAAAACACAATTTTGACAAAACCCGTCAGAAGGCCTTTTTTATGATTCAGGTCCTCCTCAAAGAACATGGCCTCCTCTCCGGTGTATTCTCCGCCTGAAATAACAGGCGCCCAGAACTCGATCTCATTGCCCGTCTCAGACTGAAATACTGACCTTGATTTTTTAATCGTATTGATTATGCTTTGCTTTCTGCCTGAATATTTTCCAAAAGACTTTTCCGGAGTTTTGCCGCCGGGCCTTGCCTGCATTTTCAGTTCTGTGCCGTCAATGGCAAATACCTGAACCAGGATCACCTGCGGGTTCTGCATTATGGCCTCAACCGGGTCCTTGAGCAGGTCCTCATTTTCCGCGAATACACCAAGTTTAGAGTTGCTGGCAAGGAGGCCTGCTAATTGCCTGCCCTCATGCATAAGGTTTTCCTTAAGGGTCATGCTCTGGTAATAAAGGAAAAATCCCATAAAAGATAAATATACGAGTATGACAAAGGCTGTAAACAGATAGAAGATCTTGGCGCCGAGACTCCGGCGGTAGTAATTTAAAGGATTAAGCCTGTTCATGATTCTGCCTGCCATTAATTGTCCTCTTTACGGTTGACGGTTATCCCCATTTTTTCGGCTGTTTTCCAATTGATTTTCACGTCTGCTTTTCTTGAATAGATCATTGGAATATGCTTTATTTCAGTCCCGGACAGGACCTTTCCGGCGATTTCCCCTGCCTGTTTCCCTATGTCATGAGCATTGATCTCAAGCGAGATCAATGCCCCCATTTCCAGATATTTATCTGAAAAAGTAATAACCGGTATTTGATTTTCAATTGAGTAAAGGAGTATAAATTCAACTGTTTCAGGGGTGACAACAGTAAGGTCAGGAATCATCCATAACGCGTCTATCTTCCCTTTCATGTTCTTTAATACTGAGGGGACATCTTTTGAACTGCGCATTTCTTTTCTGATCAGCCTGAACCCTGCCGAGGCCGAGGACAGTTCCGCGTCTTTTACAAAGCCGCCTGTTTGCGCGGGATCGTAAAGAACCCCGATTTTTTTTACGCCGGGCAGGACTTCGCGCAAAACAGAAAACTGTTTTGCAGGGTCTATGTTCATACTGACACCGCTGATATTGCCCCTGCCGGATGCCGTTGATTCAGGATTCAGGGTCATGACGCTGACAACAGGAATGTTTTTGATATCCTTGACCCTGTTTAGCGCGCTCATCCCTATGGCAAGAATCAGGCCGGGTTTTTCCTTATGAAGTTTTTTTCTGATATTGATCCCTTTCATTTCAGGCACAATGATTTTTTTCACTTTACAATTGCACGCGCTTTCAAAGCCGGCCAGGGCGTCATTATATGGTTTGATATTCAGGCTTATCACTGCTGTGATATCTCCGGCCTGTGCAAAGAAAGAATGAAAAAACATAATGGAAAATACGGTAAAAAATATGCAGAGTCTGGAGAAAAGGGGTTTTGTTCTGCTGTGCGCTGTGCCTGATTGCCCGGTGCGGGCAGGTGCCTGAATCAGCTGATTGTCTATCCTGTCTGTACTGTTGGATAATACAATATAACTGGAAGGGTAATTATTGACCCTGTCAGGCTGATGGCTGTAATATTGATCATTATGACGATGCATTATGTTTTGTAAAATAATATTGCATTAATGAAATGCTGTATTATAAACAAATTACACATAAAAAAATACCCCGGATATGCTCTATAAATGGTTGAATAATATTCATGTCAACATATATAATAATAAGCTAATTATGAGACTGTTAAGCTCCTTTATATTATTGAACATTATATTAGTCCTGCCTGTCTCTGTTTTTGCAAGCCCTGACGAGGACATGGATGTGCTCAGGATGTTCTACAGGGACAAGGAGCTTGTTGTTACACCAACAAGGACGCCAAAGCCTGTGTCCCAGGTCCCTGAAAATATCACAGTGATTACCGCTGAAGAAATTAAGGACATGAATGCCCATACCCTGACAGATGTGCTTAATACCATACCCGGTATGCAGGTGGATATAAGGGGCGGTGTCGGAAGCGCGGTAACTGCCGTTATACAGGGGTCTCACTATAAGCATGTGCTTGTAATAATAGACGGGGTTACACTCAACAACCTCTCAGATCACTATGCTGATATCAGCGCAATCCCTGTCCAGCATATTAGCAGGATAGAGATAATAAAGGGACCGGCATCATCATCATGGGGCTCGTCGCTTGGCGGGGTAATAAACATCATTACAAAATCCGCTGATGAACAAAGGGGCATAGGAGGCACAGTGTCTGCTGCATACGGCGAGAGAAATACAGGAGATTACAGGACTGAGGTATCAGGCAGTACCGGCAGTCTTGGTTATTATCTGTATGCCGGGAACATTGTTTCAGACGGCATGAGGCCGAATACGCGTTTTTATGAAAACAATGTTTATTCAAAAGTAAGCCTGGATGTCACAGATGACCTGGGCTTTCTTTTTACATTCGGATATAACAAGGGTGACAGGGGACTTGGGGAGGATCAGATGTCTGATCTATCATTTGATAATAATTTTGAATATCTTTTCTCAACCCTGTCTATTAACTATGCCATAACGAATCAGGCTGACGCAGAGCTTTCTTTAAGGACATCAAGGCATAATGTAGAGTTCTTTTATAACGAGCGAAGCACAGGCAGTGCATTGTTTATGAGTTCTAATGATGATGAAACCTATGGCGCAAGCGTTAAGTTCAGATGGCAAAAGGGAATGCACAATCTGGTTGTCGGCGCTGATTATGATGACGGTGATGTGGAAAACGATACTCTGTTATATGGTGCGCAGGGCATTACAAAACAGGCGGTATTTATTAATGACACAATAGCTTTAAACGGGCTAACTCTTGTGCCGGGTATCAGGTATGACCATACAGATATTTACGGTGATTTCCTCAGCCCGAGCTTTGGCGCTACTTATCAGATAGCAGACAATACTGTAATAAGGGGCTATGTGTCACGGGGTTTTAATATTCCTACCATTTCAGATACATTTGCATCAGGCTTTTTCTCTACTCCAAACCCTGACCTTGATGTTGAAAAGATATGGTCAGTCCAGGCAGGGGTTGAGACAACCGCGCTTAAGTGCCTTTGGTTCAGGGCCAATCTGTTCAGGCACGATATATCAGATGCTATCCGTAACGAGGATTTTACGGGTACTTCTGTTAATAAGGACAAACAGAGGCGGCAGGGTTTTGAAATAGAGACAGAGACAATGCCTGTTTATAATACATCTGTATTTGCCGGATTCGCGTTTATTGACGCAAAGGACCGGGTCACAGACGAGAGACTGTATGATGTTCCGCGGTATACATATGATGTCGGCATTAATTATAATGACAGAAGATCATTTAAGGCGTCTTTAACAGGCCATTACATATGGTGGATTGCTGACCCTGACTTTGGCGGTGAATACAACTCATTTGTATGGGATGCCAACCTTGCCAAGAGTGTCCGGATAAGCGGCAACAGTAATATCGAGCTTTTCCTTACAGGCCATAATATATTCAATGCCGCGCAATATTCATTTGACCTTTTTAAGAACCCCCGCAGGTGGATCGAAGCAGGCGCAAGACTTAACTTCTGATTTTTAAACAGTAAATCATATTTCCCCAACGATTTCCCCTTATTAACTGCTGTTGATAATGCACTACAAAATATGCTAAAACTTACTAAATTAGTGTAAAATTGATTGACATTCAGGTCAATCTATCGTATAATATATTAACACCTCATCGAGGTGCGGATAAATTCATTTATCAGGGGGGTTATTATGAAAAAGAAGGGTATTGTAGTAATTGATAAAGGAATAAAAGAGGGAACCGGACGCTCATGCTGCGCAAGCGCGTTCATACCGTACAGGAGCTAATGAGAACTGCATTTAAGAAAAAAGGGAGGAAACCTCCCTTTTTTTTTGCCTAAATTACAGGGCATCCCTTGCATTAAATGATATAATAATTAATAAAATATAATAAAAAGTAATAATATAACAATGAAGCTGTCAAAATATATAAAGATATTCAAATATGATAATGAACCAGATACGCTCATTTTATATTCAATAAAAAGGGCGTCTACTGTGCTTGTGCCTGAATCTGTCTTAAAGTCCATTGAGGACGGCAGTATTGACAAAGATGACGCAGACACGCTTAAAGACCTGGGTTTAATAGTGTCTGATATTAATGAAGAAATGAATGAAGTCAGCGGTTTTATTGAAAAGACCAATAAACAGAGCAAAATGTTCACTGCTCTTATAGTCTTAAACCTTGACTGCAATCTGGGGTGTAAATACTGTTTTGAAGGCACTATGAAGGGAAGACACTACATGTCCTCTGAAACAGCAGACATGATCATTGATTTTATTAAAGAGAGGTATATTGCCAATGGAAAATCTGTTCACCTTGATTTTTACGGAGGAGAGCCTCTACTGAGCGCCGGGCTTATCAAATATATCTCTGAGAGAATAAAGGCATCAGCAGACGAGCAGGGTGTAGACTACGCATTTAACCTTGTTACAAACGGGACGCTCCTTACAAAGAAAAGGGCAAAACAGTTAATACCTTACGGTCTGAAAGACGCGAAGATCACTCTGGACGGCCCAAAAGAAAATCATGACAGGTACAGGCCGTTTAAAACAGGCGCAGGCTCTTTTGATACGATCATCAGAAATATTAAGGAAGTCAGCGGGATCATGGGAATTCAGATAGGCGGTAATTATACACAGGACAATTACAGGGACTTTCCCCTGCTTCTTGACCATCTGCTTGACCAGGGCATAACACCGGACAGGATACATTCAGTCAAGTTCGACCCTGTGACAAAGACGCGCAAAGAGATCGCCCTGCCTGATTTTACCGAGGGCTCTGAATCTGTTAACGAGCCCTGGGTCTTTGAGGCAGGCCTGTTTTTAAGAGAAGAGATACTGAAGAGAGGCTTTCACTCTCCCAAAATGGTGCCTTCTCCGTGTATGATAGAGATCAATGACGATATAGTAATAAACTATAACGGCACAATTTATAAATGCCCTGCACTAATAGGCTGGCAGGACTTTGAAACAGGAAATATAAAGACAGGTATTTCTGATTACAGCAAATCACATAATCTTGAAATATGGAAAAACCGGGAATGTCTGGACTGTGAATACCTTCCTCTTTGTTTTGGCGGATGCAGGTTTATGAAACTATTAAGAGACAATAATATTGACGGCGTTGACTGCAGACGGGAACTTCTTGATGCTACCATGGAAACGCTTGTCAAACAGGACATAAAATATAACGTCAGGGCTGATGACCATTGAGCTCTTCTAACGCCAGAAACCTGCTGATCTTTACAACTGTAAGCTCGATATGGGCAATAGTCATCGGGTTTATCGGGCCTTTTTATGTGGTTTATGTATCTGAATTAAGCGGGGGCATGGAAAAGCTCGGCCTGGCATTCAGCATCATGATATTTGCTCAGGCAGGTACAACATATTATGCAGGCCGTTTCTCTGATAAACTGGGCAGAAAACCATTTCTTTTTCTGACCGCGTATGTAGACGCGGCAATTCTCTTTATGTACACAGTTATCAGCGAGACATATCAGCTCTATATCCTGCAGGCTCTGCTGGGATTTACAAACGGTATAGTTGATACAGTAAGCACTTCCCTGCTCGGAGACCTGACAGTAAAGGAAGACAGGGGAAAAGACATAGGTAAGTTTAACGCCCTTGTGAGCCTTGCCTCAGGAGCAGGCCTTTTCTGCGGCGGTTATCTTGTCAAGTTTTACGGGCTTGAGTTTATGTTCTACCTGGCTTCGGCAGTTATAGCACTTTCAACTATTTTGTTGTTTTTCATCAATGAAAAAGACAACAGCAAAGAGTGATTTAACTTAAGTTCCTATCTGAATTACCGTAACTAAAATAGCCAGCCAATATTCATATGTCTGAGAATAAGATTTTGGTTTTTAAAATGTGTTACAATTCTTCTGAAGTAGTGTATCAAAAAACTGCCTATGCTATAAAGATTAATTGGAATAAACAGGTAATACTAGCTCTCGCTTTCGAGTTATCATAAAGTGCATAGAACACGAAATATCTTTCCGATTATCGGGATACTGGTTGGCCTCCTGTTTCCAGCACCATTTTTTCAATGTCTTACGGTGTGGGTAGTATTCCCTTAAGTGGTTAAAAGGCGGGTTTGAGCCTAATCTGTGTACGTACAATCCTTTTTTTCTGAGTACTTATCCACCCTCACTCTTATCTAATCACACCCTATAAGATAGTCTTCATTTCTGTTTCCCTATGTATACTTGAATCACAAACGAGGGATAACAACTTTCCATCAATCTCGATCAGGTACCGAAGATCTAAAAGACGGCCAATTCGGTTATTATCTTTAATATGAGCTCTGGATTTTGGAATACGGCATTGATGTAATATTGAATATTCTTCAACCTCAAGTGTTGCAATGGTTTCTGCGGCGCAGTCTCTTGAATCCTCAACAATCCATTCATTGGGGTGAAGTCGCTTAATCAAGAGATGTGGCCAGGGTTTGTCCTTCCAACTCTTATGCCATATAAGTAACTGCTGTATAAGTGACTCCAGAATTTCAGGCCGATTCCGACTTTCTGAAGGATACTTAGCATAAAAGTAGTAAGCTATTTGGTCAATATTCATTGACCTTGGGAATGCGTATTTATAAGCGTTAAGTGGTTTAATCTCTGTTATCAAGTATTTATTAGCATCATCAAAGTAAGGACTGAAACGTTGTATAGTGATTGGAATCAATGATGGTGGCTGCAAGTGTTGCAAGAAAGGAAAAATACGTGACTGTTCTTCATAGTCGGATACTCGGTCACCGGGGATACCTACCAGAAGATTCCAGAGAGGTGTAATATCAAGTTCCCTGCAATCACGCAAAAGGCGGATATTTGTAGTAGCTGTATTACCTTTGTTCATTAACCGCAAAAGCCGCGTTGATAATGACTCAATACCTGGATTAATTATCAATATTCCGGCTTTTTTCATTACTGATAAATGCTCAAAGGTAAGGTTTGCTTTAATCTCATAATATATCTTCCCATGAAAATTACTATCTAGGAGTTTTTGGCATAATTGTCTAAAATCTGTTTGAGGAAAAATTGCGTCGGTCGCAATAAAATTAGATATACCAGGATATTTTTTTTGAAAATGACACAGCTCAGTAACCACTTGGTTAGGACTTTTCGTTCGATATTTAATGTTTAAACTATTAATTCCACAAAATCTGCATTGATTTTTTTGCCCCCACCAACATCCCCGGGAACTTTCAAAGGGAAGCCAGACATTTTCATTATTTTGAACAAGAGGCACTTGTTCAAAATAATCAGTATAATCAGGAGACGGAATTTCATTGAGATTATGCTTTATTGTGCAGCGGATGAGTTTTTTTTCTGGCAAAACACGATCATTAATGTATTTTTGGCAAAAATCAGCAAACTCGATATCAGCTTCGCCTTGAAAAACATAATCAAATATGTCTATTGAGGATGATAGTTCTTCACCCATCACGCCATCACAATTGTTGCCTCCTATAACAACTATAGTGTCAGGGAGGATTTTTTTTATCATTCGTGCCATCGCAACTGAGGAATTGATTTGTTGAAATTTACTGGAAAATCCGATAATAATTGGTTGTAGTAAAGAAATCTCTACAGCTATTTTCTCTAAAAATGTTTTGCATTGAGCTTCAATATCAAAATATTCAGATTGAGATAAGAGCTCTCTTGGTGCATTATCTATCCCGTCATAAAATATGTCTAAATGTCTATGAAAGGATTTTAAATAATTTGGCACATAAATCTCTTTGAGAATTGTCGGCTCTATGTTGTTATAAGCACTTGTTGCGAAGAGGCGCTCGCAAATAAGTTCATCCATATTGTAGCCCATAATTTTATTGTATTGTTTTAATCCGATCATTTTAGCAAGAAACATATTGGCGTAACATACCTTGCACGAAATGTTTTTTTTCTCAAGACTTGATTTTAGAATGCTCGATGCAATGGACGGCATGTCACAAGCGCAGAAAGGAGGAACAATAAGAACAACATTAACAGCTTTATCATTTCGTATTGTTGATCTGATTATGGTCATCTCTCTTCAATATTGAAAAATCTGACAATAATCAATAACAATACGTTAGTTAAAGTAAAATTGTCAATTTTAGTGTTCGCCTATCTCATTATAGACAACCACTTTAATTCGTAAATTGCCTTTTGATAAGAGACATGTAATAAGTTAAGGGGAGCGATAATAAACGCCACAGGCCAAATATCATGTATGCAAAGATACGAAATTATTTACTAAACTTCCTTACCACGGCACACCAATTCTATGCGTACCTCAACTCGTGTATTTCAAAATAGGAGTGTGCTCAAACTCTGCGCTATAAACACCCCTGTTTTCTGATCAATTTTTAAGCTGTTTCTGCTCAAAATCCATGCATTTTTTTGCTCAATTTCGCGCTTTTTCCTCCTCAGCAATTGAAATTCAGCTGAATATTAATCCTAAATAAGCCATATAAAACAGCCGGTTATGGAAAATATCCTGCTGTCCCTGCCAATCCAGCCTGACCGGGCATGCTTCTTCCTATATACAGCTGTAAGGAGCGGATAATATGAACCTTTTAAAGACAATGATCACCATGGTCACAGCGCTTGGCATGCTGACCTCAGGAACGCTTTCTGTTGACGTTAATGCGGCTGAACTGAAAAATGCCCGGGCAGTAAAAGTAGCGATTTTAGACTCCGGATCAAATGCTGATTATCAGGAAGGGATAAGCCTTATAGACGGCACGGTCAGAGACCAAAACGGACACGGCACATTAATGGCCGGAATAGTCAGGGAAATTTACCCTGACGCAGAGCTATATATTATCAAGGTGATCGGCAGAGACGGTTTTGTGGTTAACGAACGGTCAGTGATCCTCGGAATAGAATGGGCGCTGTCCAGAGATGTTGATGTCATCAATATGTCTTTAAGACTTAGGCATACCCCGGAACTTCACGCTGTAATAAAAAAGGCATATGACAAAGGAACAGCGGTAATAGCCGCGGCAGGCAACAAAAGATCTGACCGGAATGCCGCTTTATCGCAAAACATAAGGACCGCGGAGTCTGATACGCCTTTTTCCACAAGCGAAGTCGCCTATCCTGCCCGGTACAGCGAAGTGATCGCAGTCGGCGCCCTGGACAGGTACGGAAGGGTGTTTGACGAATCTATCGAAGGTGAAGAAGTTGCTATTCACATAAAGGGATATAAGGGACGCAAAGCCGGGACTTCAATCGCGTCGGCATATGCTTCAGGCCTTGCCGCGAAAATCTTTTCAGAAAATCCGGGCGCCAGCGCGCAGGAAATAAAAAACATTATGAAAAAAACATTACATGGAGGTGGTATGAAATGATGGACCTCACCAGGATAATAATGAATTGCAGTATTATACGCAGAAAAAATGAAGAGCATAACGGTATGAAGGACAAAAGTATCAAACTGATGAATAAGCTCTACTGGTGGTTCTTTACCAATCGCTGGCCCGGCAGGAACGCCAGAAAATAATCACCTGTTCCCAGGCAGAAGTCTGATGGTGTATCCATGTTTTTTTAACCAGCCCCTTTTATTGCCAAAAAACACCTGCAAACCTGCTAAAATTGTATAAAATATGATTTCATATAATAACGTATAATATTAAAGGGACTTGACACCGGCTATATTATTCGATAGTATTAAATTATATAATATAATTTATCAGGTTGTGAGGACTTGCTGGTTTAGCGGATCACCCCGGCTATATCAGAGTATAAAAAAAGGTACCTTTGTAAAAAATTAAAAATATGAAAATAGCGCTTAAAGATAGATGTGACATGCAAATTATTGTCATTCCGACTTGTTCGGAATCCTTTTTTTACTAAATGACCTACAAAGAAAGATTCCCGACAAGCGGGAATGACGTCCTTTGTGGTGTATGCATTCTATATGACAAACTAGCTTCTTTTAACTAAAACACGAATGAGAGAAGAGAATGAAACTTCAAAAATATGTATTATTGGGTTTTCATTTCTTTAACCGCTGATATCAGAGCTGACGGGTCGTTAT
>CAZNPC010000034.1:0-20491 GCA_964574765.1 uncultured Nitrospirales bacterium | reverse complement strand
TGATAACTTAAATGACTATTATGACCCGGCACTAAAGAGATGGCGGCTGAAGATATTGAAGAAATATCCAAATTTCAGTTTCCACAAGTTTGATATCGGGAACTATGCTAAGGTCAGGAACCTTTTTAAGAGTGATAAATTCGACGCAGTTATTAATCTTGCGGCAAGGGCCGGTGTCAGGGCGTCTGTAGAGGACCCATGGGCGTATCTGGATACAAATACAAAAGGGACCCTTAATCTTCTTGAGTGCTGCAAAGATTTCAAAGTCAAAAAATTTGTTCTGGCTTCCACTTCCAGTGTCTACAGCCACGGAAAAATGCCTTTTGCAGAGGATGAGAAGACTGATTCACCGCTTGCCCCATACTCTGCTACCAAAAAAGGCGCTGAGGCATTAAGTTACTCTTATCACTATCTGTATAACCTTGATATAAGTGTTTTGAGATACTTTACTGTGTACGGACCGGCGGGCAGGCCTGATATGAGCATATTCAAGTTTGTAAAAAATATGGATGCCGGCAAGGCCATCCCTGTCTTTGGCGACGGAAACCAGACAAGAGATTTTACTTATATAGATGATATTGCCGACGGGACGATCAGGGCTTTAAGACCAACTGGCTATGAAGTGTTCAACCTCGGCAGTGATCATCCTGTAAAGTTAAAGTACGTGATCAGTCTACTTGAAAAGCATCTTGGAAAGAAAGCAAAGATCAGGAGACTTAAGAGGCACCCTGCTGATGTGACAGCGACATGGGCGAATATCAGCAAGGCCAAAAAACGCCTGGGCTGGAAACCTGAGACCTCTCTTGAAGAAGGAGTTGAGAATACGGTCAGGTGGTTTATGGAGAACAAAAAGCTTTTATTGAAGCTAAAGTGGCCTAAATAACGTTAAGTGATTTTTTCTTTTATAGCGGATTTAAGGATCTTGAAATTCTCACTTGCATAATATTTTCTCTGTTCTTCTTCCAGCAAAGATCCGAGTTTGACTGTATAGTCTTGTTTATTGAAAGAGTCAATTCCTTTAAGTATTTTTGTCAGGATTTCGTCTGACGCGTCCAGGCTGACCCCTTTTTTAAATAAAAACTCCATATCAAAAACATCTCTTATTTCTTTTCTTTCCAGGAACGCGGCTATCTTTGCTTTCATCATTTCCTCGATAGAGATTGTTTTTAAGAAAACTTGCATATTTGTATACTTGCTGTAAGCTATTGACTGTTCGGATTTAATTTGTTTTGTTTCTTTCCTTATTTCTATTTTTAGACGTCGCGGGTAGTCATTAGACCTGAGTTCAAACAGTAATGTGAAGAACTTATTGGCAGAGTCTGTTAATTCATAGAATTCGGAAAGGGAGTCTTTTAAATTATTAAATAATTTATCCGTATCAATATCTTTAATAACCCAGAAATCCAGATCTACTGAAAATCTGTTTAAACCATAACAAAGCCTTAACATAGTTCCGCCGCCGAAGACAAGATCATTCAATAATCTCTTGCTGTTTAATCTGTCCAGCACTTCTAATTCGAACTGTTCCTGTTTTATTAGATCCTGCATAGCCTGCTCACAATGTTTTTAGTTTTCAATGGATATAATTTCATGATCTTTGCAACTCTTTTGTTGTCCAATTTGTCTAAATCAAGGGAGCTTAGGTCGATCTTATATTTCCCAAAAGAAAAAAGATAAATTGAATCTATAAACGCCTTTTCTTTAGTTGCAATAAATATATCATTATCTCTAATAAAGTCGAAATAGTATTCTTTCTTAAGTTTATAGAAATTAAAGGCTGTTCCTTTAATATCAAACCTGACTGAGCGTTTTAATGCCGCATTTTCAAAGAAATCTCTTTGGACCTGGGTGGTAACCTCGTAAAATGAAAGGGCAGTCATAAAAGAAACATATGAAGGGACCTGCAAGACATTAGAAATCCTGTAAAAGTCTTCCCTGGTGTAATTTGCCCATTTCTCATCTAATACATAGAGATTCTTTTTTAACCTTATGAAGATCCCCTGCCGGGTATATCGGGAACATAGATTCCGCGCTGACCCCGTTGCTATTACAAGCAGTTCCTGAAGGTCTTCAACAGTAAAATACAATCTCTCTTTTAGTTTTTTTAACTCAAGGTATCGCATACTAAGAACATATAATCACCATTAATGATTATTATATATGCTTAATAATGATTTGTCAATAAACCCTGCAAATATGCGCAATATACTGTTTTATAAGGAAATTAATGGATATTGGTTCTACTATCAGATTAACAGGGCAGAATCAATCAATAATTAAGTATTGTGTCCCCGAGGAATTCAATTACTACAATCATTCTTCGTGTGAAATGCAGTTATTGATGAATTTGGTTAAATCATCGTAATCTTCGTTGTCGGCCTTTTTCATGGCAGAGATATATTGTTCTCGAATTTTGTGCCCCTCTGACTTGAGTTGGATTTGGGGCCATTTGGGAATGGGGTATTGAATTGAATTAAGAAAAATGTCTGTAACAAGTCGGGCGTGTCTACCATTGCCGTTGTTAAATGGGTGAATTCTAGTAAGGCGGTTCTGAAGACGTGCAACAATTTCGACTGGTGACATCTTGGATCCGGTTGAATTCCAAAACTGAAAATCATCACACAAAACTTGTACCTGCTCCGTAATTAGTGGCCAATCTATGCCAATATTGACATTGTGAGTCCGATATTTTCCACCCCAATTCCAAATTTCGCCAAACATGTCATTATGAAGCTGGCGTATAAATATATCTGTAAGCCAGTCGGCGCCTTTTACTTTGTTTTGATTTTTAAAAATATATTTGTCGTATGCATTTGCGATAGTTTCCAATTCAGCTGCATCTCGAGCACGCTGAGTTGTGAGTTGTGTGAGACGCAATCCCGATGTGTCGCTACCCGCAGTTTCGCCAGAAGGCTTTGTCTTATCAGTCATTTTCGTTTTGCCATAATCGCTGGCTTCGATCGGCGAGTATTTCGTCTGTTCTTTTTTCCAGGAGTTTAAGGAAGATTTCCCTATCCGACGCTTGGTTTTCCAATGCCATGGATCCCATAGATTGCTTTAATCGTTTCAAGGCAAGTTTTCGTGCGCGTCCGCGGAGTACTTCTTTTATGGATTTCTTTGGTTGGGGATCAATGTATAGCTCACATGAAAGTGCGGCGAATATGCGTTTTAGGGTCCCCCACCTGGGGTCTCGCTTACCCGATTCAATTTCTGCCAAATGAGGCTGTGTGACCTTCGCTCTTTTTGCCAGTTCTCGCTGCGTCATGCGTAGGTAACTTCGAAGGACCTGTATCCATTCTGAAATTGACGCGGGTGCACCTTCAGATCTAGCCGATTGTTGATCCAGGCGATCTAAAAACATATCGTCCAGGATGGTAAGACGTCTTCTTCTCATAATGATAATATATATGATATATCATATTAAATCAAGAGAGAATGATATGATATATCATATCAAATATATGATTAATAGAATCAAAAAATAACATAAATATCTATCTAATCATATCAAAAACGCTGAACTAATTGATATTAAAGAGTTTTACTGACATTACTATACTCTATAGAGTATAGCAATGCCGTACATATAAACGCAATTTCACACCAAGTCACATAACAAATAATTATCTAGTTTCTTTGTTATATCAGATTATCAGGGCATAATTAATAATTAAGTATTGTGTCCCCGGAATCCAGTTGTGTCCCGTTGTGGTAGTGCAATTCCTGTATTGTCTCCGAAGCACCTGACTGGTCAATGCTTTACATCTAAGTTGTCCAGTAGTCGGCTCAATAATTCTTTTAGCATTCTTAAACATCTGTCCTTCTTGGGTTTTGGAAGTGAACAAATATATTCTGCGAATCTTGTCTTTTCAAAAGATCGGATCATGATCACCCCTCCGTAGGGTTTCTCTCTAGACGTCTCTCGGTAGAACTGATCCATATTTATTTTCTTTGGAAGGATCAGTGCATTTTCTATTCCCTTATCCAGCACTGTTTTTCTGTTGCTTTTCGGTATCCTCTCGATGTGCAGATTTCCCTCAACTTTGGGAAGCGCGCTTGCGACATCGAAATCATAAAGAAGCATAAGCTTGCGTGGCACAATCCTTGAGTTTGAGATGATAAACTCCTTGACCTTATCTAATGCAGTATTGCCAGTAAATACAGCGTTTCCTTCTTTATTGTATGAGCCAACCCATTCAATCTTGACTTTTGCATCTCCAAAATATAGGTCTTTCACCTCATTGAAGTATCGCTCGTCCGATTGGCCCTCAACAAGTATTACTGGTGTATTGGTTAAATCCCTATGGAGGTGACTGATGCTGAAAACTTCATTGACCTTTTTCACGTGTTCCCATCCAGGGAATTCGCCGAGGTCACTAATGGAGACGCGTTTCCGAATTCGTTTAAAGATGAATACCTTTTCGTCCGCTAACGGCTCGTTGTGAATGACGAATGGTGAATGCGTGACGATGAATATCTGCCTATCGTCTGGAAACAGTTTCCTGAAGTAGGACCTTAATCTTAACTGAAGGTTTGGGTGCAGGTTATTTTCCGGTTCGTCAATGAGAATTGGCGCACCATTTGATACTCCTAGATCATAGGTCAGAAAGGATGTCATCCCGAGAATTTGTTTCTCTCCTGAACTAAGATTTCGAAAGGGAAAGGCCACGTTTCCCTTTTTCATGATGACCCCTTTGCCGTCTTGCGATAGGGCATGGACTGATAAGGAGGGTATCAGTTGTGCAATCGCATTGTTTATGGGCAACGTTTCTAGTGTGTATTTCGGTCTTCCAAACTGTTTCCTTAGATTTAATGGATATTTATTCCAAGTACGTTCCTCCTCCTTAATCCACGAATATAGAGTAGATATACCGAGTTCAGAGCTGAAACCTGCTCCGTCTGTTGAGCGACGCCCCTTCCAGTTTGAGCCATCTGTGTTGAATCTGTAGGAACTGACTGCCCTATTAAGATCATGATCCATGTAAATACTTCCAAGTATCCGTTTGGAATGTTTGTTTCGAAGGAAATTTTGACAGTGGCATATTTGCTCTGCCCCTGCCTTCATGTAGAAGTGGTGGTACTGGCTGCTTACATTGTTGTCAAAGCCAAGTGTGATTACCGATGACGTTGTCAGCTCGTCCAAACTTGGGATGGGTGAGCCGGGGTAGCGAATGCTGTTGATTTCTGATAAGTCGAGAAGAATTTTGATTTCACGGAGCTCTCCACTATCCAGCTTGGGTATATTAAGGTTGCAGAAATCATGGATAATGTCCACAACTGTAGATTTTCCAACACCGTTCTCACCAGCAAATAAAATCACTCGATAGGGGTTTTTGTCCACAGATAAGAAGCTCAGGTCTTGGTCTCCCAATATGGGGTGTTTCCTAAGCTTTAATTTCAAAATTTTCATTTATTGAACAACCTCAATTGAACACAATTCTGATTTCACATATGATGATTTAACAAGCACATTTAACCAGTGATTATTTTTTTTCTCTGTTATATCAGAAAAAACTCTTTTATTGTTCACTAAATATCGTCCTGAGCGCGAGGTCTATGTCCGTGTATTTAAACTTATACCCTGCATTTAATGCCTTTTCAGGCAATACCCGCTGACCTGTCAGAAGCAAGTCTCCGAGTTCTCCAAGAGTCACTTTGACTGCAAAGCCCGGAACAGCCAGCCAGGAAGGTCTTGAAAGTGCTCTTCCAATTGCAGAAGAGAGTTCTCTATTGGTCACTGGATTTGGTGCGGTGGCGTTAACAGGGCCTGAAACAGTTTCATTTTCAAGCGCGTATCTGATAATGCCTGTCTCATCATCCATGTGTATCCACGAAAACCATTGTTTACCATTGCCAACCGGGCCTCCTAAAAAGAATTTAAACGGAATTGTCATCGGCGGAATGGCGCCGCCGTCAGACTCAAGTACTCCTCCGGTGCGGATAAGCACCACGCGTAAACCAAGCTCTTGTGCTTTGATTGCCTCAGCCTCCCACTTTACGCATACGTTTGCAAGGAAATCCGAGGAAGGGAGATTGTCTTCTGTAATATATTCATCTCCGTGAGCACCGTAAAAACCTATAGCAGATGCACTGATTAGAACTTTTGGTTTTGGATTTGAATCCTTTATTGACTCCACAAGTGCGCGTGTTACGTTTATCCGGCTTGAGAGTATCCGTTCTTTCCGCGCCTTTGTCCAGCGGCCTGAAGCGATTGATTCTCCCGCAAGATTAATAACAGCGTCAATATTTGACAGCATGTCATTTGATATCAGATCGGGCGGGTTCCAGGTGAGTTTATCTTCTGAATCTGTCTGGCGTCTTGTGGTTATAATGACCTTATGGCCGGAGTTTCTGAGCTCTTTAGTTAATGCTCTGCCTATGAACCCCGTACCCCCTGTAATTAATACATTCATTAAACAGATTATATCAAATATTTGCCGGTAATTTTATTTGATTATGAGCACTGAATCTGATATATATACTGAAAGCCATATAAATACATGAAGAAGAATTACAAAACATGAAATGCAGGAAACCTTTATTATTTAGTGAAAATTATTTTGTAGAATGACTGTCTGTTGTTTTTTGAAGCTCTCAAATGCCCCGTTGTTAATTGAATCACGCATTTTACTGAAAAAATCGAGATAGAAATAGAGATTATGGATAGTGTTAAGCCTCATTGAAAGGATCTCTTTGCTCATAAACAGGTGTCTCAGATATGCCCTGGAATAATTCCCGCATGTGTAGCAGCTACATTCAGGATCAAGCGGAGTCTCGTCTGTTTTATATTCTTCACGTTTGATACTGATCCTTCCCCTGCTGGTAAACAACGTCCCGTTCCTTGCGTTTCGGGTGGGCATGACGCAGTCGAACATATCAATACCAACTGAAACAGCCTCAAGCACATCAAGGAGGTCGCCTATTCCCATAAGATATCGGGGCTTGCTCTCAGGCAGAAGAGGTGTAGTAAAGCTAACCATCTCATACATCAATTCTTTAGGCTCGCCTACACTTAGTCCGCCAATAGCGTACCCGTCAAAATTCATTTCGAGCAGTTGTTCGGCACTCTGTTTTCTCAGGTCCGCAAATGTTCCGCCCTGAACTATTCCGAAAAGTGCCTGGTTTTGATTCTTTGTATCCAGGCATCTTTTTGCCCATTTCGTCGTCAGTTCAAGAGACTTAAGCGTATATTCTCTGGAAGCAGGATATGGTGTGCACTCATCAAACGCCATTGCAATGTCAGAGCCGAGGGCACCCTGTATCGCCATTACTATTTCCGGGGTTATGAAGTGCTCAGAGCCGTCAAGATGTGATCTGAATGTAACCCCGTCACCTGTTATTTTTCGCAGTGGCGAAAGGCTGAATACCTGGAAACCTCCGCTGTCTGTAAGAATAGGCCCTTTCCAGTTCATAAATTTATGCAGGCCGCCGAGATTTTTTATTACTTCGTGCCCTGGCCTCAGATACAGGTGATAGGTGTTGGAAAGGATGATCTCAGAGCCTATATCAATGAGCTCACCCGGGTTCATTGCTTTTACTGTCGCGTTGGTGCCGACAGGAATAAATGCGGGGGTGTTAATAATTCCTCGCGGAGTTTGAATCTGCCCCAGACGCGCATTACCGTCAGTTTTTATTAATGTATACGTAGCTTTCAACTATTAACTTTTAACTTCACACTTTTAACTTAGTAATGACTGGTCCATATACCGGCGGCAATCGCAAGGAAACTCATACCGAGCACAAACCAGTGAAAAACCTGAAGCATGTAGAACACCTTTTTGGTATCATACTGCCCGCCTTCAGGTTTGGCGAAAAGCTTTTTAAAGATGATCTTCTCAAGGCCGAATAAAAGTGACGCGTACACTGCCCAGACGCATATCATTATCCAGACTCCGATACTCAGGCCTTTCTCGTATAGCAGGTAAAAGCCGGTAATGCCGGCAAGAACTACCATTATCTTGGCGATCTTTCCAAACCGGTGCTCAACGCCCTGAAACATCAGGACCTGCTCAAGAGATTTATCTTCCCGCAGTATCATGGGAAAGGTAACAAGTGTTACGAACGCAACTCCTCCGATCCACATAACGATTGAGAGTACGTGAACTATTAATGAAATTATATAAAGCATAAAAGCCCCCTCTCCTATAGTAGATCTGTCGAACCTGCTGTCAATGAGTATGTCATAGTGAGCTTGTTAATCCGTCCATTTTATTTAAGATGATGAGCTTGTCCGCCTCAGGCGGACTTGTCGAACCTGCCTGCCGGCAGGCAGGTCACATTCTTTCCGGTGCGTTAACACCTAGGATTTTCAGGCCCTCCTCAAGCACTATCTGTACTGCCCTGCAAAGGTTCAATCTTGCTGAAGTAAGTGATTTGTCATCAGATATGACCCTGTGCCTGTTGTAGTACGAGTGAAATGATCCTGCCAGTCCCTGCAGGTAATATGTGATCCTGTGCGGTTCAAAAGCTAATACCGCCCCTTCAACGACCAGCGGATACTGAAGAAGTTTTTTAATGATAGATATATCATCGTCTTCTGTTAACGCAGTCAGGTCTGCGGCCCGGACTACTAATTCCGTACTTTCAATCCCCATCTTTCTGAATATGCTGGAGATCCTTGCGAACGCGTACTGAACATAGAATACAGGGTTTTCCGAAGACTCTTCCTTTGCAACCTCAATGTCAAAATCAAGCTTACTATCAGACCGCCTTGTGAGAAATATGAATTTCGCGGTATCTGAACCTACCTCATCAATGACCTCGCGAAGAGTTATGAATTCACCCGATCTTTTGGACATCTGTACCGGCTCCCCGTGCCTCAGAAGCGTAACCATCTGGATAAGAATTACCTTAAATTTGTCTTTTGAAAGGCCGAATGCCTCAAGCACCGACCTGATCCTCGGAATATAACCATGGTGGTCAGCTCCCCATATATTAATAATTGTGTCGAAACCCCTGTCGAGCTTATCCTTGTGATAGGCGATGTCAGGGGCAAAATAAGTGTATTCTCCGTCCTGTTTGACTACAACCCTGTCTTTGTCATCTTCAAAGTCAGATGATCTGAACCACTGAGCACCGTCTTTTTTATATATAAAATTATTTTCCCGGAGTATGCTTAGAGAACTCTCAACTTTGTCTTTCTCGTATAGCTCTTTTTCACTTTGCCATCTGTCAAACTCGATTCCAAAGTCTTTAAGGTCTTTTGCTATATCGGCAAGCATCATTTTATAGGCGAGGTTTTTAAAAAATTCTTCGCATTCTTCAAATGGCCTGTTAAGATATTTGTTTCCTTCTCTGCCGGCAATTTCCCCTGCAATAGTATCAACATAGTCTCCTTTGTACCCATCTTCCGGAAATGAAATGTTGTTACCAAGCAGCTGCTGATATTTTGAATATACCGACTTCCCCAACAGTTTTACCTGTAAGCCGGCATCATTAATGTAATATTCTTTTTGTACTTCAAATCCTGCCGCGCAAAGAAGATTGCTGAGCGCTTCGCCTACAGCAGCGCCTCTGCCATGTCCTATATGCAGAGGCCCGGTAGGGTTGGCGCTTACAAACTCAATTTGTACCTTTCTACCTGCCCCGATATTGGCCCTAAATGAAGAATGCTTCTCAACTAAGAGCAATTCTAATTGCTCAAGGAAGAATTCCCTATTAAATGTAAAGTTGATAAACCCGGGGCCTGCTATTTCTATTTTTTCAAAAGGTCCGGGCAGAGTATTTATTTCATTCAATAGCTCTTCCGCAATTTGTCTCGGAGGTTTTTTCAAAACCCTTGTCAGCTCCATTGCAACGGTTGCCGCGACATCGCCGTGCAATTCATTTCTCGGAATTTCTATCTCGATCTTCGGCATGCAGTCCAGTCCCCATGCCGGGCCTAGTTTTTTTAGCGCGGATTCAATTATTGCAGTTATTGTCTGTTTCATGAATAATAAGTTTAAAGATAAGTTCCCTGTAAGTCAACGTAATGCAGGTCAGCCCGAGCGGATAGAGTGATAGATTTTTTTATTCATTATATTTGCAATGAATCTATTCAAAGGCTCCTATATGGGAAAGTAGAATAGACTTGACAAATAGAGTTATCTGATATATATATAAGTCATACAAAACGATATTTTGTAAGACAGGAAGGAGGCTAATATCAAAAAAAAGAAAAAGAGCAGGTTTGCTACATCTTTTACAATGCGATTTGATGCTTTTACTCTGGCAATGCTTGAAAGGATAGCCTATGAAGAGGACAAGACCAGACCGGAGGTTATCCGGTCGGCAGTTAAGTTCCTGTATCTCAAGAAATACGACGAAAAAGAGCTTGAGAAACTGAGGAAAAAATTCAGGTCGAGTCTTTTGGGTGATGAGTAAACTGCCGGGATCTGGGAATTATAGGCATTTATCCGGTACGATGAGCTATTCTGGATAATCCTCCGTTGAATTGAAAATGGGCATGGCCTTATAACTATGGGTTGATATGGGGATATGTGTTCATCGGTGTGTAATAATCCCTCCGAGTTGATAAAATATTAGCATTTATCGTTTAAATTCAAGCGGTTAACATCCTACTTATCATTAATTGTAGAGCTGGATCTCGCACATTTGGTGTATTGCACTCTTCTAAATGAAGGGCTTTTCAAGTTCCGCCGATGCTCATGAACGGAACTTTATGCAGCAATCCATTAATAAAGAAGATAAGCCCGGGGCAGTAGTGTTTCATGGGATGTTCCACGTGGAACATCTTTCCTGGCCGGTATAAAGGCAGGAGGCTATTGCGTCAGGTCAGCATCGGCGCATTGAGGTTTAGATATGACGGATGCTAATGGCTATAATAATCCACAGAGTGTAAACATATCCACAATGTTCCACGTGGAACATTGTGTTGAGCAGTGATCTATGCTAAGGTTGTTGAACGGTTTGTCAAGTGGCTCAACCGTGGATGACGGATGTATGGGGCATGGATCATGGTGCATCACTGATCAGGGCGGCCAGATAGACTTCAGCTGGCAGGTGGAGGTTCTGTCACTTGATATGGGTAATTAAAAGAATATAAATATATCCACAATGTTCCACGTGGAACATTGCCATTGAGTAGATGTATTTAATCATGCAATATATACGGGGAGAGTGAATGTTAGTTCTAGGCATTGATACATCATGTGACGACACTGCTGCATCAATAGTTGATAAGGGGACGTCGGTTATTTCCAGCATAGTCTCCAGTCAGAATGAGATCCACAGCAAATATGGCGGAATTGTGCCTGAATTGGCTTCCAGAAGACATCTTGAAATGCTATGGCCGGTTGTTGATGAAGCACTGTATAAGGCCGGTGCTGTGCTTGATGACATATCTGCAATAGCTGTGTGCCAGGGTCCGGGCCTAATTGGTTCTCTGCTTGTAGGGGTGTGCTTTGCAAAATCATTGGCATATGTGAAAAATATACCTCTCATTGCTGTTAATCACCTTGAGGGGCACATTTTTTCAAGTTTCCTGCAGAAGGAAAAGCCTGAATTCCCCTTTGTGACTCTTGTTGTATCCGGAGGGCACACAAGTATTTATGAAGTCAGGGGTTTTGGTAAATACATTGAGATGGGCAGAACATTGGATGATGCTGCCGGTGAGGCATTTGATAAAGTTGCCAAACTGCTGCAATTAGGTTATCCGGGCGGGCCGTTTATTGATTCCTTATCTGAAGAAGGTGATCCAAAGGCCATTTTGTTTCCGCGTCCCAATATTAACAAAGGTCTTGACTTCAGTTTTAGTGGATTGAAGACAGCTGTCCTGACGCATATTAAAAAAGAGCCGCTTGCAAAGAAGCAGGATATTGCCGCGGGGTTTCAGGCAGCTGTGGTTGATGTTCTTGTTGATAAGACAATAGCTGCTGCAAGAAACAGGAATATTAAGAGGATAGTATTGGCGGGTGGTGTATCTGCCAACAGGGAGCTGCGTCAGGGGATGGAAAAGAGAGCCGGAAATGAAGATATAAAAACCTATCTTCTCCCTGCCGATTTGTGCACTGATAATGCCGCAATGATAGCCTCTGCCGGATTTTTTCATTTTAAAGAGGGAGATATAGCTAAATTTAATTTAAATCCAAAGGCTTACCTTCCGCTAGGATTGCCGGCGTCAGACATATAAGGGAACTGGATTATGTCGGTCCCGGGAAAAGCAATTCTTATGTATGCCTGGCGCGTTTGGATACCATAAAAGATACTGCGGATATAAAAAGAACAATGCTGATCGCCTGAGATACAGAAACATAATTGAAAATAAATCCTCTGTCGTCCGCGCGGAAAAACTCAACAGTAAATCTCACTGCGGAATAAAGAAGAACATATGTCCATATAAGCTGTCCGTCAAAGCTTTTGTTCTTTCGTAATTTCAATAGCAGAAGAAAGATCAATAAAACCGATCCGGATTCATATAACTGCGTTGGATGAATCGGTACCCCCTTTGTTGCCATGGACAGTGGATGGGTAAAGGTAACGCCCCATGGAAGGTCAGTGGGCTTTCCATAGCAGCAGCCCGAAAAAAAGCATCCAGTGCGTCCGATAGCATGCCCGAGGGCGAGTGGGGCTGCGAAAGAATCCATGGTTTTCCACAGTGGAAGGGAGTGCTTTTTAAAGTAAAAAAACTGAACTGCAATCACCATGAGAAATCCGCCAAAAAATACAACTCCGCCCTCCCATATTTTGACTATGTCGAGAGGATTATTTACAAAGTACTTATGCTCAACAATGACATACAGGAGTCTGGAACCTATTATAGCTGCAACAAATGAATTGAATCCTATATCAAGTATTGTGTCTCTGGAAAGACCTTCCTTTGTGCCAAGACGAACAGACAGTAATATACCCGCAAAAAAGCCGAGAGTTACAAAGGTACCATATGCGCTCAAAGTAAGAGGGCCTATTTCAAAAAGAACAGGATACATTATAAAGAACCACTGATGATCACTGATTATTTACAGATTATCACAGATGTGTCTGTGCTCATTGGTTATTTCTTATCTGCGCTAATCTGTGTTTCGTTATGGTGCTCCCGGTGTATTATATTAGTCCAGATAAAAAGAATGATACCCACGGTTAGTGATGAGTCAGCAACATTGAATGCCGGCCAGTGCCAGTCATTGATAAAAAAATCAATAAAATCAATGACTTTGCCTATATTGACCCTATCAATCAGATTGCCGATCGCACCGCCAAGTATTAGCGACAATGATAAGATTTCAAGTTTTTTGAACGATCTTGACACATATATCAAAATCAATATTATTGCAACTATTGTCAGCGCAATAAAAAATTTATTGCTCAGTGTGGAGAACATGCCAAAGGCCGCCCCGGTATTTTTTATATTCACGATACGAAGAAAAGGCAGAACATCTATGATCTCATGGGGATGAACGTATGTTTCCACCAGCTTCTTGGTTATATAGTCCAGCAACGCAACTATGAAAGCTATTGCCGACACGGATAATATTTTTTTCAATCTATTAACGCCTCATTACATTTATCACAGAGTTCAGGATGGTCTTTGAAAGTCCCGACTTTTTCACTCCAGTTCCAGCATCTGATGCATTTTTCGCCGGATGCCTTCTCGACCAGAACAGCAAGACCGCTTATCTCGGGACTGGCATAACTTCCCTCATGAGGGTCTTTACCCTTAAAGATCTCCGCAGAGGAGACTATAAAAAGATCAGCCAGGTATGCTTTATGTTCATTAAGTATATCAAAGTCCTCATCATTAACGAATAGAGCAACTCTTGCCTCAAGGGAGTTGCCAATGAATTTCTGCTGTCGCTTTATTTCAAGCGCCTTGTTGACCTCATTGCGGATCTTCAGCATTTTTTCCCACGCTGCAGTCAGCCCTCTGTCAATATATTCAGGCTCAACAACCGGAAAATCGGCAAGAAAAACGCTCTCCTCCTTATTGCCCGGGATATGAAGCCATATCTCCTCGGATGTAAAGGAAAGGATAGGGGCCATCATTTTAGTCAAAGCAACAAGGATCTTATACAGAACGAATTGTGATGCACGCCTCGCCATAGAATCGGCCTTGCATGTATAAAGCCTGTCTTTCAGCGCGTCAAGATAAAAAGAGCTCATATCGATTACACAAAAACTATAGATCGAATGGAAAACATCATGGAATTCAAAACGCTCATATGCAGAGGACACCCTTTCCGTCAGTTTCTGCAGCATACATAACGCGTATCTGTCTATTTCAAGTGCGCCCGCGTTACCCATGAGCAGGGCCTTGTAACTCTCTGTTCTTGAAGGGTCAAAATCATGAAGGTTGCCCAGCATGAACCGGCAGGTATTTCTTATTTTTCTGTAAGCCTCTACAAGGCGGTCCAGGATCTCATTTGAAATTCTCATATCCTCCGTGTAGTCTGCAGACGCGCACCATAGTCTGAGAATCTCGGCGCCATGCTTCTTTGCTACTTCCTGTGGGGAGATAACGTTTCCAACTGATTTGGACATCTTCTTACCATGGCCGTCAACAACAAAACCGTGTGTGAGTACTGCCCTGTAAGGGGCTGTATCTCTTGTGCCGACTGACGCGAGAAGTGAACTCTGGAACCAGCCCCTGTGCTGGTCACTGCCCTCCAGATACAGGTCTGCCGGCCGGGAGAGCCTGTCATCTGCCTCCATAACTGCAGCATGGCTTACGCCTGAATCAAACCAGACATCAAGGATGTCAGTTTCTTTTTCAAAGTCAACGGATCCGCAATTGCCGCATTTAAAGCCATCCGGCATTAATTCGCTTTCTGATTTTTCAAACCATATATCAACTCCTGCTTTTTCCACTTCCTTTACAATAGTGTCAAAGACAGCCTTGTCGTTGATCATTTCGCTGCACTTTTTACACTTAAACAGTGTGATCGGCACGCCCCAGGTCCGCTGACGCGATATACACCAGTCAGGCCTGCTTTTGACCATTCCGTGGATACGGTCCTGTCCCCAGGGAGGTATCCAGCTGGTGTTATTTATCTCATCAATGGCCCTTTTCCTAAGTCCATTCTTTTCCATTGATATAAACCACTGCTCGGTCGCCCTGAAAATAACAGGTTTTTTGCATCTCCAGCAATGCGGATAAGAGTGCATGGTCTTTCCCTCGGAACCGAGAAGAGCTTTCTGCTCAATGAGTTTATCGATAATCAGGGGATTAACCTTAAACACATGCTGTCCGGCAAAGTCTGCAACATCATCTGTAAAACATCCCCTTTCATCAACAGGCGCATAAACGTCTAAACCGTATTTCAATCCCATTTCATAGTCATCTTCACCGTGTCCGGGCGCTGTATGGACCACCCCTGTTCCCTGCTCCAGTGTGACATGCTCTCCAAGTATGGTTTTTACCTCACGGTTAATCCAGGGGTGTTTGCAAATTATCCCCTCAAGATCTTTGCCGGACCACGCACCTTCAGTTTCATACTCTCCCTCTTTATGACCTGTATCTTCCATGCAGCTTTTAACCCGCTGTTCGGCAAGAATCAGCTCCTCACCGTCTTTAGTGGTTACCCTGGTATATGGAAGGTCTGGATGAAGAGCTAAGGCCATGTTTGCTGGTATTGTCCATGGAGTCGTTGTCCAGATAACAAAATAGGTGTCTTGATTGATATCCTGTACTCCTTTGGGATCTTCTACCCTGAACTTAACGAATATTGAAGGCGACTCTTTATCAGCATATTCGACCTCTGCCTCCGCCAGCGCTGTTATACATGACGGACACCAGCGAACAGGCTTTTTCCCCTTGTATACAGAACCGTTTTCTACAAACCTGCCGAACTCCCTTACAATGGATGCTTCATAATTAAATGACATTGTGATATAGGGATCCTTCCAGTCGCCGAAAACGCCAAGTTTCTTGAACTCATCTCTCTGAATATCCAAAAATTTTAACGCGTATTCCTTACAGAGCTTTCTCTTTTCAACTATTGGGAACCCCCTTTTTTTTGAACCGAGTTTTTTATCCACCTCGTGTTCAATAGGCAAACCATGACAGTCCCATCCCGGTACATAAGGTGCGTAAAAACCCTGCATGGATTTATATTTCACAATAATGTCTTTGAGCGTTTTATTTAAAGAATGCCCAAGATGTATATGGCCGTTGGCATATGGAGGACCGTCATGCAGGATGTAGGACCTGGATCTGTCCTTATTCTGCATTTTGGAATAAATACTGTTTGCCTTCCAGAAATCAAGGATTTCAAGTTCTTTCCGGGCAAGATTGGCCTTCATCGGAAATGCCGTTTTCGGCAGATTTAGAGTGCTTTTGTAATCAGTTTTCATTGTTAAATAGCTACAAAAGAATTTACATTATACAATATAAAAAGAAAAAAAGACTTCGGGCTTTATTCTCTGAGACGACAGGATTATTGGATCCTGTTGATGTACATCACGATCCAGATCAGTATCGGGAGTTTTTTTGAACGGCTGGATTGTATCAGGGCTTAAAAGATGAATGACGGGTCTCGTTGTAAATCTGAAAAGAAATGTGTTACTCTTTATATCATAAGGGGTCTTGCGCCCTTTTTACCCAAGGAGGTAATTTTTGTATAAGAGCGCGATAATATGGGTCGTATTCGGCTTAATGATGATTCTGGCTTTTAACGTTGTCACAACGCCCAAAAGCGTGGAGAAGATCAGGTTCTCTGATTTTATGGATGATGTGAAAAATGACCGGGTTGGGGAAGTTACAATTAAACAGCCGGAGAACCTGATAACCGGCACGTTAAAAGACGGCACAAAATTTAAATCTTATGCCGCAGACTACCCGGATCTGGTAAAAATGCTTGATGACAAGGGAGTAATGATTACTGCGGAGCCGGATCAGCAGCCATGGTATCTTACCTTTCTTTTCAGTTTCGGCCCTATCCTTTTACTCGTAATTTTATGGCTGTTTTTTATGAAACAGATGCAGGCGGGCGGCAATAAAGCCCTTTCATTCGGAAAAAGCAAGGCAAAACTTGTCTCTGAAAAAGCTGTTAAGATAACTTTTTCGGATGTTGCCGGTATTGAAGAGGCCAAGACAGATGTTCAGGAAGTGATCGACTTTCTGAAGGACCCGGGCAAGTTCCAGAAACTGGGAGGCAAGATACCCAAAGGGGTCCTGCTTGTAGGAGCGCCGGGAACAGGGAAGACTTTGCTTGCCCGGGCTATTGCAGGTGAGGCAGGTGTTCCGTTTTTCTCTATCAGCGGTTCTGATTTTGTTGAGATGTTTGTTGGAGTCGGCGCATCAAGGGTAAGGGACCTTTTCGAACAGGCCAAGAAAAATGCACCGTGTATTCTGTTTATTGATGAGATTGACGCTGTCGGCCGGCATAGGGGAGCCGGCCTTGGCGGCGGACATGATGAAAGGGAGCAGACCCTTAACCAGCTCCTGGTTGAAATGGACGGATTTGACCCGAATGAAGGTGTGATAGTGCTTGCCGCGACAAACAGGCCTGATGTCCTTGACCCCGCCCTCTTGAGGCCGGGCAGGTTTGACAGGCAAATTATCGTGCCTCTGCCTGACGTAAACGGCAGATTCGAGATTATCAAGGTTCATACCAGAAATATCCCTATGGATGAAAATGTGGATCTTGAAATTCTTGCCAGAGGAGCCCCCGGGTTTTCAGGGGCAGATCTTGAAAATCTTGTAAATGAGGCGGCCCTTCTGGCAGCACGAAAGTCCAAGGAAAAAGTTGGAATGTCGGATTTCGAGAGTGCCAAAGACAAAGTGATGATGGGCACTGAAAGAAAAAGCATGATACTTTCAGAGGAGGAGAAGCGTAATACTGCGCACCATGAAGCAGGCCATACGCTTGTTGCGAAATTAACTGCCGGTACGGACCCCATTCATAAGGTAAGCATTATACCTAGGGGAATGGCTCTGGGTATAACGCAGCAGCTGCCGATAGATGACAGATATACTTATTCCAAAGATCATCTGCTTAAAACACTATCCGTGCTCCTTGGCGGCAGGGCGGCAGAGGAGATCGTATTTAATCACATGACAACAGGGTCGGGAAATGACCTGGAAAAGGCTACAGATATCGCAAGGAAGATGGTTTGTGAATGGGGTATGAGCGAAAAAATAGGGCCTTTAACCTTTGGCAAACAAGAGGAGCAGATCTTTCTGGGCAGAGAAATAGCTCAGCACAAGGATTATTCAGAAAAGACGGCGGAAGAGATAGACAGTGAAATCAGAAAGATCATAACTGACAGATATGAATACTCAAAACGACTACTTTCCGATAACCGTGATCTTCTTGAAAAACTCGCTTCCGCCCTGCTTGAGAAAGAAACCCTGGATTCTGCACAGATAGACGCGATTATAAAAGGCACTGAAGAGACGGCCCAGGAGCAGGAAGCAAAAGCGAACATTGAAGTCGTGTCAGAAGCAAATTCATAATACGAATTCTAAAATCCCCTATTGCTCATGACCACTGATATAATCGGGTTTCCGCCTGACACCGCAGGTTATCCGCCGGTTTTTCCGGATAAATGGAGATAATTCGTGAAGCTTTCGTGGAACAGCTATTGCTTTGATTTTTCATTAAAAGCCTATATAATGGGTATCCTCAATGTCACACCTGATTCCTTTTCCGGTGACGGGCTGTACCTGAACAAAGACAGGGCAGTTGAACGCGCGTTGACAATGCAGGAAGAAGGCGCTGATATTATTGATGTGGGGGGAGAATCTACCAGGCCGGGCTCGGCAAAAGTATCAGCAGGTGATGAGATCAGGCGTGTAGTTCCTGTGATTGAGAAGCTTGCCGGCAAGTTGAAGATACCGATATCGGTTGATACTTATAAATCATCTGTCGCAAAAGCCTCTATCACTGCCGGCGCCTCGATCATAAATGATATAAGTGGACTTAGATTCGACCCCGAGATGTCGTCGGTTGCAGCTGAAAATCAGGTACCGGTTGTCATTATGCACATTAAAGGTATGCCAAAGAATATGCAGGAAAACGTTAATTATAAAGCGCTTATACCGGAGATCATGGAGTATATGAGGGGCAGTTTCAGGATTGCTCAAAGAGCCGGCATTCAGGATGATAAAATCATCATAGACCCGGGTATCGGTTTTGGCAAGACTATAGAACACAACCTGGAAATATTAAAGTGTTTGGATGAATTTACAGGGTTTGAAAAACCGATATTAATAGGCCCTTCGCGGAAATCGTTTATAGGCAGGCTCCTGGGTGACCAACCGGCAGGGGAAAGGCTTGAGGGTACCGCAGCGGCAGTGGCAGTTGGAATATTTAACGGTGCAAATATTGTAAGAGTCCATGATGTTAAATCCATGGCTATGGTGGCAAAGAGTGCTTATGCAATAAAAACTGTCAATTATTAAGGCATTTATGTCTTTTATGGCAAAGTCATATTATTGACACACTTATTTTAGATGTGATAGATTTAAAGATAGCCTGTAAATTATTGGAAGAATGAAAAAATATGATTGATAAAGCTCGTATATCTAAATCTGCCCATGCTTTTGCGGCCAAAGGCCAGATAGATAAAGCCATTCAGGAGTGGGAAAAACTTTTAAAGGAAAGCCACGACGGCAATATCTATAATGTGGTTGGAGACCTGTATTTAAAAAAAGGCTATATCCCTTCTGCTGTAGAGAACTTTACAATGGCTGCCGCCATTTTCAGGGAAGAAGGCTTTTACCTTAAGGCAATTGCTCTCTACAAAAAGATCCTCAACTTATCACCCAAAGAAGTGGATGCGATCATATCACTTGCGGAACTTAATGCTGAAAAGGGTTTAATAGGTAATGCCAACGAGAATTACCTGGTTGCTGCAGAAATATATATGAAAGACGGTGCAACTGAAAAAGCACTGGGCATTTATCAGGAAATAGTCAAAATATCCCCTTCAAATTTAAAAATCAGACTTAAGATTGCTGATATGTACCTGAAGATCGATCTCAATAGCGAAGCTACAGATGAGTATCAGAAGATCGCTGGAGATTATCTCGAGAAAAAGGATTATGAAAAGGCGCAGGAACTATACCTGAGAGTAATCGGCATAAAACCGCAGAATGTTATTCCATATATCGGTCTCAGTAAAATTGCGGAAAATTCAGGAGAGATCAAACAGGCATATGAGTATCTCAACAAAGCTATATCCATTACTCCTGATGACAGTGAGGCGCTGTTTAATTATGCCAGGCTGTCGATCGAGACAGATAATGTGGAAGATGCAAAGAAATCTTTGTCCAGGCTTGTCGAGATAGACCCCGACAACATAAAACACAAGAAACTTCTTGGAACAATTTATCTAAAGGAGGGTTCACTTGAGGCGGCCTGGAAAGAACTGCAAACCTATATAGATGAGATACTGGAAGCGGGGAAATGGGATGAAGCCCTTGAATTGCTGGGGAACTTTAAGGATATTGAACCTGTTTCGGTTAAACAGCGTCTCGCCTCTGTTTATAAAGGCAAGGGTGATAATGTAGCTGCTATCCAGGAATTGAAGGATCTGGCTGGTATCTATGAGA
>CAZNPC010000033.1:0-21427 GCA_964574765.1 uncultured Nitrospirales bacterium | reverse complement strand
CAAATGAAAAAACCGGTTTTACATTGTATCCCCGCTTTATTAGAGCCAACAGCTGCGTACCATACTGAAGAGCTCCGCCTATTGTTACCCCGAGACCGACGGCAAGAATTGGGACAGCAAACCCGGGAGCTATAAAAATAATTGATGCGATAATGGCAAGATTAAAAGAAGCCGGCGCAATTGCAGGGATAAAAAATGATCTTAGTGAATTCAGAATACCCATTGCTAATGCGGCAAGGCTTATAAACAGAAGAAATGGGAACATTATACGTGTCAGCTTAACGGTCAAGGAGAACTTTTCAGGATCCGGTTTAAAACCAGGGGCAAACACTGCAGCTATATAGGGAGCAAAAATAATACCGGCTAAACAAACTATTATTAAAACAGAAAGCAGGAATGCAAATACAATCCCTGCAAGTTTTTTCGCTTCTTCCTTACCCTCTTTTGTCAGATATTCAGTAAAAACAGGGACAAAACCGGCTGAAACAGAGCCCTCCGCGAAAAATTCCCTGAGAAGATTTGGAATTCGAAAAGCTACAAAAAAAGCATCCGTAATACCAGTCGCTCCAAAAGCCCACGTAATTACTATTTCTCTGATCAGACCCGTTACGCGGCTTACTATTGTACCGGCAGAGGTCTTTCCGGCCGCTTTTGCTATGTTACGCTTTTCATCCATCTTAGTTCCAATAATAGCTCATGGTTCGACAGGCTCACCATTAGTTCATGGCTCATAGTTCATGGTTCGACAGGCTCACCATCGTGAATGGTTTAAGCTTCAAACCTCCATCCTCAAGCCTCTTGCCTCATAGTTGATAGTTTACAACAAAGCTTGACTTTCAGGCCCGGTTAATGTTAAAAAATATGGCATTTTGATCAATTGTTATTTGAAGAGGAGAGTATAAATTGCCTGCAAAATCTGCACCAAACAAAAGTGAATCCGCAAAGAAAAGGGTTCGTCAAACAAAAAAAATAACATTAAAAAACCGTGCCGTAAAGAGTCTGATAAAAACACTTACAAAACAGGTTGAATCAGATGTAATCAAGAAAGACTCCGAAGCTGCCAAAACATCTTTAAACAAAGTTACTAAAATTATTGATAAAGCCAGAACCAAAGGCATAATTCACAAAAATACAGCCGCAAGACAAGTATCTCAGTTAACAAGGCGGGTCAATTCCCTTGCCCAATCTGGAGCAGCTTAATAAGTAAAATATCCAGCACCAGTTCAGGCCTTCCTGACGACTTTATCCCCAAGTCAGCTTCATGCAGCACTCTGAAGATATTATAAAAGTCTTCTTTTGTAAAAGATGGAACATATCTCAAAAGGGTTCTATACGTCGAACTTCTCATTTTGAGCGGCCTTTTCCCCTTATTCTCCCATAAAGAGTAAAATTGCCTGTAGTGCCAATTCAGCGGACCAAGAACGGCAGTAGCATCGAAAGATTTACCTTCAAAAAGTCTCTTTAATATCCTGAACGCTTCTGTCTTTTTCCCGGCTGTTAAGGCGTCTATCAGGTTAAAAGACGTATATTCCCTTGATATGCCGGTTGATCCGGCAATATCATCAACACTTATTTTTTTCAGGCCTGAATGTTTCAGCTTTTCGATCTCGGATGCCAATAGTCCGATATCCGGGCCGATCAGCTCAATCAGGTGATCAGCAGCACCCGCGGCAAACTGAACCCCTTCAGTTTGAGCCTTTTTCCTCAGCCATACGGGTATATCACTTTCTCTGATCTTGAATGTAAACACAGACCACTTTGCCTTTAAACCGGCTTTAGGCTCTTTCTGAGAAAGAATGATCATGCACGTAGTTTCACATGGCTGCTCAAAATACGAGGTTAGTGCCTTGATCTGCGCAGCGGAAAACTGATGAAAATCCTTTAATACAACCACGCGTCTGGGCGCCATAAACGGCAGAGTGCTTGAGGCATCCATAATCTCCCGTGCTGAAGAAGAAGGATAGAACACATCGAGATTAAAATCTTTTTCCTGCGGTGATAAAGCCGTCTCCAACGATCTGGACAATGCTTCATCCAGAAAGTAGTTTTCCCTGCTGGCAAGATAATACAGGGGCTTAGGCAGTTTCCTGTCCAGCTCCCTGTCGAACCTGTCATTCAGCATATCTTAATATGATCTTACTGATTATCTCCCTTGCTATCTCACTGCTGGCCTTTTCTATCGCCTTCTGTTTTTCAATGACACTTTCACTGACAGTCCCGGCTGCATGATATGTAATTCTCACCGGCAACTGCATAGATTTAAACTCAATTACCCCGCCGCCTTCTTCAATCCTGGCATCATATATCATGGTAATGACCTGTTCCTGCACTTTATCATCAACAGAAGCGATCGCACTAAGCTCAAATCTGTTTATGCTCACATCCAGAACAGCTCCTTTGCCGTCGGTCATCAACCTGATTCCCTGAGCAAGAAATTCTTTAGAGAGCGCATTATGCAGATAATCTTCAAGCTTAGGTTCATAAGTCCTGTTCACTACCGGTTTGATGGTTACAGAATTGAAGGGCAAAGGCCTCGAGCCGACCATTTGATACCCGCAGGAAGAAATAAACAGGGAACAGGAAATAAAAAGCAGGAGACAAGAACCAGAGCATACCCAATTTCTTATGTTGTATTCCCTATTTCTCATTTCTTACTTCCCCCAGCCCTCGCGTCTAATTTTGCTAACAAAATTGCGAGGGTCACTTCTTAACTTCTGTCGTTAATTTCCCACTTCTCATATAACGATATTAACAAGCTTTCCCTTGACAACTATAACTTTTCTGACCGCTTTACTTCCAATTTGTCCGGTTATCTTCGGGTCCTTCAGTGCAATCTCCCTGATAGCATCATCATCCGTTCCATCAGGAATCATTGCTTTACTTCTTAGCTTTCCATTTATCTGTATAACAAGCTCAATCTCGTCTTCTTTAGTCAGGCCTTCGTTCCACTCCGGCCATTTTTCATTAAGTATAGTCCCGTTTCCGCCAAGCTCCTGCCGCAATTCTTCAGAGATGTGCGGCGCAAAAGGAGCAAGAAGCAGTACTCCTGTCATAAGACAGAATCTCAACACTTTAATGTCATCCTCATTTGACTGAGCAAAAGCTGTGGCCTCATTCATGAGTTCCATCAGCGCCGCGATTGCCGTATTAAAATGATAGTTTCTCTCAATGTCATTAGTGACCCTTTTTATGGTCTTGTGAGTCTTTCTGAGCAAACGAAGCGAGCCGTCTGAAATACGCTCAGGGTCCGGCATATCCGCCTTTTCGCCGGAACTCAACTCTTTATGATTCTTAAATACGATCGCCCAGAACCTGTTCAAAAACCTGCTCGCGCCTTCAACACCCTTGTCAGACCACTCAAGGTCTTTTTCCGGCGGGGCGGCAAACAGGCAGAAAAGCCTCACAGTATCCGCTCCGTACTTCTCGACCAGGTAATCAGGGTCAACAACATTTCCTTTTGACTTTGACATTTTAGCCCCGTCCTTGATAACCATCCCCTGAGTAAGAAGATTTTCAAAAGGCTCTCTGATATTCAGAATACTGATATCTCTCAATACCTTTGTGAAAAATCTCGAATAAAGAAGGTGCATAACAGCATGTTCGACGCCGCCGATGTACTGATCCACTTTCATCCAGTACTTAACCGCTTCAGGATCTATTGCCGAATCATTTTTCAGAGGAGAACAATATCTGAAAAAATACCATGAAGAGTCTACAAACGTATCCATAGTGTCTGTTTCCCTCCTGGCTTCTCCGCCGCACGAAGGGCATACGGTATCGGTAAACTCCTTTAATTCCTGAAGAGGCGAAGATCCCCTGCCCGTAACAACAACGTCCTGCGGCAGAATAACAGGGAGTTCATCCTCAGGTACCGGCCGCGCACCGCATTTCTTACAGTAAACGATGGGAATCGGTGTTCCCCAATACCTCTGCCGGGATATTCCCCAGTCTCTTAATTTATAATTTACAATTCTTCCGCCCAGGCCGTTAGCCTCAAGATGATCAGATATCTTATCCCTCGCCTCACTGCTCGACAGACCGGTAAACTGGTCCGAATCCTTAAGGATACCGTCCTCTTCATTCGCCTCAGTTAGTTCTGCTTGTCGTAGCGAAGCGGAGATCCCGACTCTTCGGGGCCCGCCGGTTTGTTCTTGCCTGTCGGAGCTGTGCGGAGATCCCGACACTTCGGGGCCAGTTTGTTTGGCATGGTGGAGGGTGTTCTGATCTGTATCATCAGGCACAACAACAACCTTTACCGGCAGGCCATACTTTTCTGCAAATTCGAAATCCCTCTGGTCATGGGCCGGGACAGCCATAACAGCGCCTGTACCGTATTCCATAAGTACAAAGTTAGCCGCCCATACAGGCAGTCTGCCGCCTGTCAAAGGGTTTATTGCATAGCTTCCCGTAAAAACACCGTCTTTTCCTCCCGGATCTTCAGAAAGTTCATTAATCCTTTTCATTATTTCATCGTCTTTTACAAGCCGTTTAATTAAAGGATGTTTTTTGGCAAGGCTCATAAATGACGCACCGTAAAGAGTGTCCTGCCTCGTGGTGAATATCTTTATGCTCTCATCCGAGTTCTCAATTTTGAAATCAATCTCAGCTCCTTCACTTCTGCCTATCCAGTTGCGCTGCATTGTTACTACTCTTTCAGGCCATCCGGACAGGTTGTCGCAGTCCTCAAGCAATTCGTCGGCATACTCGGTTATCTTAAAGAACCATTGCTCAAGTTCCTTCTGATTAACATCCGAATCACACCGCCAGCACATTCCGTTAACAACCTGTTCATTGGCCAGTACTGTTTCACATGACGGACACCAGTTCACTGAAGATGTCTTTTTGTACGCAAGCCCTCTTTCGAACATCTTAAGGAAAAACCACTGATTCCACCTGTAATATTCCGGCCTGCACGTCGTTACCTCACGGTCCCAGTCATAACTGCAGCCTATTTTCTTTATCTGCCCTTTCATGTGGCTGATATTTTTAAATGTCCATTCTGCAGGGTGGATTCCGTGTTTGATGGCGGCGTTTTCCGCAGGCATGCCAAATGCATCCCAACCCATGGGATGAAGCACATTAAAGCCTTTCATCCTCTTATACCGTGAAACAACATCTCCTATCACATAATTCCTTACATGCCCTATATGTATATTGCCGGAAGGATAAGGGAACATTTCCAGGCAATAGAACTTGGTCTTTTCAGGATCTTCGCCCGCCCTGAACAGCTTTCTATCCTCCCAAAGGCCCTGCCATTTCCGCTCAATCTCCAGATGTTTATATTTTTCTTCCAATTCCCGTCTCCCGTTAAATATTGAGAATACTTTAATTTAAAAACAAATATTTTACCATAATTATCCAATTTTGAATTTATGGCAGCGACAGCCGGCAGGCGGAATTGAAGCGGTTCCGATCACTGCCGTCCATGAAACGGCACAACCTCTTTCACTATCAGCCGCCAGACAATGTCTTAACAGGCAAACCTCCTGTATTTCAAAGAAAATATCCTGTTAAATCGATTTCAGCGCATCTCTGAGACTTCTTTATGCCGCATAATTGAAATAAAAATATTTAAATAGATTTAACTCTGATGTACATGCTATACTATCACGTAATTTTTCATGTTAAGGAGGTTTTTTGTGTTAAAAAATATTCTAAAGCCGCAAACATTAAGCATAAAGCGATGTGCTGCCTTATGCTTAGCATCTATCTTTGTGGTCATGCTTCCTCTTTCTGTTCCCTTATCCGCCGAAGATGCCCCTTTAGTCAAGCTTGTGGAGATTGCCGGCAACATCAAGATTGAAGAAGCGACAATAGAAGCTAACATACAGACAAAAGCGGGAGTTCCGTTCTCTCAAAAAATGGTTCAGGACGACATTAAGGCATTATACGGACTTGGTTACTTCGATGATGTCAGGGTAGAAATCGATTCTTTTGAGGGCGGAATCATGCTCGTCTTCATACTCAAAGAAAAACCCTCAATCATAAGCATAGTTTTTGACGGAAATGACGAAATTGAAACAGATGACCTTATGAATAAAATAACGATATCACCGGGTTCAATAGCGAATATCCCGCTGATAATGGGAAATGCCGACAGGATCACTACCTATTATCAGGAAGAAGGCTACTGGCACGCACAGGTTGTCCCCATAATCAGGGAAGCATCTGATTCAACCGTTGCTGTAACTTTTCAGATCGAAGAAGGCCCTGAGGTCATAATTGATAAAATCATCATTGAGGGTAATCATTTCATTTCTGCCCGTAAGATCAAAAAGGCAATGAGAACGCGTAAGCGCTGGCTTTTCTCTTTCCTGACCGGGTCCGGCATTTACAAAAAAGAGGAAATGAAAATTGATGTGGAAAGAATCAGAGAACTGTACCACAGCAAAGGATTCATTAATGTTGTCATCACCGAGCCTGTACTGACATTGAACGATGACCAAACTGAAATAACAATCAAAGTAAACCTTTCGGAGGGCGATCAGTTTCAAGTTGGACAGATCAAGTTTGCCGGCAATAAACTATTCGAAAGTTCTGTTTTCTTCGAGCAACTTGAAACAGCCACAGGGAAAATATTTAACAGAGCGGCCTTAAGAAACGATATCGACAAAATAATTTCCATGTATACGGAAAAAGGTTACGCAACTGCTGATATCAGCCCTTTGATCAATGTTAATGAGGAGCAAAAGCTTGTTGATATCGAATTTGTTGTTTCCGAAGGCGGTATCTTCAGAATTGGACGCATCAGCGTGTCCGGCAACCAGAAAACCCGCGATAAAATAATAAGAAGGGAAGTGCGTCTCGACGAGGGACAGATATATAACAGCAGGCTCATGAAAAGAAGTTACCAGAGAATCAATAATCTGGATTATTTTGAGACTGTAGAATTAATACCTAAACCGCGCATAGAAGATCAGCTTATCGATATAGATGTGAAGGTCAAGGAGAAATTAACAGGCATGTTGACGATCGGAGGCGGGTACAGTTCTGTGGATAACATAATTCTGATGGGAGAGATAACACAGCGAAATCTTTTCGGAAAAGGGCTTCAGCTCAAACTTAAAGCGGATGTCAGCGGACTGAGGTCTAATTACAACATAACACTCATTAACCCATGGTTTATGGATAAACCCGTCCTTGCGTCAATCAATCTGTTTAATGAGACTTTCGAATATCCCGACTATGAAAAAAGAAGCATCGGGGGCACTCTGGGTTTTGGTAAAGAACTGTCAGAGTATGTCAGGGGAAGTATCTCCTATAGTTTCCAGCAGACGGATTTAACCAAGATCGGCAATAATGCCGATGTGATAATGTCTGATCAGGAAGGAAAAAGCATCACCAGCAGCCTGCACCCTTCTATCTGGAGAGACTCCAGGGATAATTATCTCGATCCTACCACCGGCTCAAAGAATTCTTTAAAAACTACTTACGCAGGTGTCTGGGGTGACAATTATTTTGTAAAGGGAGTGTTTGACTCAGCCTGGTATTTCCCGGTTATCTGGAATACTACAATTGGACTCAGAGGGCGTGCCGGTTATGTGTCAGCCTTCAATGACAAGGCACTTCCTCTGTATGAAAGGTTCTATATAGGAGGCATTGATACCGTGAGAGGACTTGATTTCGGCGACGGCGGACCCAAAACCAGCTCAGGCGTACCTTACGGAGGAAGAAAGGAATTAATATTCAACGTGGAGTACATATTCCCAATTGAAAGCACTATACGTCTCAAAGGAGTTGCTTTTTTTGATGCCGGCAGGTCATCTGACGATTTCGAAGACCTTTTGTCTCTACGGACAACCGCCGGTTTCGGAGTAAGGTGGATATCCCCGTTTGGCCCCATAAGACTTGAATGGGGATATAATCTTGACAAGAAAGAGGACGAGAGCAGCAGCAAGATAGAGTTTGCAATGGGAGGAAGCTTTTAGGCTTCCGCTGCAGAGAGCTTGAAACCGCAGATGATCGGACATATTTTTCAGTCAATAAAAGGAGGAAACATGAACAAAATCGTAATAGCGGTACTGATATTACTGCTCGGAGCTTTCAGCGCTCATGCGGCAAGTCTGAAGATCGGCACACTAAACTACCACAAAGCCCTTAATGACTCGGAAGACGGCGTAAAGGCCTCCAAAGTTCTTGAAGACATGATAGCCGCAGAGAAATCTGTTTTTCTTGAAAAAGAGAACAAAATAAAGGCGCTTGATGAAGAGCTGAAAAAACAGGCATCTATCCTTACACCCGAAAAACTGAAAGAAAAAGAAAATGAACTGAACAAACTGTACAAGGAATATCAAAGACAAGGAAAAGACTTTCAGGAAGAGCTTCAGAAAAAGGAATCTGAACTCCGTGCCTTGATCCACAAAGACATCCTGGAGATCGTAAAGGAATACGGGGAAAAAGAAGGCTATTCTTATATCTTTGAGGAAGGAACCAGCGGAATTCTATATTCACAGGATAAATTTGACATAACCGACAAGGTAATCAGGATACTCAATAAAAAATCCAAATCTAAATAATGAAACTTCAAGAGATAGCGGACATTACCGGCGGTTTCATCTCCGGCAACCCTGAAGTCAACATTACAGGCGCTGCCGGTATAAATGATGCGACCGAGGGCAGCATTACCTATCTTGCGAATATTAAACATGCGAAAAGTGCCCGGGACACGAAAGCGTCCGCCATACTCCTAAAGGAAAAAATAGATGACGTCTCCGCCAGCATGATCATTGTTGATAATCCTCAACTTGCCTTCGCATTGACGCTTGAATTATTTCATAAAAAGACATCCGAACCAGCCGGAATCAGTAAAAACGCTTTCATCGGAAACAACGTCAGTCTGGGCAAAGACGTTTCTGTTTACGCAACTGCATATATAAGTGACGGTGTTTCTATAGGCGACAGGGTTGCTCTGCATCCCTCTGTTTATGTAGGAAACAATGTTTCTATAGGCGATGACACTGAAATATATCCCAATGTTACTATTAAAGAAAACATCAAAATAGGCAGAAATGTGCTGATTCATCCCGGCACTGTTATCGGCGCAGACGGTTTCGGATATGTCCGGGACAAAGACAGACATCATAAAATACCCCAGACAGGCGGTGTAATAATAGAAGATGATGTAGAAATCGGCGCAAATGTTACAATAGACAGGGCCGCGATGGGCAACACAATAATAGGCAGAGGCACAAAGATTGATAATTTAGTAATGATAGCCCACAATGTAAAAATCGGCAAAAACTGTCTTCTGATCGCCCAGTGCGGGATAGCGGGAAGCACTGAACTGGGCGATAACGTAATTTTAGGCGGGCAGGTAGGCGTGAGGGATCATATAAAAATTGCCGACGGAGTGATGATCGGTTCCAAATCAGCTGCCGGCCGTGATCTTAAACCCGGGAATTACTCTGGAATTCCAGCCTTTGCTCACAAACGGTGGCTGAGAGCTCAAAGTATTTATTCAAAACTCCCGGAACTGCTGAAACGTTTACGAGTACTTGAAAATAAAGTATCAAAGGAGGACAACCCTGATGATGGATAATCTTGAGATATGCAAGCTGTTACCGCACAGATATCCATTTCTGTTAATTGACCGGATCACTGAACTTGAGCCGAACAAAAAAGCTGTCGGATTGAAGAATGTAACTATTAATGAGCCGTTCTTCCAGGGTCATTTTCCTGAAAATCCAATCATGCCGGGCGTTCTCATAGTAGAAGCCATGGCACAGGTCGGAGGCATACTTGCTTTCCGCTCAGGAGTAGACGGAGACACTGTTTATTTCATGAGCATTGAAAGGGCAAAGTTCAGAAAGCCGGTTATTCCCGGTGACCAGTTAAGATTGGAAATTAATGTGCTTAAGCGCCGAAGCAGCGTCTGGAAATTCTCCGGTGAGGCCTATGTCGGTGACAAGCTCGTATCAGAAGCTGAGTTCACAGCCATGGTTTCATGGAAGGAATCATAAAAATGGGAAAACCAAAAATCCATCGTTCATCATCTGTAGCTGCCGGGGTTAAACTTTCTGACGGAGTTGTAATAGGCCCGAATTGTACAGTAGGCAAGGGTGTGAAACTCGGGAAAAACACGCATCTGGTTTCACACGTTGTTATTGAAGAAACAGAGACAGGCAGGGAGTGCGTGATAAATCCTTTCACAACCATTGGAGTACCGCCCCAGGACCTTAAATACCAGGGGGAAAAGACTCAGGTTAAAATTGGCGACAGAAATATTATCCGTGAATATGTTTCTATTCACCGCGCCTCCATCGGAGGAGACGGTGTTACTGAAATAGGCGACGATAATTTCCTTATGGCTTACGTGCACATTGCTCACGATTGCAAACTGGGCAACTCTATTGCAATAGCTAACGCGGCAATGCTTGCCGGCCATGTAATGATAGAGGATTTTGCCATTATCGGGGGGTTAACAGCAATTCATCAGTATACAAGGATAGGAGCCTACTCCATGATCGGAGGCTTCAGCGGTGTCGGCCAGGACATTCCGCCCTACACAACAGCATCAGGGAGCAGAGCGAAACTCTACGGCCTTAACGTGCACGGCCTTAAAAGGCATGGGTTTAATGAGTCAACTGTCAAAGATCTCAAACAGGCCTACAAAATTCTCTTTCGAACCAGACTTACTCTCAAAGAAGCCATTGATCTTGTAAAGCGTGAGATCAAACAGTCAAAAGAGATCAAACATTTAATCAGTTTCCTCAGGCAGAACAAAAGGGGGATATGTCGTTAAGGTCGAAATCAACTCGTACCGAAACGAATGGCCGCCCTGCCCCATCCAAGAAAAATCTCGGCCTCATTTCCGGGAATGGGGATCTTCCCGGGGTCATCGCTTCTGAAGCCCAAAAAATGGGTTACAGGGTTCTGGCAATAGCCCTGCAGCCATGTGCTGACGATTCCCTCAAGGACCACGCAGATGACTTCTACAGGGCCCACGTCGGCCGGGTCGGCGAGATAGTCAGAATTCTCAAAAAAAACCACGTGTCTGAAGTTGTTATAGCCGGTAAGGTTCCAAAGAACCTTTTGTTCAGCAACAAAAAAAGTCTCATTCCGGACATTAGAGCGCTGAAAGTCCTGATGTCTCTTAAGAACTTTTCCGACGAAGCTTTGTTGAACGCTGTCAGCAATGAACTAAAAAAAGAAGGCATAAAATTACTTAAGACCACTGCTTTTACAAAAAATCTTTTGACTCCTGAAGGAAATCTGACAAAGAAAACCCCTAAGGCATACCATTGGAAGGATATAGAATTCGGCTGGAAGATAGCAAAAGAGATCGGCCGGCTGGATATCGGCCAGACCATTGTTGTTCGGGGAACTGCAGTTATGGCGGTTGAAGCCATAGAAGGAACAGACGAAGCTATTATGCGCGGGGGCGGTCTTGCCAAAGGAAAATCCGTGGTTATCAAAGTCAGCAGGCCCCGGCAGGACATGCGGCTTGATGTACCTGTGGTCGGCTTTGATACACTTGAGACAATGAAGAAGGCCAAAGCGGAGGTGCTGGCCGTCGAAGCCGGCATGAGCATTATTATTAACAGGGACAAATTTATATCTGAAGCGGACAGAGCCGGCATTGCCGTTGTAGGTATTGCCGGGGACAAAATAAAGTCTCGAAATTCTGAACGATGAACTATACAGGAATTACGTTTACTCGATAATCTGACAGCGCATATAGTGTGTGTGTTATGATTTGGATTTTTGAATGTTTCGGGCGTCTAATGCAGGGCAATCTGTCTTTTACGGGAAACTGATATACATGAAAGCAAAGAGCAGAATCGGTGTGATAGGCGTAGGCTCGATCGGAGCTCACCATGCCAGGATATTTTCGGGCATGAAAAATATTACTTTTTCAGGTGTTGTTGACATTGACATCAAAAAAGCCCGGAAGACCGCGGCAAAATATAATTGCAAAGCATACGACAAATATGCCGACATCCTTGATTCCGTTGATGCCGTCACTATAGCGGTGCCTACCTCAAACCACTTCCAAATAGCCATGGACTGCCTGAAGAATAACAAAGACATCCTTATCGAAAAACCCGTAACAACGACGGTCAGGGAAGCAGAAAAACTTATCCGGACAGCCAAAATAAATAATCTCATACTTCAGGTCGGGCATCTTGAGAGATTCAATGCCGGACTTTCTCTCATAAGCACAATGGTTAAAGAACCGCGTTTTATTGAGTCAATGCGCCTCTCTCCGTTTCAGGGCAGGGGTATCGATGTTGACGTAACCCTTGACTTAATGATACATGACATTGATATAATACTCAGCCTTGTTCAATCCGAGGTCTCTGATCTCAGGGCCACGGGCGAACGCGTATTAACTGCCAATATAGACATCGCGTACGCCTGGCTTGAGTTCAGAAACGGCTGTACGGCAGAGGTCGTCGCAAGCAGAATCGGGAAAGAAAAGGTCAGACAGCTTAAAATATTTCAGCATAATGCATATCTTAATCTGGATTATCTGACTCAGAAAGTAACATTTCACAAAAAGACCGGCGGTAAACTTAAGCAACAGGTTAAGAAACCTGTTGAAAAAGAGCCTCTTAAAGAACAACTGGTCTCGTTTGTTGAATGTATAAGAAAAAGGACTCAGCCTGTTGTTTCAGGCCTCGAAGGAAAAGAGGCGCTTAATATTGCTTTAAAAATATCGGAGCTTATAAATAATGACTGTGCGGCAAAAAAACGGCAAAAAAGAAAATCTAAATAAGCAGGATTCGCCGATCCCCATGCTTGATCTCAGGGCTCAATATGATGAGCTCAGACCTGAATTCGAAACTGTTCTGGGGGAGATCCTTGAAAGCGGCCATTTCGTACTCGGAAAGCATGTGGCAGCCCTTGAACAGGAAATAGCTGCGTATAATAACGTCAGGCACGCCATAAGCCTCGCGTCGGGCACAGACGCTCTGCATCTTAGTCTAAGGGCTCTTGGAATAAAGCCCGGTGATGAAGTAATAACCACTCCTTTCACATTCATTGCCGCGGCAGAGGCCATCGTTTATGTCGGCGCGACACCTGTCTTTGCAGACATTGACAGTGATTCTCTAAATATCGATCCTGCCGCGATACAGGCCAGAATAACTTCCAAAACAAAAGCTATAATACCCGTTCATTTATTCGGCCGGCCCGCAAATATGACTGAAATAATGGAACTTGCCCGGGAAAATGACCTTTTTGTCGTTGAAGACTGCGCGCAGGCATTCGGAGCGAAATATAAAAACTCCTTTGCGGGAACTTTCGGTAATACCGGCTGTTTCAGTTTCTACCCCAGCAAAAACCTTGGGGCATTCGGTGACGGCGGCATTGTGATTACAAACAACACGGACGTTTATAATACAATCAAAATGCTTCGCAACCATGGTTCATCAGCATCATATACGCACAGCTTCATAGGATACAACAGCAGGCTTGATGAAATACAGGCAGCAATACTAAGGCTGAAACTTAAACATATCGACACTTACAATCAGAAGAGGCGCGGCATTGCCGGGCTTTACACGTCAATACTGGGTGATTCTGTCCGGTGTCCCGCTGAAACGACTGACAGAACGCACGTATACCACCAATATACGATTTTATCTTCACACAGGGACAGGATCCAGTCGGCACTTAAGGAAAAATCGATATCATCGGTGGTCTACTACCCGGTTCCGCTCCATCTGCAGAAAGCTTTTGGCAACCTTGGCTATAAAATCGGTGACTTCCCGGTAAGTGAACAGGTAGCCAAAGAAGTTCTCTCCCTCCCAATGTACCCTGAACTGAAAAAAGGGCCTGCCGGGCTGGTTGCTGAAACTATAGTCAATGCATTGAAGTAATTCCCGGACGGGGTGATCAGGCGGCTGTGAAATTAATTCTCCCGTGAACTGCGGCCTAATTCGGGATCTTTATTATCTGTCCTACATACAGCATGGTTGAATTCATCTTGTTCAGACGCTGGATAGCCGTTGTTTTAGTATTGAACCGTTGTGCAAGAACAGACAGGGAATCTCCCTTCTTGATGCGATATTTTCCGCCTGGCAGCAGCTTCGGATTTGAGGCGTATACCCTTGCTCCTTTAAGAGGGATTTTAAGTTTTTGGCCGACACGGATCATATGTCTTTTTCTGATCTTGTTGGCCCTTACTATATCCCTGACTCTGGACCGGTATTTGGCTGCTATTGCCGAAAGTGTATCTCCTCTTCTCACCTTGTGATACGCGTATGTTTTCTGTGGAGGAGTCCATAATGGGACTTCATCTATTGTTGCAAGCAGAATGTCCCCTTTGCCCACAGGTACTTTTAACAGGTACTCCCTGTCAGGAGTCACTTTCTGCCTGAGTTCCGGATTCAGAGCAAACAGGTCTTCCCGTGCTACATTTACTTTATCCGCAACAGACTTTAACTGAACACGTTTATTGATTTTTACGATTTCATAACTAATAGGATCATCTGTGTCATCAAATGTAAAACCGTACTTTTCCGGGTCCTTCAGAATATGCAGGACTGCCAGAAATCGCGGAACATATCTCGCAGTCTCCCGGGGTAGTCTTTCATAAAGGTCCCAGAAATTATCCAGGTAATTGATCTTCTGCTCCTTTATTACTCTCAGCACCCTGCCCTCTCCGCAATTATAAGCTGCAAGGACCGTGATCCACTCTCCAAACATATGATGAAGCTCTGTCATATATTCAATGGCCGCGGCCGTTGCTTTTTCAGGATCCATCCGTTCATCTACCCAGGTATCTCTCTTCAGACCGAACTTGTATCCGGTCGAAGGTATAAACTGCCACAGTCCCAGCGCACGAGCACGCGATAACGCCCTCACCTTGAATCCGCTCTCAATAAGAGGCAGCCACGCGAGCTCTTCCGGCATACCTGCTTCCTTTAAAGCCTCAACTATTGCCGGCATATATTTTCCCGAACGCCCGTATGAAGCCATGAAGAATTTTCGTTCATTGGTCTGGAAACGTTTTATCTCAGCCTCTACATATTTGTTCATGGTCAAAGGTATGGCGTTATGTTTGCCGTTTACAACTGTATAACGGGAAGCGTAGATTTCCAGTATCCTCTTTGATATAACAAACCTGAGGTCGTCTTTCTGCTGGATAAGGTCAGGATACCTGTCTGTGTCCACTTTAAGTACAAGGGCATAAGCCTGGTCCAGAGTTTCAATGGCTTCATCGAGCTTGCCTTTAGACCAGAATTCCCGGGATGCCTTGGAAAGATCGAGTGCGGAATCCAGAAGGTCCTGGTCTGAAACACCGTTTCTCTCTTTCACATTGCCGGCGCTATACTTGTCTTCAAGACTGGTGTGAACATCAAGGTGTCCAGCAGGCCGGTAACCATTTCCATTGTCTGGATCAGAACTTCCGGAACTTCGACCTCCGGTAGTCACACATCCCGACAGCAGGGTAAACATCAGGAGGTATATAAATATATTATTTCTCATTCACCATTCCCTCCTTTATAATAATAAAACCGGGCATGAAATGGCAAACTCTGCCACTGCGCCATTTTGCGGTCAAACCTGCAAATCACGACAAATTTCAGTCACATTTTACGGATATTCAAAAACAGCACACGTTGAATAAAACATGGATTAATGATATTTTATCTACGTGTCGAAAAGAGTCATGATCAGCGCGGGAGAAGTATCAGGAGAACTTTACGGGGCATTACTAACCGGCGCCATAAGAAAAAAATGGCCTGACGCGGAAATAACGGGCATTGGCGGAGACCGGATGAAAAAAGAGGGCGTGGATCTTATTGCATCCATCTCAGGCACTATGGGGCTGACCGAGGCTATAATGCACCTTGGAAAGGCAATAAAGAACTTCAGGGCCGCCGCAAGAGCTATCGGCACTTTAAAGCCTGACGTTCTTGTTCTGATAGATTATCCTGATTTCAATCTGGCGCTGGCAAAAAAAGCTAAAAAAGCCGGGGTACCCATTCTGTACTATGTCAGTCCACAGGTCTGGGCCTGGCGTTCCGGTCGAATCAATAAAATTGCCTCGCTGGTGGACAGGATGGCCGTCCTTTTCCCTTTTGAAGTTGACCTGTACAAAAAAACAGGGCTTACATGCGAATTCGTCGGCCATCCGATTATGGAGACAATTAATACTGACAGGTCAAGAGAAGAGCTGAAAAGGTCTTTGGGACTTGAGCCGGATAAAAAAATAATCGCGCTTCTCCCGGGCAGCAGGACCGCTGAGATAAATAGACACGAGCCTCTGATAATTGAGATCGCAGGGAAGATCCATAATCAGTTCTCTGATGTTCAGATAGTCGTCCCCCTTGTTTCAGGCACAAACCTCTCGACTAATTTACCTGAGTATATTACAGTATTATACGACCGGACGAGAGAAGCGCTGGCCTGTGCAGAAGCCGCCGCTGTGGCTTCCGGGACCGTGACACTTGAAGCCGCCCTGCTCCGCACTCCCATGACTGTATTTTACAAGGTATCTTCGATAACATATTTTCTTGCGCAAATTCTTGTAAGCGCCGAATTCGTGTCTCTTGTCAATATCCTTTCTCAAAAGGAGGTTGTCAGGGAGTTCGTGCAGAAACAAGCCACTGCCGAGAATATTTATCAGGAAATGAAAAAGATCATTTCCGACAATAATTACAGACTTGCAATGAAGACAGAGCTTCAGAAGATAAGCGAAATAATGAAAAATAAAGCGGCCTCCCCCAGGGTGGCCTCGATAGTTGGAGAAATGGCTGGATGGAATCTTATAAACGTCTGAGTACGTATCTTAGACCTTACTGGTGGATCATCATAATAGCAACGCTGTTCAGCCTTGTCACCTCCGGGCTGACCGGTGCCATAGCGTGGTTTGTAAAACCAGTTCTGGACGGCACACTGAACAAGGATGCCGGAGCGATAAAAATATTCCTTCTGGTTTATATATCTTTTCTTCTGCTCAAATCTTTGTCTGCTTTTGCCGGGTCATACCTTATGCGCTCGGTCGGCGCCAAAGTAGTCAGGGATGTAAGAGATCAGCTGTTTAATAAACTTATATCCCTCCCCATGAACTTCTTCATTAACAGACCATCAGGAGACGTAATATCAAGAATAATTAATGACGCAAATGTCCTTCAGGGTGTTCTGGGCTATGTTGCAAAAGACCTTCTTGTTGAAATACCCACTTTCATCGCGCTTCTGACTGTCGCGTTTATCCGGGGATGGGACATAGCGCTAATGGCCTGCGTTGTGCTTCCGTTCTCGTTCTATGTTATAGGAAAATTCGGCAAGAAAATGAAAGTTATCGGCAGGAAGACGCAGGAACAGATATCGGGCCTTACTGTCAGGTTGACCGAAAGTATATCCGGCATCAAGATGATCAAGGCATTTGTCCGCCAGAAGCTTCATTTTGATAAGTTCGATAAGGAAAACAAAAAGTATTACTGGATAGCTCTGAAGGGCGCCCGCACGATTGAATATTCAAAGCTCGCGCAGGAGATCATCGGCGGCATCGGACTTACTATGATATTGTTCTACGGACTTACCCTGATCGTCAGCGGCACGATGTCCGAGGGCGATCTCATGTCATGTTTCACAGCTCTTGCGTTAATGTATACGCCAGTCCGCAGGCTCGGCAGTGCGAACAACAGTCTTCAGCAGGCACGTGCCGCAGCGGAAAGAATTTTTTATATACTCGACCAGGAGCCTGAAGAAGACGGTTCAAAGGAACTTCCGGCCATCCGTGATAATATGGAATTCAGCAATTTCAGTTTTATCTATCCCGGAACAGACAGGAAGGTTCTTGATAATATCAATCTGAAAATCAACAGGGGCGAGCTTACGGCCATAGTCGGCAAAAGCGGAGCTGGAAAAACCACCCTTGTTGACATGATCCCGAGGTTCTATCGTGCCACAGAAGGGAAACTCCTTATTGACGGCATAGACATAAATGAAGCCACTCACAAATCCCTCAGAGATAATATCGGCATCGTCAGCCAGGATGTAATACTGTTCAACGAGTCTGTCAGAGAAAATATCGCTCTTGGAAAACTTGACGCGTCCGAGGCGGATATAACAGAAGCAGCCCGGGCCGCATATGCACATGATTTCATAAAGGATATGCCGAACGGTTATGATACATTGATAGGAGAAAGGGGCGTGAGGCTGTCCGGGGGACAGAAACAGAGAATATCCATTGCCAGGGCACTGCTGAAAAATCCACCGATACTTATACTTGACGAAGCAACATCATCTCTTGATACCGCGTCGGAGGTTATTGTTCAGAAAGCGCTTGATAACCTCATGACAAACAGGACTACATTTGTCATAGCTCACAGGCTGTCTACCATTCAAAAAGCTGACAGGATACTGGTCATTGACGAAGGCAAAATAATTGAGACAGGTACTCACGAGGAACTGCTTAATAAAGGAGGCGCTTACAAAATGCTGTACCACTCGCAATTCGACAGAGATGCTTCTAATATATAATCTCCTTTCACTGATATGCCTTGTGCTGTATTCACCCCGGCTTCTGCTGAAAAAAGGGCCGGAAAGCCGGACAACATATCTGAAAGAGAGGCTCGGCACTGCTGATTACGAAAAAACCGACATCTGGATGCATGCTGTTTCAGTAGGCGAGGTAATGGCCGCCCTGCCCTTTTTAAGAGCGTTGAACAAGGAATTTCCTCAAGCTCACATTACGCTGTCAACTACAACGTATACCGGTCAAAAAATAGCGCGTGATAAATTCCCCTCTGCTGACAGGATAATGTATATGCCGTGGGATACAGGTGTCTGCATAAGAAAGGCCGTCAAATCACTTAACCCGTCAATCTTTATAACAGTTGAGACCGAACTCTGGCCGCTGCTGTTTAGTTCATTAAACAAATCAGGTTCCAAAGTTATCGTGCTTAACGGCCGTCTGTCACAGAAGTCTTTCAAAGGTTACAGTCTCATCCGTTCTTTCATGGCTAAGGCACTTTCAAATGTCGACCATTTCTATATGCAGGACAGCGGAGATATGGAGAGGATACTTTCTCTCGGCGCCGGTACTGACAGGGTCAGTGTAATGGGCAATTTCAAATTCGACATGGAATTTAAGGCAGTCACGGACTTGCCGTCATGGACAGGCAGTCTTAAAGGTCATGTAATGGTCGCTGGCAGTACTCATGAGGGCGAAGAGGAAATAATCCTTGACGCGTACAAATTAATCAAAGACGGCATCAATAACCTTAAACTTATACTTGTGCCCCGTCATCCGGAGCGGTTCAATGAAGTCGAAGGCATCCTCAGGAAAAGACAGCTTGATTACATCAGGCGCTCCAGGATCGAGGATACCGGTAAACTGCCTGATATCATACTGCTGGATACAATGGGAGAACTTTCGAAAATTTACTCCATAGCTGATATCGCTTTCATAGGAGGAAGTCTTCTTCCTTTTGGAGGGCATAATGTACTCGAACCCGCGTATTGGAGCAGGCCGATTGTATTCGGGCCGCATATGGATAATTTCCCGATCGCGAATGTCTTTTTGAAGGAAGGGGCGGCACTTATGGTGAATAACGCTCAGGACCTTGCCGGTTCTGTAAAACACCTTCTATTAGACGCTGAGGCAGCCGGAAGTACAGGACAGAAAGCTAAGGCTATTGTGGATCGAAACAGAGGTGCTGTAGCAAAAGCCGTAGATCTTGTAAGGAGCTGCCTGCCCAAAACCTGATAACAATTTTGGCCGGAATTGTAAATTGATAATTGTAAATTTAAAATATGAAATAACGGTCAGTCATATTTTATTGAAAATAATGCATAATTAATTCTTTCGAATTTTGCATTGAATTGCCTAAGGTTAACATGGGACTGCTTAGTTCAATATACAGCGCTGTGCTTTCAGGCAGAGATTTTCTGTACAGGTCAGGCCTGAAAAAGACAGGGAAGCTGTCCGAGAAAGTAATAAGTGTCGGCAACCTCACGCTTGGCGGTACCGGCAAGACTCCTGCTGTAATCGCGATAGCCTCTGAAGCAAAAAAAAGGGGGCTGCATCCCTGTATCCTGACGAGGGGATATAAAGGCAGGGCCAAAGGGCCCTGTGTTGTCAGCCTGGGTGAAGGGCCTGTACTAAACGTGACCCAGGCAGGAGACGAGCCTGTTCTGATGTCTGAACGCATGGATGGAGTCCCCATTATAATGGGTAAAAACAGATTTGAGGCAGGCCTGTTCGCTCTAAACAATACACCCCTTGAGTACATCAACCTGTTTATTCTTGATGACGGTTATCAGCACCTTGGGCTGTACAGAGACAAAAATATACTTCTTATTGACGTGTCCAATCCCTTTGGAAACGGAAAACTATTTCCTGAGGGTATACTTCGTGAACCTGTAAGCGCTGTCAGCCGCGCTAACGCGGTCGTAATAACAAAGACAGATACATCATGCAGTGCATCAATAGATGCATTAAAACTCGCGGTAAGAGAACACAATCCCGCGGTTCAGATATTTACGTCATTTCACAAACCAACAGGTTTTATTAACAGTTCCGGTGATATGAAAGACCTTGAGTCATTAACACAGAAACCGGTCCGGGCCTTTGCCGGAATTGCAAATCCGGCGCATTTTAAAAATTTATTGGCATCAAAAGGCCTTAGTATAGCCAATTTCCGGTCTTATCGGGACCACCATTATTACTCTCAACATGATATAGACAAAATAGTCAACGATGCCGGGGGCATGGATATAATAACCACGGAAAAAGACCTCGTAAAGCTAAGAAAGCTCAACCTGCCTGATAACATATACGCCCTGAGAATAGAGTTCTTGGTTGATGATGATTTTTTCGAATACATATTTAGTTGATCGGATTAACATGGGGGGCATATGGTAAAGAATATCTCCGTCAAAACAAAGTCACGGACAGAGTTTATCGACATAACTTTCAATGTTAAGCAGGCAGTAGATGAAGCCTGCATAAAAAGCGGTATCTGCTGTGTCTATGTCCCTCACACAACAGCGGGTGTTACGATAAATGAAGGCGCTGACCCCTCCGTAGCCGGTGATATTCTAAAAACATTCGACAAACTTATCCCTCACAAAGATAATTATTCGCACATGGAAGGCAATTCCGACTCTCATATAAAAACCGCCATAGTCGGATCATCACAGAACATTATCATAGAAAAAGGGAAGCTCCAGCTTGGAACCTGGCAGTCCATTTTCTTCTGCGAGTTTGACGGCCCGAGAAGCAGAAAGGTCATTATAAAGGTCATCCCCGACAATTAATTGCAAATTACGAAAGGGTCTTCATTCATCTATTCCCCCTGGTCCCCGCGTCTTGGATTTGCCCTGTAAACCTGCAGGGGATAATTCATATTTTTATTTCTTCTTCTTTGCTTTCTTCGAGTACTTCTTCTTTCTTTTCTTCCTGTTTGCTTCCCATTGCTCATGTTCATCGATCATCTCCTGCAGGTTGAGGTCCTTTCCGGGTGAG
>CAZNPC010000032.1:10718-21437 GCA_964574765.1 uncultured Nitrospirales bacterium | reverse complement strand
GTCAGGTGAGGAGATGGATATTGCGAATCTGGAAGTAGAGACATAAAGAAATTTAAAATTATCAATGTAAAGTTAGCATTTCAAAATAGTCTGAAACAAATTTTAAATGCATAGTCAGCATTGCGAGCGAATGTAAATAATAATAAAAATCCTTACATTTGTGTTTCCTGCATCAAATTGCAGGGGACACTAAATGCTAATTGTTAATTTTGCATTTTGCATTGACGTATAGGAGGTTACAGATGTGTGATGTGTGCGGTTGCGGAGACAGTGTTCATACAAAAGAAACAAAGATAATCGATGTAAACCAGAGTCTTCTAAAGTCCAATGAAAGCGCTGCCTTAAATAACAGGAATCATTTTAACGAAAAAGGAATTCTTGCAGTAAATCTTATAAGCTCTCCGGGGTCAGGCAAGACAACACTGCTTGAAAAAACAGCCATTGCGATAAAAGACAGCATAAGTATGGCCGTGCTGGAAGGTGACATAGAAACCGACCTTGACGCTGAGAGAATAAAAAAGCAGGGAGTCCCGGCTGTTCAGCTTACAACAGGAGGGGCGTGCCACCTGGAGTCTTCCCTGATCCACAAAGGATTTCATACACTTGAACAGCAATTAAACGGAAAGAAACTGGATCTTCTGTTCATTGAAAACGTCGGCAACCTCGTATGCCCATCATTTTTCGAACTGGGTGAACATATCAGAGCGGTCCTTGTGTCAGTGCCCGAAGGCCCTGATAAACCTGTTAAATACCCGAAAGCATTTAAAACATCTCACGTTTTTATCATCACAAAATCAGACCTTGTTCCGCATTTCGATTTTGATATTGAGAGAGTCAAGAAAGACGCGTTATCTCTAAATCCGTCATTAAAGGTCTTTGTTGTATCCGCAAAGACAGGCGAAGGAATGGAGGAATGGCTGGACTTTTTGAAAAAGGAGATGAGTAGAGTCTGAGTGTAAGACTTTAGATACCAGATGCTGGGTGCTAAATTATATAGAAAAAAGGTAAGGGTAAGGGTCAAGAAGCCGGCTGAGTAGTTAGGTTATGGTAAAGTTAACACCAACTACTTAACCTGTAGACCAAACTGGCGTCCTGACTTTAACCTAATAACTAGACCCGAAACTAAAAACTATGTCAAAAATAGAAATAGGACATGGGAGCGGCGGCAGGCTCACAAAAGAGCTCATAGAGGGCTTATTTCTGAAATACCTGAATAGCGATGAATTAAGATCCCTGGAAGATTCTTCTTATATTGACCTTGAATCTAAAAGATCAGCCATAACTACCGATTCATATGTTATCCGCCCTCTTTTCTTCCCCGGAGGTGACATTGGCAAACTGTGTGTTTGCGGAGCGGTCAATGACCTTGCAGTAAGCGGTGCCAGGCCCAGGTACCTTTCTCTTGGTTTTATCATTGAAGAGGGTTTTCCTTTTGAAAGCCTTGAAAAAATACTTAAAAGCATTAGTGAAACAGCAGAGCGCGCAGGGGTAAAGATCGTCACAGGAGATACCAAGGTCGTTGAAAAGAATAAATGCGACGGCATTTATATCAATACCACAGGTTTAGGCGATATTATCAAGCCTCTGTATATCAAGGATGTTTCAGACGGTGACTCTGTCATTGTGACCGGGATGGTCGGAGATCATGGAACAGCCGTTGCCATTGCAAGAGAAGAGTTTAATATTAATTCACATGTAAAGAGCGACTGCGCCGCCCTGAGCGGTCTTCTCATGCCGGTGTTTGAGATAAGCGGCGTGAAGTGGATGAGAGACCCGACGCGCGGGGGCATTGCGACAGTGCTGGCTGAACTTTCAGAACATTCCGGTCTTGGAATTGAAATATTCGAAGACAGGGTGCCGGTAAGAGAAGATGTCCGCTTCATATCTGATATGATCGGTTATGACCCTCTATATCTTGCCAATGAAGGCAAGGCGCTCATTATTACGTCTTCTGATACTGCGGGACAGGTAATAGAAACCCTGAAAGAGCATGACCTTGGAAAAAACGCGGAAATAATCGGGAACATTACCTCCGCGTTTAACGGGGTGCGGTTAAAGACAAAAATAGGCGGAGAACGGGCACTGGACCTGCTTGAAGAAGAACTATTACCGCGTATCTGTTAGATACAGAATACATAATAGAGTGACTCAATAACTTAATTACTTAATAACTCGTTTTTACTATGCATAAAATTAAAGAATTGATAAAGCATATTAACTCCCTTGTTCCCCCGGGAAAGAAGATCAAGATCATGAACGTATGCGGCTCTCATGAACACACTGTATCTTTTTCTGGAATGAGAACTGTGCTGCATGAGAACCTTGAGATAATCCCCGGCCCGGGATGCCCTGTCTGTGTATGCCCTGAAAGCGACATTATAAACGCCATTGAGCTTTCAAACAGAGCCGATGTTATCCTGGTTACATACGGCGACATGCTGAGAGTACCCTCGAGTAAAGGTTCTATCAGAACCGAGGGAAGCAATTACAGGATGATAACATCGCCCTTTGAAGCCATGAATATCGCGAAATCAAATCTGGACAAAAAAATAGTTTTCTTCTCGATCGGCTTTGAAACCACAACAGCTCCGACTGCCGCTATCCTGGAGACAGGCGTACCGGATAATCTTTATATCCTAAGTTCGCACAGGCTGACGCCGACTATTATGGAAGTTCTGGTAAAGGACGCGGAAATAGGTATTGACGGTTTTATTGCTCCCGGCCACGTATCAGCAATCGTGGGTTCTAACGCATGGAATGTTTTTTCTGAAAAATACAACATACCTACTGTAGTGGCCGGCTTTGACGCGGACAATCTCCTGCTGGGAATCGCGGATATACTCAGTCAATTAAATAACAGTAAAGCCGTAACTTCCAATGTTTACAGCAGCGTTGTCAAACCCGCGGGAAATATTCAGGCGCAAAAACTCATGGACAAGTATCTTGAGGTGTCTGATGCCAACTGGAGGGGAATCGGTAATATTCCCGCGTCCGGACTGGAGCTGAGGGACAAATATTCCGGCCGGGACGCGAAAAAAGTCTTTCAGCTTGAAGACATCAGGGAACAGGGCATACCGGGATGCTTATGCGGTGACGTAGTCCTTGGCAAGGCATACCCGTCAGCCTGCAAACTTTTCAAAAAGGTTTGCAATCCAAAAACTCCCAGGGGCCCGTGCATGGTATCATCAGAAGGCGCCTGCAACATCTGGCACAAAACAAACTAACTAGTAAAAAATAATAGTCGCTGTCCCTATTTATGAGATTGAAAATTAAAATCACAGGACTTGTTCAGGGTGTGGGGTTCAGGCCGTTCATCTATAATCTGGCAACCGGGCTGGGGCTCAGCGGGTATGTATTGAACGACACTCTGGGCGTTACCATTGAGGCTGAAGGCGAAAAAGATAAACTTGATGAGTTTTTGACAAAGATAGATCAGGAGAAACCACCTCTTTCAAAGATCTACAGCCTTCAGCATGCATATCTCGAAAACTCCGGTCATACGGACTTTCAAATAAGACAAAGTAAAGATCAAGGAGATAAGAAAGCATTTATCCTGCCTGATATAGCAACATGCGGGGAATGCTTAAGGGATATCAACACTCCTTCAGACAGAAGGTATATGTACCCGTTTACCAACTGCACAAACTGCGGGCCGAGGTTTACTATCATACATGCCCTTCCCTATGACAGAAAGAACACATCCATGAAGGATTTTAAGATGTGCCCTGACTGTGAGGCCGAATACAGCATGCCCTCTGACAGAAGGTTTCATGCCCAGCCTGACGCGTGCCATGTATGCGGGCCCTCTGTCAGCCTGTATAACAACAAAGGTGAATTAATATGTGAAAAGGAAGAAGCGATCGAAAAAACCGAGAATTTGATAAACAGCGGCCAAATAATCGCGGTTAAGGGAATCGGGGGTTTTCATCTTGTCTGTGACGCAACCAGTAAAGCAACTGTGGACAGATTAAGAGAAAGAAAGTCCAGGGAAGAAAAACCAATGGCTGTCATGTTTCCTGATCTGAATTACATTAAGAGGGTGGCGCATGTCAGCCAGCTGGAAGAACGGGCATTAAGTTCGATCGAAAGACCGATTGTGATCTTGCATAAAAAGGCAAAGACCGCTATTACAGATTCTGTATCACCGGACAACAGTTCGGTCGGCGCCTTTCTCCCATACACTCCTCTGCATCATATGATCCTGGATAAACTGAAGAAACCCGTGGTCGCCACAAGCGCCAATTTAACTGATGAGCCTATAGTAAAGGACCAGTCTGACGCCTTTAATAGACTGTCAGCGATCACAGATTATGTGCTGTCTAACAATAGAGACATAGTCCGAAGATGCGACGATTCTGTTGTCAGGATACTGGCCGAAAGACAGTCCCCTATCAGACGCTCAAGGGGTTTCGCGCCGCTTTCTGTCTCTGTTCCTTTCAGGTTCAGGAAGCCGGTACTTGCACTAGGGCCTTATATGAACAATACCGTCGCTATCGGTTTGGATGACAAAGTATTCTTATCCCAGCACATTGGGGACCTTGATACTCCGCTTGCCGCAGACTTTTTCGATGAAACAGTAAATGACCTTTTAAAACTGCTCTCTGCTGACCCTGAAATCGTTGTCTCAGACCTGCATCCCGGCTACTACAGCACGAAGTTCGGCGAAAAACACTTTAAAGACAAACTGGTCAGGGTACAGCATCATTTCGCGCATTTGCTTTCATGCATGGCTGAGAATGAAATACCCCTGGGCACTGAAGTCATCGGCTTTGCCTTTGACGGTACAGGTTATGGTGCGGATAAAACAGTCTGGGGAGGTGAAGTACTTCTGGCTTCTTATAAAGGGTTTAAAAGGGTATTGCATCTTGCTCCTTACAGGCTTCCCGGCGGTGACATGGCTGTAAAGGAACCTTTAAGAACGGCTTTCTCCCTTTTATTTGAAACATTCGGCGAGAATTCGGCTGAGCTGGACTTAATCCCGGTCTCTGAGAATGAAAAAATGTTTTTTTCAACTATGATAAAAAAAGAGATCAATTCACCTATTACAACAAGTATGGGCAGGCTTTTTGACGGTGTTTCGTCATTGCTCGGACTTAAACATAAGGTCTCATATAATGCCCAGGCTGCCATAGCCCTGGAACAGGCGGCACTGCGATCAGGAGAGACAGGCTCCTATTTGTGTCTTATTAAAGACGGTAATATTAACTTCAGGCCGGTCATTGCTGAAATAGTAAATGATATAAGAACGGAAACCTCAAAAGAAGACATTGCCAGAAAATTCCATAACACAATAGCTGAGATCATTGTCTCTGTTTCCGAAAAACTGAGAACGGAAACAGGCATTGGAACAGTTGCATTGTCAGGAGGTGTCTTTCAAAATGCCATACTGCTTAATAACTCTTTTAATAAGCTTAAAGACAAGGGATTTACTGTTTTGATCCATCAGCTCGTCCCAGCAAATGACGGAGGGGTATCCCTGGGACAAGCCGTGTACGGACACTATATGTAATATTACTCTGTTATTGTATATAGACTGCCGTTAATGGTCAATTGCCCCCGAATTTTCGATTTATGATTGTTGATTGATGATTTAATGTAATTCAAATATTAATTATCTGGTAGTTGCAATTGTCATTCGTCAATCGCTCGCCTCGTGCGAAGCCTACGGGTCAATAATCAATTCCTCTACCGGCAGGCCATTCTCCATCCATTCATCGATACCGCCCTCATATATCTTCACATTCGGGATATTCAGAAGTGTGAGACCGAGAGCGACCTTTTTGGATGCCCTGCAGTCCCTGTTTTTACAGTAGATTATAATCTCATCAAAGTCTTTTAATTCCCCACGCCTGTCTATAACATCAGGATAAGGTATTGTTTTAGCTCCACTGATCCTGAATTTGTTCCCGTCATATATTCCTACTGTATCGACAAGAATAAAATCAGTTTTCTCTTGCATACGCTCTAAAAGCTCGTCTTTATCAATACATGCTAATGGATGACTAAATTGTTTATGATATGACATAATTCACCTCTTAATGATTTTACAGGTTAACAGGAAGCCCGGTCAATTCCGGATTCTTTGTTATAATAGCAAAAATGGGCAAGAGGACTTATCCAAAAAAACGGATAAAACACAAGAAAACCGTAACAGCAAAAGGTTCGACATGTTCAAACAGAGACTGCAAATTAAGAAAAAAAGGGTGCAGCGGATTTGAGGGCTGCCCCGGCTATCAGGCAAAATAATAAATTTCAGATATACTAAATATTTGGAGGATAGATGAGAAATTACGGTTACAGGAAGAAAAGCAGGTTCAATGCCAGAGCTATCAGCCTTATCCTGCTCTTTATACTTATCATCGTCGGCATAATTTATGGTGTTTATAAACTTTTTTTTATTGCTGCCCCGGTCGTTGAAGGCATGGAGGCTTTCAGCTCCCTCCCCATTGACAAGACAATAACGCTTACCGGACGCAACCTGAAATCAATTGATATATACATTTATCAGGGCGACAGGAAGATAGATCTGTTAAGGGACATACCTGAAATCAGTGAAAAAACATACTCGATACAGATAAAACCAAAAGACCTTGGATTAGCGGACGGCTCGGCTCAGGTCATTGTAAGGGCAAGATCAGGCATACTCAAAGACATTAAACATACAATCAGTTCAATAATTGATACGGTTCCTCCAAAGCTTGAAGTACTTGGCGCAACTTCGAACATTTACCAGGGAAGCGGAGGTTTTGCCCATATAAAGGCCGAAGGCGCTGACTCGGTATTTATTAAACTTGACGAACACATATTCAGGGCGTTCAAAGCCCTGTCAGGATCAGGGCCGGAATCTTCCTCAACATACTTTGCTTTTTTCCCAGCCCCTATTGATACGCCGGCCGGGAACACATATTACGCAGTTGCAAAGGATGCGGCTGGTAATCAGGTGATAAGGGCCCTGCCGTCAAAACTCAAAGAAAAGGCATACAGCAGTTCTTCAATACACATTGACGACTCCTTTATAAATACTGTAATTTCTCCTCTTTTAAATGAAATCGACATACCCGATCCTGTCAAAGCCTTTAAGAAGGTCAATGAAGAATGGAGAATGGAGAGTGTTAACAAAGTCAGAGATATCGCCGGAAAGACTGCAGCAGAGATCCTGTGGCAGGGCCGCTTTCTGCAGATGAAAAACAGTATGGTAATGGCAAAGTACGGAGATAAAAGAACTTATATATATAACGGCAATGCAGTCAGTCAAAGCACCCATCTTGGATATGACCTCGCGTCTATTGAAAAGTCCCCGGTTGAAGCCGCTAATTCAGGAATTGTCAGATTCACCGGAGAGATCGGAATATACGGCAATACCATAATAATTGACCATGGCCTCGGACTAATGAGCATTTACGGGCATCTTTCAACAATACTGGTGGCTGAAGGTCAATCAGTTGAAAAGGGAGACATTATAGCAAAGACAGGTGCTACAGGCCTTGCCGGCGGAGATCACCTTCATTTCGGAATACTGATTCAGGGTTATGAGGTGTCCCCGCTATACTGGTGGGACCATCACTGGATCAAGGTAAATGTGCTGAAATATCTGGAATAAATAATTTAAATTATATCTTTATTTTATATTTTTCCCTCGAGTCAATAAAATTAACCGGGTTTCCGGCGGGCCGAATAATCATATCCAGTTTAATTTTGAGCTTTCTCTGCGATTGCTCTGATTGTATTTATTTCGCAGTAGTTACGCTCATCGGAATAAAGGGTTCTTCCAGTCCGTAATCACCCTCTGAAATTGATCTTTTCTCAGCCCGTTCTCTTACGCTTTCAATCTTCTGCAGATTATCAGACTTGTTTAATCCCTTATCCACTTCAGCTATCACATAAATCACCAACTCAATCCGGGCTCTGATTATAGAAACACGCGGATCGTTTTCCAGACTAATTCTTTCAATTTGCAGGTTCTTTCCGTAGTTATCAAAAAGGGATAGCAAGTCCTCGATTGTCTTATAGCTTCCTTCTACAGCAAGTTTTATGATCTTCCTTTTGAAAATTGGGCTGCTTTCATTATTGCCCTGCTGCGTCTCAATTTCCACCTCAGGGAGCGGGTGAACAATAAGCAAATCATTCCCTGTTTTAATCTCGGCCAAATCATTCATGCTCTTCAGAAAATTCACTATATCTTCCCTGTTAAAAAACATGCCGTATACGTTTTCCCCTTCCTCTTTTAACATGTTAAATTCCCTCTGAAGTTCCAATAACCGGGCTTTTTTAATCTCTCTGGACTCTATCAGGTCATTTTGATGCTTCAATTGTGTCCTGACCAGGTCCAGATTCTGTAACCGGTCAGGAAATATTATATATATTAGTACTACGAAGATCACCAACAGGATAAACATGCCGGTAGTTTTTCTTTCCCTGGCAGATACTTTAAATAACACCGGGATTTTCTTCATGATTTGCCCTCGTAGAAAAAGAGTTTCCCAGTAATTATAAATTCAGTAAAAACAGCATTTTGTTTATTAATATCTTTCGCTGTTATAAGTTCAATATCCTTAAAATAAGGGGATTCTATCAAATTTTCCATGAACACAAATACTGCCTCATAAGAGCTCGCCTCACCATTTATTTCGATAACTCCGTATTGTGAAGACTCCAGTTTCTTCAGCCTTACCTGCCTGGGTATTATAGTTTTTATTTCATGAAGAAATTCATTCCATTTGTTATTCTTACTGCCGGCTATAATTGCATTGGCTCTGTTAAGTTCCATTCTGTTATCTGTCAAACTTTTTTCAATCCCGACAAGTTCTGTTATTACAGGCGCAGGTTTGTTCAGTATCATGCTGGTATCTTCAATCTCTTTCTTAATCTGGCTTATGGCAACCTGCACCGCGGAAAATCCCAATAATATTACGGCCAGAATGATAAATATACCGATAAAGAAATGTCTCAACTGCCCTTTGAGTTCTTTTTCCTTGATTTCATCCTCAGGCAAGAGATTTATATCGGAAGAAAAGGTTTTGATTCCAGCGGCTCCCAATGCCAGACCATATCCCCTTGTAATATCAGCCCTGTCAATTTCCCGAATGTCAGAGGCAATCTCAACTCCTTCAAGCGGATTGCCGATCTCAACATCCATTTCCAGATGATTTGCAAGAACATCTTCGATTCCCGTTTCCGGCAGACCATATAAATTCCCGGACAACACAATTTTATCAATAGAATCCAGCTTTTCATAGTCGTATGCATATCGGATAATGTTCTCTATATCGGATACTAAAAGTAAATTGTTATCTTTGTTATCAAGCATTTGACGGCTGCCTACATTAGCTGAATATGCAAATTTAGCAACGCCTCGATCTAACAAAAAGATATGAGATCTGTCGTCTTCAACGACCACTGCAACTACCCTATAACCAGCATAATTTGGATATAATCCCTTTAAATCCTCAAAAACTCCAACTCCAACAGAGTCAACTTCACATCCCAGCTCTTTTATGAGTGATACGTAAGAGTCTATTATTTCCCTTCTGGATATTGCCTGAAGCACCCTCACCTGTGTTTCATCATTATCCGTTATACTCTCGATCTCGAAATAATCACTTATAATTTCAGTACCCGCAAAGACCAGATAATTGCCAGCCTCCCGTTCAAGAATCTGTTTCAGGCTGTCCCTCTGTCTGTACGGGATTTTTTTAAATGAAAGGACAACATTATTTCCCCATACGCTGGTTGCAATATCGCAATAACCGATTTTCAGTTCTGACATCATGCCTTTAATTGTTTTCCGTACGGCATCTCTGTCAATAATAAGCCCGTCTTCAACAGCTCCTGAAGGAAGCGTGGAACGCATAAACTTTATGAGTCTTACCCCTGTTTCGGTTTTTTCAACCTGGACTATATCAATTTTTCTTCCGTCTATATTAAGTCCAACTGATATCTTCGGCTTCTTTTGCAATATTTTCATGAATTCGAACATCAGCTCTCCTTCCAGTAATTTACCACGACTTTATATAGTGAAGATGTACCTGATACATGAACCCCGGCTAAAATTTCTCTCTTGTATCCGTTTGCAAGCCTGGCAGTAGACGTAATTGTTCTTGGTGTATTTTGCCCGGAACAGACAACAGAATAATAATTGCCGGAACCTTCTGGAAATTCCACCACAAGCGGAGTGATATCTATTGCACCCCAATTTATATCCTGCCTGAGCCTGGATATAGCATCTTCAATGCCTGCCTGGGCAATATACAGCGCTTCATCTGAATATCTGTTGTTCTGTAAAACCTGAAGATCCACAGTTGCTATGTCTAAAAAAGCTACTATTCCCATGGTGATGAAAGCAATCAAAAGCACAGTTGTAAGAAGAACAACGCCCCTGTCAGTTAAATTTTTCATAATCCTGTGCCGGTTCTCATAAATTATACACAATATCCGATTATGTTATTTCTTATACTTCACAATCTGATATACGCAATTAGCAGTACCAGTAAACATCAGTGCATTGCATCATTTCCCCTTTCAGGCGTTTCCCAGACCTGGATGCTCTTCTTCCAGTCAGAAACACTGTCTGGACTGTCTCCAGCATCAGCCCGCTCTTCAGGTTTGCCGGCAGACAGGACGACCTCTCTCTCAATCATGACCATCCCGGTAAACATCTCAGCAGATATACCTCCTTCGTCCGAATCCATCTCCATTTCAATATTGACAGATTTTATTCTT
>CAZNPC010000032.1:0-10618 GCA_964574765.1 uncultured Nitrospirales bacterium | reverse complement strand
TATACCTCCTTCGTCCGAATCCATCTCCATTTCAATATTGACAGATTTTATTCTTGCCGGATCTGTAGTAACTGTCTCTGCATCTTCTGCATAACAGATAAATCTCAGCAGGTTTACAGGCCCCGCCAATATATCATTTTCCGCAGAAGGCGGCAACCCATCAGTTGTGTACCCCAGCCAGTACCTGCCGTTATTGAGAAATCTCTCAAAAACAGCTGTATTATCATCTTTATCCATAAATTCTATCCTTCCTATATCGTTTCCCGAAGTTGTCACGCTAATGATATGTTTAGCTGCCTTCAACTCCCTTATCATTTTATCAAATCCTATACGGGCATTTTGAAACAGGTCAGAACGCTTGTTGCCTGTATCCCACGCGACACGGACATGCCGGAACTGACTGGCAAGTGGAATCATAAGCACTGCCACAATCAGTATGACAAACAATACCTCGATGAGAGTTAAACCTTTATTGCTGTTTTTATTTTTAGCAGTCATCCGTTATATTTAGTTTTCAGGTTAAGACTTTAATTTAGTTTTATGTACGTTTCACGATAGAAGATAGACGATTGATGATGGACGATAAATCATCTATATTTGTCTTTTTCTTCTTTCATCCCTCGTCCCTCGTCTTAATCTCTCCTGGCAACTTTAGTATTAAAAGTAATTCCCCGTTCATCAGAATCAAGTATGCTGTCATCGTCCCTGTCATACCATACAGTAACAGCAATATCTCTGATCAGTGCCGCAGGATAATCAGGGTCCGCGACTGTATATTTATAGTCAGGGTGCGGAGATGGAAACGCCGCGGCGGCTTCAGAATAATTCCTGTCCCATCCGTATAAGTAATCCGGATTCGTACTCCTTCCAAATATCCTGGCTCTCACTTCATCCATTTTCCCGACACATAACACAACACTCCTTGTTGTGATCTCTGTATTCCTGCTCACCATAAGACTTCCCGCGACAACATTCATTATTATCGCGATCAGAACTGCAAATATCACGATCGAAGCCAATACCTCAATGAGCGTAAATCCTTTAACACAATTTATATATATACTCTTCCTGTCTGCGATAATCTGTTTTTTTTGATCTATGCTGTTCGTGTTATCAACTTTCATTCACATGAACCCTTCCCGTAGCAGATTTAACAGTAATTTTGTAATTATTGACTCCGGCTCTGATATCTATCTCCCCGTTTCCCGTAAATGTGCAGTTCCCCTGATTAAAAAAAATTATTTCTGTTTCTCCCGAGGCAGTTACTGTGGATGGAATACTGATAAGGCTGCCTGCTAAATTGGCAGGAGTAACGGAATCCTGATAAATGCCGTAATTATTAGCGTCGTAGTTAAATCTGATAATGTACCTGGAAGCATTTTTATCAGTTATTGCAAGATTTCTCGCGTATCTGATATGAACAGCGATCTTCTGAGCTTCGCTCTTCAGACGCTGTTTTGTTGAAAAATCAGACCTGAAGCGAGGGATAGCAACAGCTGTTATTATCCCCAGCAGGACAATAACAAAAATTATTTCTATTAGTGTAAAACCTTTTCTGGAGTCTGGTCCTCTTAACATGCCAATCTGTCAAGAATCGACACATACCATACGCAAAGATCTCTCCCGTTGCAATACAATAGCCTGCAGGCCTGAATTTGCCCGCAGAGAACGTCCCTGATTTCTCTGCCGCAGTAAATTAACCGGTCGTACAAGTAGCCCTGTATGTCGTTGCGTTATATACGCAGGAAGGGGCAGGCCCCTGGCATGCAGGCGGTCCATCAGGGAAATATGTCGTGTTATCCAATAAAGCATTAAATGCGGCATCATCAGCCGGATAGTTTCCTGTATCAAGCATAAACTGTTCAATCTGAGTGTTAATAACAGCCTGCTGTGCAGCACAGGCATTTGCCCTGGCAGTGGCAGTAGTCGTTGTAATTCTCATGATAGCTATAGCGGCCAGGATCGCGATTACAATAATAACGAATAATATCTCGATCAACGTGAAACCGTCCTTCTTTTTCAAAGCCCTCATTCTTTGCCTCCTTATTTTAACTTGTTATAAAATAGGCTCTCCCGGGATAAAACCCGTCTTATCTCTGCTGTATCTGATTAATAATATCAAACATGGGTAAATAGATTGATAAAGCTATAAACGCCACGAAAATTGTTATACCAAGGGTTAATGCCGGCTCTACAATAACAAGTATTCTTTTTATTGATAGATCCAGATCCCGTTCTAAAGCATCAGAACTTTTCTTTAACATCGCGGGTAGCGTAGCGCTCGCCTCACCTACCGAAATCATCTGCACTACAGTTGCAGGTATGATCTCCTGGCCCATTAACGCTTCAGAAAGAGTACTTCCCTTGTTTATGTAATTATGCATCTTTTTACCAACTTCTGCAACCAGATCATTGCCTGCGACATCCTTTGCAGTATTTATGGCCTCGGGTATAATAACCCCGCCTTCCAGCATTTCCCCGAATGTTCGAATGAATCTTGAGACTGCGGCTTTTCTGATTATTTTGCCGAATAAAGGAATTGATATTTTTATTCTGTCTATTCTCCTCTTTACCGTTTTAACATTCCTGAATCGAATAAATAAATATCCTGAACCGGCTGCAATAACAGCAAACAGCCATCCGAATCTTCTCAAAATATCACTGAGACCGATCATCATGCGAGTTGGAAGCGGCAAAGATATTTTCATGCCTGAATAAATATCCTGGTACACAGGAATGATGAATATTACAAGAAATACCATTACAAGAAACGCCAGTATGGCGACTAAAATCGGATATGCAAAAGCTCCCTGCACTTTTCTTTTCAGATCCTGCATCTTTTCAAGGTATAAGGCCAGATTATTCAGTATCTTGCCTATTATTCCACCTTTTTCACCTGCCATGACCATAGTCACAAAATAAGAGGAAAAGGTTTCAGGATGCCTGGCAAGGGCATCTGAAAAAGATCTTCCGCCCTCTATATCAAGCATCATTGTTTTGAGCACTTTTTTGAACTTTATATTCTCTGTCTGCCTGTGCAGTGCATCAAGGCATTGGGAAATGGGAATCCCCGCCTCATGCATACCCGCAAACTGCTGAGCAAAAGAAACCAGCTCGTCAGTCCTGATGTCCTGTTTGAATATCAGTTTCGACATTCCGGTCTTACTCTGCGTATCCCGGCATTGTATTCATATCTCTTTAACCTCTCCACCTATGTAAACAACACGCCTTATCTCTTCCAGAGTTGACACTCTATCAACGACCTTTTGAATCCCGTTATATCTTAATGTCCTCATCCCTTCCTGAACCGCGGTTTCCCTTATCTCATCAGCAGAGGCTTTTGAAATAATACGCTGTCTAATGGCACTGCTGACATTCATTATTTCAAAGATGGATTCTCTTCCTTTAAATCCTGTATTCAGGCAGAAATCGCATCCTGTGCCTTTTCTCAATATAATCCTTTCCTTCTGCTTTTTACCGGCAGCCTGCTCTATAGCTTTCATGTCCCCATCTGACGCCTCAAATTCTGAATTACATTCAGGGCAAACCGTTCTGCACAGCCTCTGGGCAACACACCCTATTACTGTGGCAGATATCAAAAACGGTTCAATACCCATGTCAAGCAGGCGCGTAATGGCACTGGGCGCGTCATTTGTATGCAGGGTACTAAAAACAAGATGCCCGGTAAGGGCGGCATGAACCGCAATTTCAGCTGTCTCTTTATCCCTTATTTCACCGACCAGTATAATATCCGGATCCTGTCTCAGGATCGTCCTTAGCCCCCTCGCGAAAGTCATACCAATGTCTGTATCGACCTGTATCTGGTTAATGCCGTCAAGTTTATATTCCACAGGATTTTCAATTGTGATAACATTCGCTTTTCTTATGTCCAGCTGACTTAAGACCGCGTAAAGCGTTGTTGTCTTGCCGCTGCCGGTGGGCCCGGTGACCAGGATCATCCCGAATGGCTTTTTCACCATAGACCTGAACAGGCTTTCATCATCACGTGTAAAACCAAGTTTATCAAGGCCAAGCAGCATTGCTTCCCTGTCCAAAACCCTTAAAACCGCCTTCTCGCCGTTTACAGTCCGAAGTGTCGACATCCTGAAATCATAACTTCTATTGCCTCTTTTAAATGTTATGTGCCCGTCCTGGGGCCGCCTGGATTCAGTAATATTAAGATTGGCCATTATTTTGAGGCGCGATATTGCCGATTGCTCAATCTGCTTTGGGATATGCATGATGTCATAAAGAACTCCGTCAACCCGGTATCGAACCATCATCTCAGGATCCTGAGGTTCAAAATGGATATCACTTGCCCTTCTGTCAAGCGCCCCGTTGATAATATCATTGACGAGCTTGACAGACGGCAGGTGTTCTAATTCCACCCGCTCCTTTTCTCTCTCTGCCTCTGCCTCAGCAGTCTCAGGAGTCCGCATCTGTTCCATTCGTATATCAATCAACGCCTGCCTGCTGACATCCTCGACCTTAAAGTATTTGTTTATCGCCTGATTCATCTCTTTTTCAGTAGTGATCATTTCCCTGATCTCACAGCCTGCTACAAGCTTTACTTCATTAACCGCCACCAGGTCACGGGGAGACACCATCGCGATCTTAAGAATGCTGCCGCTGAATTCAACAGGGATAAGGCGAAATTGTTTCGCAAATTTCTCAGATATCATGCGGACGACGTTCCGGTCGAGTTCTGTCTGGCTGAGCTTAATAAAAGGGATTCCCATCACAGAAGCCTTTGCCCTTGCCAGTCCCTCATCATCTATTATCCTGTTATCGGCAAGAACTCTCTCCAGATGTTTGCCGGAAGTTTTGACCTCCCGGACAGCGGATTTCAACTGATCTTCCTTAATGAATTTTTCATTTATCAGGACCTGTTCAAGGGTCTTTTTCTCTTTCTTCATATCCGGCTCTCCTTTACCTTATATGTATGGTCCTGTGTATCTGAAAATAACAAAAAATCCATCTATCCACAGCACTTTTTTATTTTCTCAAGAAGAACTTTTGAGTCAAAAGGTTTAACAATATAATCATCCGCCCCGATTTCAAGGGCTCTGGCTATGCTCTCCGAGGCATCTTTCGCTGTTAACATTATGACAGGAATAGACCTTGTCTCACTGTTGTCTCTCAATTTAATAAGCATACCAAAACCATTGAGGTGAGGCATTTGAATATCCAGAAGAACTATATCCGGTTTTTCTTCTTCGACTTTTTTAAGTCCTTCAACGCCGTCTGATGCCAGTGTAACAGTATAATTATTCGCCTCAAGCCTCATCTGGACAAATCCGGCCAGCTGAGGCTCGTCATCAACGATCAATATTTTTTTCTTTTCCGCCATAATTATTTCAATATCCGATCTATACTTTCCAAAAGAATTTTCGAATCATATGGCTTTTTAATAACATTATTACATCCTGCTTCATAACACCGCTCTTCCAGCATCTTCTCTCCTGACGCCGTAACCGCAATAACAGGCAGATCTTTTGTCTGTTCATCAGACCGCAGTCTTTTACAGACTTCCACTCCATCCATTCCAGGCATTATGATATCCAGAAGGACCAGATCAGGACTTTTATTTTTTGCAAGGTCAAGGCCGCTCAGCCCGTCATATGCAGTTATGACTTCATATCCGTTTGCCTCAAGCCTTGCCCTTATCACCTTTACCTGGTCCGGTTCATCCTCAATGAACAGAATTTTCTTGCCCATTTTTTACCTCCGATATTTTATTTAGCATATCCGGGAAAGTATCTGCATCATTCGGATAACTCACACCCCTGATATTTATCTTCAAATCCTTAAAAACAGTTATGCCCTCAGCCATAATATTATCTTCAAGGGTCTTCTTTATTCTGCCAAGAACAATTAATGAACTCTCTTTCTCGGTCTGCGGCAATAAAACAAAAATATCACTGTGATCTTCAACCAGAACGTCACAATTACGTCTTAACAGTTTTTTGACCTCGTTCAGCAGAGATCTGAATACTTTATCGGCTTCACGTTTTTCGACCTTCTTTTCAAGCTCATGAAAATTAGACATTTCAATCAACAGCAGTGAATAACTCTCTCCGGTTTGAGAGGCATTTCTTATTCCTTCCAGAACGTTTTCTTTTAAGATATTTTTCACAGTATATTTGGGCAGGACAACTGTTATTATTGTCCCTTTGTCCAGATCCGACCTGACCTCTATTTCACCCCCCTGCAGATCAACAAGATTCTTTACAATGGAAAGGCCAAGCCCGGTTCCCTTTTCTCCCGGACCCGCGGTCCTGCCAAATTGCTGAAATTTGCTGAACAGTTTGGGCATATCATCTTTTGAAATACCCTTGCCAGAATCTGATATAACACACTCAACTTTATCATTTTTTTCTTTTACAGATATTCCAATAAATCCTTTCCCTGTAAATTTTAACGAATTTGAAATTATATTTGTAAATATCTGCACCGTCTTATCCTCATCCATATAAACTTGCAGACTATTATCAGGAAAAGACGTTCTAAGCTCAAGGCCCTGACTCTTTAGCTTCTGTGCAAAAGATGACATTACCTGATTGATCACGCTGATAATGTCAACGCCCTCCCGTTTAAGCTCGATCTTGCGCGCCTCGATCTTGGAAATATCAAGCAGGCCATTAATAATCCTTGCCAGTCTGTCAATATTGTTAAGCGCCGTACCCAGCAGTTCTTCCTGCTGTTTATTTATTTCTCCGGGTATCCTGTCGAGAACCAGACTGATTCCCTCCTTTGTAATTGAAAGAGGCGTTCTTAGTTCATGTGATACAGTTGAGATAAATTCATTTTTCATTCGGTCGATTTCCTTCTCTTCCGTCACATCCCGGACAAAGCAGATTATCTTTGTATCTTTTTCTGTCTTAGTTCCGCCCGGCCTGCTGACAGTAACATCTGCCGGAAATTCCCGGCCGTTCCTGCAAATTGCCGTAAGCTCTCCACGCCAGTATGACTCACGCCTGATCGATTCAGATACCTTCTTCCACCCGCTTAATTTCGTAACCCTGAAAAGGTCTGTCATTTTTAGCCTCTGCATCTCTTCATCAGAGTATCCGAAAATATGTCTGGTCATAGCATTATTTTCAAATATCTCACCGTCAGGATTCGCGATTAAGACTATTTCATGCGCGTTTTCCACCAGGTCTGCCAGAAGCTCCACATCCTGATACGCCTTTCTTAATTTTCCTTCCGCTTCCCTGCGCTCCGCGACCTCCTGCTGAAGTTTCCTTGCCTGTTCATCCAGATCCTCCATAATGTTCAGCGCCGCATCCTTGCTTGACTCCAGTTCATGATAAGCCTCTTCAAGTTCCAGCGCTTTTTTGAGTCCTTCCTGGGCCTCAGCAGTAGCAACAGCAAGTTTCTTTTCATCCTCAATATATTTATTCATCTGGCGCATATCACGGGCAACTCCTATTATACCCGCGGCCTTCCCGTCTTTATCCTTTATAAGCGAGCCGGAAAACCTAACAGGAATTATGCCGCCCCACCTCGTTCTGTAAAACATCTCCAGGTCCGTTACCGCTTCTGACTTCATCAGTTTTTCAACCGCGCCTTCAGAAAATATTTTTTCTCCTTCAAAATTCAATACGGCAGATTCAAGTTTATCAGTTACAGTGTCGATCTTCCGCATATATTCAGCCGATATCTGTCCCTTCTCCGCTTCAGTTTCAACCTTTTTGTATAAATGCAGATAATAATCGACATCTCCGGACCTGCCTTTTATCGGTACAGCTATCACATTAACAGGAAAGCTGTTTCCTTTACTGTCAAAGTGGGTATGCAGTTCAACGCCGGGGTCATGCCTGGATATATTCTCATTTATGGGACAAGTATCATGAGGAGGTCCGCAGATAACATCGCTGTTACGCATAATTTGATGGCACTGTTTGTTTATAACATCCTTTCTCTTAAATCCCGTTGACCTAAGAAAAGCATCATTGACCTTGATTATTTTCAGATCCTTTGATATCAACATGGCAACTTCTTCCATATCATTAAGGATCTCTTCCTCTTCAAAAATATTTGAAACAGGCTGGCCGACAAGTTCATTTTCGGTAAACCCCAGCAGGTCAAGGCTCGCTTTATTAACAGTCCTTATCAACCCTTCATTATCAACCACTATCAGAGAATCGGTCATACTTGATATGATACTGTCAGAATAAGTCTTCTCAGCCAGCTGGTCATCACGTGAAGTCCTCATGTTTTTTATCATATGGTTAAAGGAGTCTGACAGTTGACCAATCTCATCACGGGTGCCAATCCTTATATTCTGGGTAAGGTCCCCCCTGGAAACCGCTTCCGAGGCCTCAGTTAATCTTTCCAGGTTATTAACAATACCCTTAGTTATTAATATGGCTGTTAATAATCCGCTGCCTGTCAATCCAATAGTAAACAGGACTATCCACCTGGAATAATCCCGCTCCGCTTTCTCAGACACTGAAATATATTCATCAAGCTCGACTCTGGCTATATCCAATACCTTGTCCAGATCAGCTGATCCTTTGTCAATCAGAGAATCCATTTGTTCCATAAGCGCGGCCCCATAGGCATTGCCTACTGGATTGTCCAAAGCAAAGATCAGGCCGGATAATTCCTTTATCTTCCGCAGCACATCATCAATCCCGGCCAGATTACTGCTTTCAAGCGGGTCTCCCTCAATATTCTTAACTTTAACAAACTCTTCTTCGGCCTTTATCAGTAACTTATCAAATTTGTCTACCTCATTATTCTTCCCATGCACCAGATAATCATTCGCCGGCATGATCAATTTATGCAGACTTACTCTTAGCTCCTGGATATCATCTATCTCTACTGCCTCTGCCAGGATCTCTTCAGCTGAATGGTCAATTATTTTCAGACCTCTAAGTCCCATAATACCTATTACAAACGTAAAAACAGACATTATGACAACGCCAAAAATCAATTTCTTTCTAATCGTTAATTTCATGCTCTATCTTTATTCAATACGGCGGCGGAAAAGGTCCTACTCTCCTTTCTGTTCTATACGGAGATCTTCCTCCAGGTCCTTTATCCTGAGTTTAAGCTCCTTCATCCTCAGCTCCCTGCCGACCACAATCCTGTGAAACTTCTCCAACTCCAGGATCTTATTCTGAATTACTTCTTCCAACTCTTTACGTTGAGTTATGTCACGGAAAATTCCGCGCGTGGCAACTGCCTTTCCGTCCTTACAAACACAATTGACATTTCCTTCCAACGCGATCGGCTCTCCATGTCTGGTTATGAATCTCACTTCAAACCTTCCAAACTCTTCACCTGTCATGAGACACCTGAAAGCTTTAACATAATGTTCTCTGTCATCCGGATGAACGACATCAAGATAGGAAAGCCGGGAAACTTCTGTCTCATCATACCCGAGTGCTTTTCTCCACGCGTGGTTGACATATATAAAAGACCCGTCTTCAGCTACGCTCTGGATCAGATCATTAGCATTCTCAAAAAGATCTCTGTATTTTTCCTCGCTTCTTCTCAGCTCTTCCATAGCGCGTACACGCCTGGTGATATCTTCTACAATTACAATTGCAAAAGCATTTTTTACCCTTTCTTTTCCGGCGGTATGGATCATGGGCATGGGTTTGACACTCAGATGAATATTTAAAATATGGTCTTTGCACTCGATCTCACTGCTTCTGCCCTGCGCCAGTTCTTCCATTGCACGGGGCCAAAAGTTTTTTAGATAACAGTCAGGATCAGTGCATTTACTGTGAAGCAGTTCATGTACTGTCTTTCCCCTGGCCTCTTTGACATTTCCAAGGTTCCATTGTTCAACAGCCCGGTTTGCGCGCAGCATTTGACCCTGTTTGTCCAGAAGACAGATAACATGGGAAAGTGAATCTGCTACTGCTTCCCACTCTTGTTTTGCCCGCTCTACCATGTCAAAGACGTTTCTAAAGCCTTTATCTGCCTGTCTCAGGTCTACGAGCGCGGCAATCAGCTGTTCCCTCGTCATTTTGTCATAATCCATAATAAAACTCCTCACACATGAAGATAACTTCTATTATATCAGATAAAAAAGCCTTGTCTATTATATAAGTACCTTAAATATATAATAAAAATGTCTGCCTGTCTGTCTAACACCCTTTGCTCACAGATCCATAACCAGCTCATGCAGGGCCGGATATTGTTCTGCTGATTCAGACAAATCTTCTTTCAACAGCTTAAGCCCCTCCGGGACATATTTCAGGAAATATCTCTTCCCTATTACCACGGAAAGGAACCCAAACGCACCAAGCGCCTGCATATGCCTCTGAAGCCCGCATGGCAGCAGGGTATCCCTAAACAGCTTTTCATCGAAATTTGTATCTTTGTTCTTTATTTCGCTTATGTAATATTCAAGAAGCCTCTCTCTGATGCCGTTTTCCATGTGATAATACGGGTCCCTTAGAATTGAGGCGATATCATAGCCCGGAGGGCCGACCCTGGCCCCCTGGTAATCAATAATCCGGGGGGTTCCTTTCCCGGTTATCATAATATTCTGTGACTGAAAGTCCCGGTGTATAATGGACTTTGGAAAAGAATCTGCTTTTGAAGCAAGCCGGTTGAACTCTTCATCAAGGGCGGCGCGGTCCTTAACATCAGCATT
>CAZNPC010000031.1:0-22695 GCA_964574765.1 uncultured Nitrospirales bacterium | reverse complement strand
CATGAAAAGAATTATTTTTTTGGCAGTAATGGTTTTATTGGTGTTCGGCCTTGTTGGTAACGGCTTTGCATTAACATTTACGGTTGACGATACCGGTGATACTAACGACTCGGTTTTAGGCGACGGAATATGCGATGACGGAGGCGGGGATTGCACCCTGCGTGCAGCTACTGAGGAGGCCAATGCACTTGCTGGCCCGGATACAATTGTATTGCCCGTTGGCACATATACACTAAATGGAGTCAGCGGAAAGCTGCTCATAATTGACAACCTGAGTATTGTGGGTGGGGATGAAGCAACTACCATTATTGATGGTAATAATAATGACAGGATATTTGATATTGATAATAACTCTAATGTCAGCATTTCGGATTTAACTATCCAGAACGGATTGCCTTCAACAGGCGGCCCGGACGGCGGCGGCATAGTAATTATAGGCGGGACATTGACATTAACAAACACGACTGTAGACAGTAATTCAGCCCCTGCTGGTAACGGCGGCGGCATCTACAATAATGGACAGACATTAATGCTTATTAACAGTACGGTAAGTAATAATAATGCGATTGACGGCGGCGGTATTGTAAATGTTGTTGGAATCGTTACGCTCGACAACAGCATAATAGACGGTAATAACGCAGTTTCCGGCGATGGCGGCGGTATCTTCAATGAAAGCTTTGGCATGCTAACACTTACAAATAACAGTACTGTAAGCAATAATAATGCGGATAACGGCGATGGCGGTGGAATCTATAATAATGTTTCCTGGTTAACGCTCACTGACAGTTTTGTAACAGGCAATCACATTCTGAACTCTGGTGCATCCGGCGGCGGTATATATAATGCCGGCTTTGCAGAGCTTATTAACACCGAGGTAAGCGGCAATGATACATTCGCCACTGGCGGTGGTGATGGCGGAGGTATATATAATGGCACCGGACTGCTGATACTTACTGACAGTGATGTAAGCAGCAATACAGCTGATGGCGTCGGCGGCGGAATCTACAATAACGGTGGAACAGTGACGATTGACCCCAGCACTGTGAACGACAATACTGCCACAATAGGGGCCGGCGGCGGCATTTATACTGAAAATGGCGGCACAGTAACAATTACAGAAAGCACGATAAGCGGAAATAAAGCTGATGGTCCCGGCGGCGGTATCTTTAGTTCGGATCCGGGCACTGTAACGACGCTTACTGATAGTACTGTTGGCCCGAATAATGAATCTGTAAGTGCAGGCGGCGGCGGTATCAACAGTGACGCAGACCTGATACTGAACAGAAGCCTTGTCTATAATAACTCAGATACTGCCGGCGGAAGCGGTATATTAAATATGGATGACGCCTGGCTGAACAACAGCACAGTAAGCGGCAACACTAACGGCGGGATTATGCACATATCAGGAGAGATGTGGATTAATAACAGCACTATTGCCTCTAACACCGGTACTGGTTTTGATAATACCGCAGATGTTCCTGTTACGTTCTACAGCACTATTCTGGCTGACAATACCGTAGCAGACTGTTCTGACCCTGGAAACGGCAATTTAGTCTCAATCGGCTGGAACCTTGACAGCGATGCCAGCTGTGATCCGGCTGTATCAGGCATAGGTCAGGGCACAGGCGACCTTTCGAATACCGATCCGAATCTGGGCAATCTCCGGGATAACGGCGGCCCCACAATGACCCACGCTATAAGTGGAGGCAGTCCTGCGACGGATACAGGTGATAATACTAATTGTCCTCCGACTGACCAGAGGGGTTTTGACCGTCCAGAGGATGGTGATAACGATGGGACTCAGACATGTGATATAGGAGCGTATGAACTTTTAAGGGTACTGGTGACAGCTGTCGAAACTCTTAATATTTCAAGCAGTGACTGTTTTATAGCAACCGCGGCATACGGCAGTTATTTGGCTGAAGAGGTTGTAGTATTAAGGGAGTTCAGGGACGAGTATCTTTTGACAAACGCGCCGGGCAGGGAATTTGTGAGCCTTTATTACAAATACTCGCCTCCAATAGCTGATTATATTTCAAAGCATGAGACATTAAGGACAGCAACAAGGATAGTGCTTGTTCCGGTAGTGTACAGCATCAGGTACCCGCTTATATCCGTCTTTTTAGTGCTTATGTCGGTTATGTCAGCAGCGGTATTGAGAAGAAAGAAGATCAGCAATTAAACAGGCTGAAAAGTTTTTATTGAGGCAGGCAGGTTAATTTCCTGTCTGCCTTTTTTATCATGAAGAAAATATTATTAACGATATTCCAATTGATACCGGTGATCATAAGTATGCTGCTGATAGCGGCTCATTTTTTGCGCGCGGATAACATTTATCTCGTTGCAGTCAGCCTTTTACTGCCTATGCTCCTGCTGGTACGCCATCCGTCGTCCGTAAGGATTGTGCAGGCAGCCCTGGCTTTAGCCGCAATTGAATGGGGCAGGACAATATTCGTGATCGTTTCTCTCCGGGAAAGAATGGGCATGCCCTCGACAAAGCTTATGATAATTCTTGGAGCAGTTGCTTGCTTTACACTTTTATCCGCACTGGTATTCTTTTCGAAATCGCTTAAGGAAAGATACAGGCTTTCGTAACAGCAATGAATGATGATCAAAAAAACAGATTGAGAGAATTGATCAGAAAAGAGATCGCAGACCTGAGGTGCTCAATTGAGCTGTTAAGCGACACTATTAATCCTATTGCTCCTGATAATGCTATCGGCCGCCTGACCAGAATGGAAGCAATAAATGCCAAAGGAATAAGTGAATCGTCTTACCGATCGGCAAAGGCTAAACTTGATAAGCTGGAAAGAACATTAAAAACTATAGATCAGCCTGAATTCGGTATTTGTCTCAGATGTGACGAACCCATTCCTTTTGGAAGATTGATGGCCATGCCGGAAAGCAGAGTGTGTGTTAAGTGTATAGAAGGTTAGTGTTAGGGTATGTTTTATGAACCTGCTGAAAGAACTTATTGAAATTATTTCAGTCTTGTTTGTCCTTTTTTTTGTTGGTGTTTTTGTCTACTATGCTTTTAAAAAACCGCCTTCTCCCGGTCCCGGAGGCAGCGGCAGATATTGGGGGTTCTATGGAGGCTATGGCGGCGGTGGTTTTAGTGGAGGTGGAGGAAGTTTTGGCGGAGGCGGAGGAAGTTTTGGCGGCGGCGGTGCATCAGGCGGCTGGTAAACATCCAGCTTGAACGACTTAAATGCTTGCCAGAACCGGGAAACTGCTTCTATTTTTCCGTAATCGACAATTAATTAGATTCTGTTTTATCAATAAGGATATGACTTGTCCGGTTAATTCTTCGAGGTTTTCTTTTAACGGAGTCGTACCTGCCTGCCGGTTTATCCGCCTGTCAGTGTGGTGGGCAGGCAGGCGGACAGTCATCATCAGTCTCCCGGTTCTTGCAACTATCTTGTCTGTTTTGAACGGTTTAAACAGTTTGAACTATATTGAACAATATATGTACTATCTGTCAGCCCGCGTCTTTAAGTATCTGCACTATTTCAGCAATGTTCTTATCCGCGGTATCTGCCTTTAGCGGAACAGCCCCGGCGCCTTTATGGCCGCCTCCCCCGAATTTACCGCAGATTTCACCGCAGTTTGCCCTGCTTGTCCTGTTGAAGATACTGTGGCCGAGAGTGGCAGCCACAAACTCTTTGTTCGGGCCCCACTGCAGGCGGATTGATACTGTGGCCTTGGGGAAGAGAGTATAAACAAGAAACCTGTTGCCTACCGGAACTTTTTCAGCGAGCCTGTAATCCGTGATCACTACATTGCCGTCCATATGAGAGTGTTTCTTGAGCATTTCAAGAAAAGCTGAGTTGGTTTCCTTCATGAGTTTTATTCTGCCGGCAACTTCAGGCTGAGCAAGCACTTCATCTATGGGCATTGTTTTCAACTTACTGACAAGATCCATGAAGTAGTCCTTGAATTTTCCAATCCCGGTGCGGGAATCTATGGTAAATCCAAGGAGTATAATGTCCTTTGGGTCAGTGACATCTTCCATTGAAAGCTGGGCCGAATCAAACCGGTCTGTCTCACTGACCAGGGCTTCAAATTTCTTCAGCTTTTCAGAGGAATAGTAGTCATATATTACCCTTGCGACGCTTTCTGCCAGGGCGTGTTTGCCCTTAAAGCCTTCAGGGGGTTTTTCATTGTTTTCGGTTAATTGATGGTGGTCGAACCAAATCGCGCACTTTGGGTGGTAAGGAAGGTTGGCCATGATATCGCCTTCAGCAATTTCAAACTTTTTATCAGTTATATCCTGAGGATGGACCAATTCGACGGAATCAACATCTTCCATCGTTGAAATAAGGACTGCTGAAGTTAAACCGTCAAGATCACCCCGTGTTACAAGTCTCATGCCATTCTCCTTTTATTAAGATATACGTTAGGCAGCTGATAAAATAATTTTAGCATTTTAAAGTAGTAATTGCATGACCTGTTATATGGAGCTGATTGACGATAAGTTGTCAATGCTTTCTTAACGGCTAAGAATAATAGACTGTTTGTAAGAATAATTAAGGACGGCAGCCTGTTTAATTTACAATTTAAAAAAGAATGATTTATACTGAATTTCACAGCCGGAATATTAGGGGAGGGATATTATGGTAAGAAATATAGCTTTAGTTTGTATGGTGATCGCATTGTTTCTGACGGCCGGATGTACCAGAAGTGACAGCCCTGAAGGTGTTGCGGATAAGTTCTGGGGAGCCTTGATAGACAGGGATATTGATAAGGCAAGAAGCTATGCAACAGAGAACAGCGCTGCATCTTTGCAGGAGAACAAAAATAATGCAGACGGTGAAGCAGAGATCACTTTCGGCGAAGTAAAAACAGAAAACGGCAAGTCTACCATAGAAACCACTATGCATTCTTCCACAGGTGAAATGGAATTGAATATCCCGATGAAGACTTTTCTTGTTCAGGAAGACGGAGAGTGGAAAGTTGATGCCAATCAGACAATGATGTCAATGTTCGGCGGCGCCATGGGTGAGCTTATGGAAGGGTTTGGTGATGCCATGAAAGACAGCATGAGGGAAATGGGCAAGGCAATGGGGGAAGGCATGAGAGAAGGAATGAAGGAAAGTATGTCGGAAGAACAAATGGAAGAAACAATAAGGCAGATGGAAGAAGGCATGGAAGAACGTCAATAGTAATTTAACAGCTCCACGATTTCCGCTTCTTTTTTGATGATCTATTTGAAATAGGTTGACAATAATAGTTAATCTAAAGTTGACAATAAGTTGTCAATTGCCTATAATATTTTTATGAACTCCAGAGATAAAATCCTTAACTATATGGAAAACAAGCAATTTATAGCGGCAAAAGAACTCTCTGGATTTCTTGGAATTTCAAGGCAGGCGGTTAATAAACACCTGAAAGCCCTTATCCAAAGAGGCAAAATAGTAAAGCAGGGAACAACCAGAGGGACTGTTTATCAGTTTGCAGCTGCAGCTGGAGGGCTGCCGCAGGTCGCAAAAAAAATAAAAAAAACATTACTGCTGTCAGGACTTGAAGAGGATAGGGTTTTTCGCGAGCTCACGCAGTTTCTTAACCTTAAAAAAGCTCTTGGTAAGAATACGTTTGATATAGCTTACTATGCATTCACAGAAATGCTGAATAATGCTATAGACCACTCTGAATCTGGAAAGTGCAATGTAGAGGTCACTCTTGACCAGTATAAATTTAATTTTAATATCAGGGACTTTGGGATTGGAATTTTTTACTCAATTTTCTCAAAACTCCGGCTGTCAGATGAAAATGCAGCTATTGGAGAACTTATTAAAGGCAAAACAACAACTATGAAAGAAAAACATACTGGAGAAGGAATATTTTTTACTTCAAAAGCATCTGACAGGATTGTTTTCAGGTCTCATAACATCAATATGATCTTTGATAACCAGAAAAAAGATATTTATGTTGAAGAGAAAAAGCATATAAAAGGCACCGAAGTATCCTTTAGTATCAGCAGGCGTACGAAAAAACGTCTCAACAGGATCTTTTCGCAGTACGCGCCTAAAGAATTTGACTACACATTTCAGAGAACCCGGGCTCTTGTAAAACTTTTTCATAAAAATTATGTCTCCCGTTCAGAGGCAAAAAGACTGCTTTACGGGCTCGATAAATTCAGGGAAATAACACTTGATTTTAAAGGTGTTACGTCTATCGGACAGGGGTTTGCAGATGAAATATTCAGGGTCTTTGCAAATGAACATCCGGATATAAAAGTTGAAACAGTGAATATCAGTCCTGCTTTGCAACCGGTGATTAAACACGTGGTTGACAAACGCGATTAACATCTGGTTGACAACAGGTTGAAAATAAGAGCCGTTGTTTACATCAGAGCCAGCGTGAAGGCGAGTAATAACCCCTGAGTTCCCTGAGCAGAGCCTGTGTTACCATCTGGCGTCCCCAGTTATACTCACCCCATGGATAGAGGAACTTTAGTATCTCAAGTATGACCTTTCTCTTGTCCTTTCCCGGAAGAACGGATAGAGCGCCGCGGAAATCAGCTTCATGAGGATGGCCGAATATTATTTTTATTGGGTTCCACTGGTCTGAGCATCGTTTCACTTCAGACGATATCATCTGACGGTATACGGACTGAAGGCCGGTGTTCCTGCGCAGTGATTTCACAACAGCCTCTCCGGCTATAGCGCCTGAGTGAAGCGCGCAGCTCATACCTTCACCTATCATGTTGAGAAATCCCGCGGCCTGGCCCGTAATGATCACGTTTCCTTTACCAAAGACATACCTGTTTGTAAGAGACAGGCCGAAGTTGTTTACAACGGATTCTCTTTCGTCGGCAGGCTCCAGCCTTACGCCATAGTGCTCTGTCAGATATTCGACTGTCATCCGGTGCCTGTGCGAGAGCCTTTCACCGGCTTTATATCCGACACCCACGATCTGTCTGCCATTGCGCTCGTGGCTCCATGTATAGTAACCAAGAACAGGATGAAGCCAGAAGTGAAAATATTCCGGATCCAGGGGGCATTCGATTATTTCATGCATGTATTGCGCGACTGTGAACCAGTCAATCTGTTTTCTGTACCCCGGGTAAAGGCAGCGCACCGTCCGGGAGCTGGGCCCGTCAGCGCCTATTACGACCCGGGCGCGATAACGGATGTCCTCCTTATTCCGTTTTGCGAGTACCTCTACATGAGTACCCCTGTCCTCAAGGCTGATGAGACGTGTGTTGTCGTGCACTTCCACTTTGCTCTGCTTTATAGCCCAATGGTCTGAGTACGTACGGTCCAAATGAGGGGTCGTTCCATGATCAAAATCCATTGGCATCTGTATCATTCCCCTGAAATGAAAGGTAACACCCCTGCAGGAGGTGGGCTCATACAGGATATTTTTTGGAAGAGGGCCGAAATTCTCTATCAGGAACCTGTGTCCGCGAGGCGAGATAATGCCGCTGCAGGTCTTGTGCCGCGGAAGGGCGTACCGTTCCAAAGCTACTACATCAAGGCCTGAGTCAACCAGCCGTTTCGCGGCTGCGGCAGATGAGAGGCTTGCCCCTGAGATAAGCACATCTATTTCTCTTATGCCGTTTGGAGCGGTCACAGTATTTCTATCCCTGCCAGCTCAGCCACATGTATTACCGGTTGAGTGACGGCCTTTTTAAAGAGTGTGACATCATCTGCTGTTTCTGCCACAACGCGATCAAAACTCCTGCCTTCGAGTATCCAGCTTATCTGTTTTGCGCTCTCCGGAGCGGACCTGCTTTTGAGCTCTGCCTTGCAACACGCGCCTGTTGGAATGGCGATACGCTGAAGGTCCAGGTTCATTATACAACCGGTCTGTTTTCTTACCTCTGAATAAAAATGCAGGCACCTTTTGAAGTCCGCATTAAAGGCGCGTACCTCGATAATATACAGGTCTGTGGGCCTTAGAGCGGACCGGACCATGGGAAGCCTTAACATAGCTTCGCCAAGGCCTATAACCTCAAGCCCTGGAAGAACGGCCCGCATATAGCGCTTGAAAAGGCCGTCGGAAACTACGATCTTCTTTATGCCGGAGAGTGTCTTAAGAAAGGCTGTAACCCTGCCGGATATCGGCCTGCAACCGTTCTCAAATGCCTCTAATATATCCAAACCGCTGTCCTCTGCCAGCGGGATGTCAAGGAGACTTAGCGTTCGTTCCAGCAGGCCGGCATTACTTTTTAAGGATGTATCAGGGATCAATACAGCCCTGTCAGGAGCTGACCTGCTGACCTGTGCCTGAGGCAGATCATCTTTGTTTTTGTCGTTATTAAGTGCTTCCCTGAGTTTAAGGGTGATATCAATTGTGCGGATACCCACCGGGCATACCGGTTCGCATGAGCCGCATAAAAGACACGCTCCGACCGAGTCCTTCAGTTCTTCGGGTTGTGCGCCTGCCTGAAGAGCCAGCGCCCTGCCGGCAAAGGTCATGAGCATTTCGTGGTTTTGCTGCCATATTGGGCATGACAATGTGCAAACCCCGCATCCATTACATTGTTCATATTCACCTACGTTGATCGTCATCAGAATATCACATCCGGGTTCAGGATCATTGCCGGATCAGCCTCCTGTTTCATCCTCAGATGATTGTCAACAAGTTCTTTATTAAAGACGCGCCTTATGTAACCTTTCATCATCCCTCCAAAGCGGTAATAGCTCGTGCCCATATCAACACCAATATCATATATTTCGTTCTTAAACGACTGAAGATAGTCACGGCTGTAGTAATGGTCCCCGAGTATCGGTTCGAACTCACAGCCATAGGCAAAGTCCTGAGCGTCGGGAGGTATGCACGAAAGTTCATAGCGGGGTCTGCTGCCGAAAAGCCTGATACCCACGCAGTAAAGCGTATAATTCGGGAAGTATCGCCTGCAAACGGCATTTCCCCTTTCAACAGCCCGGGCAAATTTCTCCTTGCTCATTGCCAGGTCAGGTATTACCATCTGCCTGCCTCCCCAGAACTTCCAGACCGCGCGTGAAAAGACCACGGTCCTGTCCACTATCTTGTTGTCCTGCATATGAGCTGACGGGCTTAACTCAGGGAGCAGGGCGCGCTTTCGTTCAAGAAGATAAAGCGCCTCTTTGACCTTCCATGGATGAAGTGCATAGTGCGCCGCCATGTGCAGAGAAAATCCGATCTCACCATGTCCCCTGAGGCGCTTCCTGTAACGGCTGAAAAATTCCTGCTCACGCTCATCTGAATCAAAGGCAACAAGCAGATTGATCGCACGGTCAAGCATTGTCAGGATACCGGCATAATCAGCAATTTCTTCTTCAACCAGGAACCTGAGGTCTTCTATTGACTCCCTCAGTGACCTGTAGTAAAAATAATGCATCCTGATCGGTGTAAAGATACGGATTTTCAAGGTTGCCTCTGTTATAACACCGAACTGCCCGTAGCCAAGGAGCACGCGTTCAAAGATCTCCTGGTTTGCCTGCTCGCTGCATTCTACGATATCGCCTGTCGGCGTCACGACCTTAAGTGATATGGCCTGGTCCGCGCTGCAGCCGAACTTTGGAGAATTGATGTCTATACCGCCTACTCCAAGAGTACCACCAACAGAGGACGTCATATTTAGCGGCGCGGATAAGTAATCAAGCCCCTGACGCCGTAAGGCCTCGGCAAGCGAATGCCAGTATATTCCGGCCTCGGTACGGACTGTCATATTGGCGCTATCTATATGGAGCACCCGGCTCATACCCCGCATGTCAAGCTGAAGGCCTCCGAAAGAGACACATTCGCCTTCAGTAGTAAGTCCGCCGCCTCGCACAGTGACAGGTACCCTGTGTTTCTGCGCGGTTTTGAGCGTTTTTGATACATCCTCTGATGAGCTCGCTACGAGCACGCCGTGCGGCAGGCTCATGGCTACTCCGCCTCCGTCAGTCATGTACGCCGAGCGGATGGCCAGGCCCTGACCTATCTCTATGCCTTCGGCTCTGAGATCAGCAACAAAGGCATTCCAACCAGAGCCGCTCCAGCGGGACGGGTTTGTCTGCTGTCTGGGGACGCCTGTTAGAGAGTCAGGCGCTACATAGTCAGGAGGTATCATGCCTCGCGGCAGCTCAGTTGTGTTTAACTTGTCAGGTTTCATAGGTACGCCGCTAATACTAAAAGTTTGACGGTGTTGATATATAATATTGCTTTTGTCAGTGTGTTATCAACCACGTCATGAAATTGCAGGGGTTAAAGATCCGTACGCAATTTGTATTTGCGAATGGAAAAGACCATGCATGACGGTGCCAGCGAATAATAAGAGGGTATAAGAAAGTCTAAGTGTTAGTTGCAGGTCTTTTGGAAAACAATTATTGTTGTTCGGTTTTCGTTAGTTTTAGAAAGATAATCTTGGGGCATTTCCTTCTTGCTCTTTCGTTACAGACGGATGCTGAATGTGAAGAAGGATTATAATCATACGTTTCAGTGTCATAATCTTCAGGATTTAAGGTGAGCGCTTTGTCATAATCTTCTTTGCATACAAAATAAAGGGCATCCATCAGGGCCTGTCCCAGATTATGTCCGGTCTGGTCCATGACATATACTGAACCGCATCTGCATATTCCCCCTGTCAGGTCGAGCGACCCCATTGTAATATCAACCGGTTTACCCAGCAGGTTTTCGCAGAATGGACATTGTAAAGGTCTTTTTGCCATTATAAGGTTTCCTTTCTTTTTTTATGGTCCCGCGCGCATTTCATCATCCCTTTCCCCCATTCTTTTGATGAGAGGGCATGAAGGTGTGTATATGCAGCAAGGACATTATTATAGCAAATACCGTCCATACTGTTCTTTATCCCTTTGCCTCTCAGGACATTGAACGCCATATGAATTTTTTTGCCCTTTCTGAATTCAAGTATCCGGGAATAATGAAACTCATGGCCCTTTAATGTACAGCCCTTGGGAAAGTAAGGATTGGCCCTGTTTACTTTAATGACTGTGTATCCATGCGCCTGAGGTTTTTTCTCAAGGTCAAATACAATCGGGAAAATCCCTGTCATGGGATATTCTTTTTGATTCAGGATCAGGCTTTTGCCAAGGTACATAAGCCCTCCGCACTCAGCATACACAGGCAGTCCTTTTTCAACCGCTATGCGAAGGGACTCTTTAAAACGCGTATTCTTTGAAAGCGCAATGACGTGTGTTTCAGGAAAACCCCCGCCAATATAGAGCGCGTCCAAGTCAGGAAGCTCTTTCTGCTTTAACGGGCTTATATCTACAAGCTTTGCCCCCATTTTCTCAAGCGCTTCAAAATTATCCGGGTAATAAAATTGAAAGGCCGAATCCCGTATAACACCGATAGTGATTTTAGATTTTAGATTTTTAATTGCAGATTTTGTTTTGGATTTGTTCTTTATACTCCTAATCCCGGGCCCTGCCTGCCCCCGCGTCCCCCCACTGCTTCGCTTTGCGAAGCAAAGCGGTGGGGGCGGTGGAGTGCTCTGAGTTATCGTTCCTGCCTTTTTCGCTATTTTCAGAATACCGCTTATGTCAAGATATTTGTCCCCGAGTTTTTTTACGGCAGTCAGTGACTGTTTGATGCTGATGTGCTCCTGATGCGGCGTTAATCCCATATGCCTTTCAGGAAAGAGGTCTTTTTTCAGCCGGGGTATGGCGCCCAGTACAGGCAGTCCGCATCTGCTCTTTATTGCTTTTCGTATTAATGATTCCTGTCTTTCTGTGGCAACATTATTCAGAACAACTCCCGCGATCAATACTTCAGGGTCCATTTTCTGACATCCAAGCACCATGGCGGCGATCGTATTTGTGGTCTTGGTGCAGTCTATGACCATTATTACCGGAGCTTTAAGCAGTTTTGCGAGGCGGGCAGTGCTGTACGAGCCTTTGTGGTCAACACCGTCATATAGTCCTCTGTTACCTTCAATTATTGCCATATCCGAACCTTCTGAATGATCAGCAAAGGACCGCAAGATCTGATTTGCTGACATCATAAACGGGTCAAGATTAAAACAGAGGGAATCAGCAGCTTTTGCAAGCCAGCCGGCATCAATATAATCAGGGCCTTTTTTAAAAGGGGTGATCTGCAGGCCTTTTTTTCTGCCCGAGGCGATCAGGCATAAAGAGAGGATAGTTTTTCCGCTCCCGCCTCGCAGGCCGGAAACAACTATCCTCGGAATTGATTTAATATGCAAAGTACTACTTCTTAGAGCAGGCCTTTTTCTTTTAAATACTCATCACTCGGTATTTCTACAGAGCTCGCGCCTCCGCCGTATGAGTACATGAGCTTTCCGACATTTATCATTTCCCTGAGAGCGGCTTTGACCACATCTTTTTCAAGCTCGGTATCAGCGGCAATTTTCTTAATTATGTCTTTTTCTTTTAATTTTTTCTTGCCCTTCATTTTTTCGGAATATTCCCATATTTTCGCTTTAATTTCTTCTGTTTCCATATAGCCACCTCTTTTTAAAGGTTATTTTTCAGATAAGATAACTTCTCTATAGCAGTTTGTCAAGCTGTTTCAGATTAAAAAAGGGGTGGCTTTTAAACCACCCCTTAGTAATGTTATGCCCATTTAAAGGCTGCTGATGTTCTTAAAGTGTCTCTCATGAATGTGAAGTCGTCAATGTGCTGGTGGGTGAACTCAATGCCGGTCTTCCTGAAGAAATCTTCCCAGCCGATTCTTTCTATCCATTCTCCGACCCTTTCGTGTTTTTTCGCGTTCTTGGCATAAACCTCAAGGATGTTCTTTACAGCGGCAACAACTTTGGGCCACCTTGGGGGTTCATTGTAGAAGAACGGAATTGCGAGCTTTGAGAATTTCGGGTCGCTTCTAAGGCTGGATATTTTCCCTCCTACCACAATTGCCACGCCATCACGCTCTGCATCCTTGATCGAGATAGGAGGGCATACCGTGAAGCAGTTTCCGCAGTACATGCATTTGTCAAAGTTGATAGAGATGCTCTTCTCTTTCGGATTAGGCCTGATAGCTGTTGTCGGGCATGAACCCACAACAGTCGGGATCTCGCACATTTTCCCAACTTTATCATTATCAACAGTAGGTATTTTTGTGTGCAGTGCAACGATAGCTATGTCAGAGCAGTGAACAGCGCCGCACATGTTAACACAGCACGCGACCGCAAGTCTTACCTTGTTCGGGAGCTCTTTTTCAGTAAAGTATTCGTAAAGCTCGTCCATCATGGCCTTGACAATGCCTGAAGCGTCTGTACATGCGCTGTGACAGTGGACCCAGCCCTGCGTATGAACTACATTACTGATCCTCGGGCCGATTCCGCCAATTGTGTATTTCTTGTCTTTTAATTCTGCTTTAAGAGGATCTACTTTGCTCTTGTCAGAAACTAAAAACTCAATGTTGTTCCTGGATGTGAAACGAAGATAGCCGTCACAATATTTATCGGCAATGTCGCATATTTCGTAAATGGTCTCAGTGGCCAGGATCCTCGGGGACGCTACCCTTACTGTGTAGAGCTCATCTCCGCTCTCTCCAACATGTACCATTGTGCCCGGGTCTATAACCTCATGGTATTTCCATTTACCATAGTTCTTTTTAATAACCGGCGGCAGAAACTGTTCGTAATGCGGTGGGCCTATATCTGTCTGTCTTTCTGGTAATGCCATTTAAGTTTCCTCCTTTAGTTCGGCAAGCTCACTATTGAGATGGTGAGTTTATCGAGCATGTTTTATTTTATTAATATTTATCTTTTGTGTATACTTTTTCAAAGTCTTCATCAGTGAAGAAGATGAACGGGTCTTTTCTGGGTTCCTTGACCTGAGCCGGCTGAGGCGGAACACCGATGGCTTCAAGGAACGGTCTCATGCCCTTGATCTCGATAAGCTCGCCGATTCTCTCTCTTGGTTTTGCGTTATCATCCCACCACTCGATTATCTTGGCGATAAGCTCTTTCAGTTCTGTGTATGGGGCCTCAACTTTAATAAACGGAACTACAACCCATGAAAGTAATGATCCTACAACAATAGGAGCCTTACTACCGATACAGATGGTTGCGCCTCTCTCACCGCTTGGTTTGAGTGCTTTAGTCATTTTAGCTATGCAGTGCATGCACCTGTTACAGTCAGTGTTGTTGATCTTAAGCGCTTTGCCGTCATAGCTTATGCAATCGGTTGGGCACATGCCGACGATCTCTTCCTGAATATTCATGCCTCCATCAGCATATTTTTTGACTTCTGCCTGGTCGACTTGTATGTTTCCCTTCCAGGTGCCGATGATGGAAAGATCTGAACGTGCAATTGCAGCAACACAGTCACATGCGCAACCGGCAGCTTTGATCTTGAATTTATAGGGATACGCAGGCCTGTGGATCTCATCCTGGTATTCCTGTGTTAAATTGTAGATAACATCCATTGTGTCATAGTTGGCCCATTCACAGCGGGACTGACCGAGACAGCAGCTCGGTGTTCTCAGACATGAACCGGAACCGCCAAGGTCCCATCCGCGTGAAGAGTATTCAGCAAAAAGCGGCTCGAGGCTCTCGGTGTTTGTACCCAGAAGGACAAGATCACCTGTTGAGCCGTGCATGTTCGTAAGGCCGCATCCGTATTTGTCCCAGATCTCCATAATCTCTCTTAATGCTTTTGACGTATAGTACCATCCGCTCGGCTGGTTAAGTCTTACTGTATGAAAGTGTGCAACATTGGGAAATTCCTCGGGCAGGTCAGAGTATCTTCCGATAACGCCGCCTCCATAACCAAGAACACCGACGATACCTCCGTGCTTCCAGTATCCGAGTTTGGTCTGGAAAGATTTCTCAACCTGACCCAGTTCATCCTCAGCCATAGGACTGGTTTTGGCAGCTTTCTTTATTTCCGTCACAAAGCTAGGCCACGGCCCTTTTTCAAGCTCGTCCAACATTGGGGTTTTGTACTTTCCGCTCATGTATCCCTCCTTTTAATTTTGGTCTTCCAGTATGTCTATCTTATTGAAGATTTCCCGGATAACCTGTGATTAATCTATTACTGTTTTAAAAGAAAACAATGCCGTTATATTAAGTACAGTCTCTCAAGTAAACGGATTACATAAGAGGGTATGACTTGCAATAGTAATATATATTCTATTTCCCCGTCAAATAAAAAAAATTAATCACACAATCACATCTGCTTATTGTGAGTGGTTATATGTCGAGGGCAGTATGTGAATTTGCTAACTAGTTAAATTATTTGATAAAATTACATAAGAAATCCTGAATACTTTACTTTCTGACCCGGCAAAACAAAATGAAAAAACTTATAACATTCTCGATCTGCCGCCAGGTGTGTCATACCTTAAGCTGAGAGTCGGAGGAATAGACCCCAAAGGGTTTGAGCTTAATGGCGGCAGACAGAGTCTGAAGGGGGACATGCTGGAGATACTGAAGGAGGATGTCAGCGGTTACAAGTATACGCCGCTTCCGGTCCCGGGGATGGACGAATACCTTAAAGACACTCCATTCATTCAGTCCGGGGACAGCAGAATAGTCGGCCTGGCGCGTGAGATAACCGGCGGGGAAAAGGACGCGCTTATTGCAGCCGGGAGATTATGGGAATGGGTATTTAAAAACGTTAAAAAGGCACCGAGCATTACAATTCCGAGTGCCCTGGATGTTTTAAAATTGAAAAGGGGTGACTGCAACGAACATACGTCTCTTTTCACAGCGCTGGCAAGGGCTGTAGGCCTTCCGGCCAGGATAAACGCGGGCCTGGTGTATCAGGAGGGAAGTTTCTTTTATCATGCATGGCCTGAGGTCTTTGTGGGCCAATGGCTTTCAGTGGATCCCACGCTCGGACAGTTTCCCGCGGACGCGGGGCATGTGAGGCTTGTCACCGGGGACCTGGACAAACAAATCATTCTACTTAAGGCAATCAACAATATTTCGCTTGAAGGAGTAGAATATAGGGAATAACACGAGTGACGAAGGAAGAGGGACGAGGGATGAACAATGATAAAGCTGACAGACGTTGGTAAAGCTTTTGGTGACCATTGGGCGGTAAAAGGATTGAATACCGAGTATGAAAAACTGACCGGCAGGGAATTTCTGAATTTTATAGCCGCTCTTTACAGGATTGACTCCGACCGGGCGGAACGGCGGATAGATGAACTATCATCAAAGTTTTCAATTGAACAATATCTTGATGATCTCATTGAAAACTACTCCGCTGGTATGAAGCAAAGACTCGTTTTTGCTTCTGCCCTTCTTCACGATCCAAAGATTCTTTTAATCGATGAGCCCATAATTGGACTTGACCCGAAGGGCATAAGAATGTTAAAAAACTTTTAGAGGAGTTTGCCCTGAGCGGAGTTGCTATTTTTATGGCAACTCATAGCCTTTTGCTGGCTGAGGAGTTGTGTTCGACCATAGGAATATTAAATGAAGGGCAGCTCATAGCGGCGGCCGCAGGCTTGAGGAGCTTTTCCTTGAGCTCACGGAGAAACCGGTGCCGTAACATTAGTTCCGGGGTACAGACATGAAAAATGTCCTTATATTAGACCCGCATATCAGCAAAAAACTCCTGGCGTCTATTTCTGCAGCTTTAAAAAAGAAAAAATTCGCAGTTAGCAGTGCCGGCACTTTGGAGAAGGCGAGGGCCTTTGTCGAAAAAACAAAACCGGATGTAGTACTCCTCCACCTGTCTGAAGGAGTAGACAAGAAGTGTCTGAATCTGTTTGAAGACGGTACCCCCCTGATAGGAATCCTGGGAAAAGACTCCGGCAGTACGGTGAAAAAAGCTCTAAAGTCCGGTATTGATGAATTCATAATGCTTCCTTATAATCCCGATGAAGTTAAGTTTAAGATTGAATGCAGTCTCCTTAAAAAGGAGCAGAATAAGCTGATCGATCAGGAGAGGAGGCATCTTAAAGCTATAGTCGAGATTACTTCTCTGGCTTCATCCACCCTTGACCCCCAGGAGATACTTTTTCTGGTTGTCAAGAAGATTGCGGAAGTAATTCCTATAATACGATGTTCAATGATCAGGGTTGACCATGAACATAAGTTTGCTCATGTCGTAGCGACCTGTGAGAGCCCCAGGCTGAAATCGATAACTCTCGATCTTGAAAAATATCCTGAGATCAAAGAAGCGCTGATCACGAGGACACCGGTTGTGATCAGTGATATCAAGACTGACCCGATAATGACGGACGTAAGGGACATACTGTCCCCCCTCGGGATAAAGTCAATTATTGTCCTGCCTGTTTTCTACAAAGACACGATCATAGGGACGCTTCTATTAAGAACATCCCGTTCGGGGCGGGAGTTTACAGAAGAGGAGATTAATTTCTGCAGCAGAGTTGCCAATACATCTTCCAATGCCCTTTACAGCGCGTTCCTGTTTGAAAAAGCGGAAAATGAAAAAATTGAACTTGGCAAGCTTGCGATAACTGACTATCTTACCGGCCTCTATAACACGCGTTATATGTATCATCGACTTGAGGAAGAGTTCAGCAGGTCCCATCGCTATGGTATTCCGCTTACCTGCCTGATGGTCGATATAGACCATTTTAAGCGTATAAATGATACCTTCGGGCACAAGACGGGTGATCACGTGCTGAAGGAATTCGCCCAGCTTTTGAAAAAGAACATCAGGAAGAGTGATATCCTTGCCAGGTACGGCGGCGAGGAATTCATAATACTTCTGCCTAACACACCCAAAAAAGGGTCTCTTTCAGAGGGAGAGAGACTCAGGCTTTGCATAAAAAACCATAAGTTTAAGTCGCTTAAAGGCAAGCAGGCCATCAATGTCAGTATAGGAGCGTGCACATACCCGCACAAGGACATTACGACTAATGATGAGTTGATAACCTGTGCTGATACTGCCTTGTTCAAGGCAAAGAGCAGGGGCAGAGCCAAGGTAGTTATATATAAATGAGGGTTATACCCCTTCTTTTTATCCCCGGTATCCTGTCTGTTAAAAATTCCTTCAATGCACGAAAAATCCTTGGCCGGCTTCCTTTTGCCCTGCTGATCAAGGACCTGAAAATATTCCTGAGGGATAACAGCCAGTGGCCTCAGCTTCTTCTGCTTCTGGCACTGGCCGGTTTTGTGCTCGCGGCTGTTGCGGCAAGGTTTATCTTTCCTTCTATCAGCCTTGAAGGCAGGGCATTGGGGCCGTGGGATATTCTCCAGTCAGGCATTAGTTTTATTATTGTAATAGTTATTAACTCAGCATGTTTTTTTATTCCTCTTAAGATCGGGTTGAAGAGTATGGAAACAGAAAAATGGATGTGATCACGACTCATGTTAATGCTGATTTTGACGCACTTGCCTCAATGGTTGCGGCAAAGAAGATATACCCTGAAGCTGTCGTTGTATTCCCGGGCTCGCAGGAAAAGAGTGTGCGTGACTTTCTTGCGACATCACCTGTTTCGGTTGAGTTCAGTAAAGTCAGGGATATTGACCTCGACAGTGTAAGCCGGTTGATACTTGTAGATGTAAATAGCAGGGAAAGGATCGGAAAGTTCTCTGAAATAATCGGCAGGAAAGGGGTTTCGGTCCATATTTACGATACCCATCCGCGGGCGCCGGGGAAGATTAAAGGACAGAAAGAGGTTGTCGAACCCGTAAGCGCCACAACAACGATCTTCATAGAGATGATCCGGCAGAAGAAGATAAACATTACCCCTGTTGAAGCCACGATCTTTGCTCTGGGCTTATATGAAGAAACAGGCTCTATGGTCTTTTCATCTACTACTGAAAGGGATATTTTGGCGGCGGCTTATCTGGTTAAAAAAGGCGCAAACCTTAATGTTGTGTCAAGCTTTATCAGCAGGGAACTTAATGCTGAAGAGATCGAGCTGCTTAACGAGCTTGTGCATTCGGCCAGTGATCGTATGATACATGGAATCCGGATCAAGATAGCCAAAGCATCAAGGGAAAGCTATATAGGAGAAGTAGCGTATCTCGCACATAAGTTCAGGGACAGTGAGGAAGTTGATGTTCTGTTTCTCCTGGTCATGATGGATGACAGGATTCATGTGATAGCCAGAAGCCGTGTAGTGGAAGCAGACCTTTCTAAAATAATACTGAGACTGAACGGGGGAGGCCATCCGTCGGCCGCATCGGCAGTTATAAGAGATATGTCTCTGGAAGAAGCTGAAGAGACCATATTGTCTATTTTGAATGAAGAAATCAAGCCGGCAAAGACTGCGAAGGATATTATGACAAGCCCTGTAAAGAGCATAGAATGGGGCAATACCATTAAGAGCGCTGAACGCAATCTTACAAGGTATGGCATAAATGTTCTGCCGGTAATTAAGAATAAGGCCTATATGGGTATCATCTCCAGGGAAGTTGTTGAAATGGCACTGTTTCACGGATTTGGCGGAAGTAAAGTGTCTGAGTTCTGTACTACTGATGCCCCCACAGTTAAGCCGTCGACATCAATGCAGGAGGTTGAAGCAGTAATGGTTGAGCAGAACCAGCGGTTTATGCCGGTTATTGAAAACAACCTGATAACGGGCGCGATAACAAGGACAGATCTCTTAAGGTCGCTTTATGAGGACCTCCTGAGGAAAAACAGGGTTGGTCTGGAGCCTCACAGGGAAAAGCCGGCCATGGGAAGAAATCTGGCCTCCAGCATGAAGGAGAAGCTGCCAAATGAGATATTTGAGATTCTGAAGTTGTCCGGAGAAGTTGCAGACAGACTTAACTATACAGCTTATCTTGTCGGAGGGTCGGTAAGGGATCTGCTGAGAAGTGAAGCAAACCTTGACATAGATATTGTCGTTGAAGGCGATGGAATAATATTCGCGCGGGAACTTGGCAGTAAGCTTAAAGCGAAAGTGAAGAGCCATCAGAGGTTTAACACCGCTGTAGTCATCAAGGGATCTCTGAAATTTGACGTTGCTACCGCGAGGACCGAGTATTATGAATCTCCCGGCAAACTTCCAAAAGTTGAGACAGCTTCCATAAAGAAGGATCTGTATCGCAGGGACTTTACGATTAACTCACTCGCTGTAAAACTGAATCCCGGAGACTTTGGGCAATTATTCGATTATTTCGGCGGACAGAGAGATCTTAAGGAAAAGACCATAAGGATCCTGCATAACCTGAGCTTTATAGAAGACCCTACCCGGGCGTTCAGGGCCATAAGGTTTTCGGTAAGGTTTGGTTTTAAAATCGGCAAACATACGCTCAACCTTATAAAGACGGCAGTAAAGATCAGTCTTTTCAACAAGCTCTCCGGCTCAAGGCTTTATGATGAGCTTAACCTGTTGTTCCTTGAGACTGAGCCACTGGAGGCGATAAAAAGGATGCTGGAACTGGATCTTCTGAAGTTCATACATCCGGACATTGTGGTGACAAAGTCTCTGCAGGAAACATTCAAGGACATCCAGGAAACATTTGCCTGGTTTAAACTATTGTTTATAGAGGAAGATCTGAATAAATCGCATTTGTTCCTTATGGCGCTTTTTGAAGGGCTTGAGAATCGTGAGCGCGATAAGGCCCTGGTCAGACTTGCAGTTCCTCAAAAAGCGAGAGAGGAGATACTTGAAAGTATTGAGCAGTCAAATGAGACACTGCTTTATCTTCGTTCGACCGACTGGAAAGAGAAAGATGTCTATCATGCCCTGAAACCGCTAAGCCTGCCGTCCATATTATTCGCGATCGCCAAAACCAAAGATAATAAGCAAAAAAAGGCCCTGTCAAATTACCTCACAACACTCAGGAAGATCAGGCCGTCAATAACAGGGAAAGACCTGAAAAAAATGGGATACAGGCCCGGACCGCTTTTTAATAAAATATTGCTGGAAATTCTGGATGCCAGGCTCGACGGGCAGGTCAAAAGCCGTGAGCAGGAGATAGAACTTGTAAAAGATAAGTTTCCGCTATAAAAATAAGTTCAAACCGTTTAAACAGTTTAAACCGACTGGACAGTCTGAACGGTTATCATATGGTCAGATGCACAAGACATCACAAATTACTAATGCGGCCTGACTTTCCACCGAACCGGAAGACTGCTTCTTTAGTTCCGTAATCGACAATCGATTAGATTCTGTTTTATCAATAGAGTTATGACGTATCCGGTTAATTCCTCGAGGTTTTCTTTTAAAGGAGTCGTACGGAACATCATCATCAGTATCCCGGTTCTTATCTTCTCATTTCGTATTTCTCACCCTCCAAAAGAATCGGCGGGCAAGCTTCTAACTTGTCACTGATTATGGTATCGCTATGTATTTGGATGAAAATTGCTTTGCAATTTGTTTCACCTGATCGCGAATCCTTTTAGATGTCTTACTTGTACAGCTTGAACTGCTTGAACGGTTTGAACAGTTTAAACGAATATCAGTACATGATTTTGATTCCTGCATAACAGCAGCAGCATTCATTGTCCATATCGTTAAGGAATGACCGCTCTTTTCCATCCGCAAAGAGGATATTTACAAAGCAGCCGCCTCCGTCAAGTGATGAATGTTTTTCCTCAATAACTTCGCCGGTTCCCCAGACGGAATGTTTGATATGAGTCACTTTGTCGCCGACTTTCAGGTATAGCCTCTTTCTCATATCTCACCCTGCTGAGCCGAGATTCATCTTGCAATTAGTATATCACGCGGGGCGCCCCATCGTATTTGATCCGCCGGTATTGCAGGCATTGAATCAATTGATTTTACCGTTGTATAACTATTACACTCTTATTATGATTTCAATTGTTATCCCGACCTATAATGCTGAAAAATTCATGCCGGGTCTGTTGGATTCTATTTTTGCCTCCGATGTTGAAGACTTTGAAGTGATCATTGCTGATGACCGTTCCACTGATAATACAGTTGATATGGTAAAGAAATATCCTGTAAAACTTGTGACGTTAAGTGAGAATTCCGGGCCGGGCCGGGCGAGAAACCTTGGAGTAAAGGCGGCAAAGGGAGATATCATTTTCTTTCTTGACGCGGATGTTACAGTCAGCGGCGGAACTATCCGAGAGGTCAAGGAGTGTTTTGAAAGAAATCCCAAAACCAATTGTGTTATAGGGATTTGTGAAAAAGAGCCTTTGAACAGTGGGTTTGTCCCGAGGTATATGGCCCTTTTTGAGTATATACATCTTGGGGGTTCCGGGTCTGACAGGGTTAGTGTATTTGCTCCGAGGTGCGGAGCTATAAGAAAAGATCTTTTTGAAAAAGTGGGCGGATACAATGAAGGATATAAAGGGGCGGATGTGGAGGATTTTGAACTGGCCCGCAGGATAAACAGGATAGATTGTATCGAGCTTAACAGGAAAATGGTGGTCAAACACCAGTTCGCGACTTTTAAACAGGCGGTAAGAAATTATTTCAGGCGCGCCGCTTTGTGGGTGCATCTGTTTATGAAAGTAAAAAAGCTCGATAACGCGGGTCCGTCAGTCCCGAGTAACGGTATAGCGGCTATTGCGGCTTTTTCAGCGCTTATATCGCTTCTTCTTATGTTTTTTGTCAATGAGTCTGTATATGGCTTTATTTTTTTTATAGGTGTGTATCTGTTTGCTAATTTTAAATGGCTGAATTTTATGCGGCAGGAAGCCGGATTGATATTCGCGGTGAAGGCTGTTTTTCTTAACTATATATTATGTATTGATATAATGATCGCTGTTATTTACGCGCTGGTAACGTATCCGTTTAAAAGAATAAATCAATAGGAGTCTCATGCGAAAGTCTTTGTTTGTCATTCCTGAGGTCTTTATCGGGAATCCAGTAGTCCTTGAAAAACAAAGATTTCTGGATACCCGCCTGCGCGGGTATGACGGCAAAAGTGATTTGCCAGAGACTTGT
>CAZNPC010000030.1:0-23314 GCA_964574765.1 uncultured Nitrospirales bacterium | reverse complement strand
GTAGCGTACGGCAGTGACATCGAAAAAGTTGAGGAAATACTGCTCGGGATAGCTGACGATAATGATTATATCCTTAAAGAACCGAAGCCCCGGGTCAGATTTAGAGAGTTCGGGGAATCCTCCCTGAATTTTCAGTTACTCTGCTGGACTAAAGAACCTGTTCTGCGCGGGCGGGCAATACATGAGGTCAATAAAGCCATTTATCATAAATTCAATGAAGCCGGCGTCAATATACCATTCCCGCACAGAACGGTCTACCTCAGGGAGGAAAAAGAGTGGAAGCCGTAATAGCGCCATTTGAGTTCAAACAGGCTGTCAACATCTCCAAGTCCACAGGGGGAAAAGCCAATTCCCTCCGGAGATTAAAAGAGGTCATTTCCAAAGTAAGCGGCGAATCAATATTTCATCATACCTGTCAGTATTTTCAAAAGGAGCATTCATTGGGATATACTAATGACTTCGCGCAGTGGGCCGGTGAAAGTCTTGAGGAAAGGGCTCTTGCCGAACGCCTTTCAAACATTGACCCATATTCTTTTAAATCTATTTCAGGGACAAGAAAGGAATTGATAAGGGTAATAGACGCATACCTTGAAGATTTTCCTGAACCGCGGTGTGTGCTGTCAGGAGACGATTTTTACTTTCTTGAAACGATAACACTGGTCTTTCCCCTTGGTATAAGGGTAACCAACCTCGTTGAATTCCTTATTGCGCTCAGGCATGTTGACCCCGGCTCCATATATTTTCATTTTTATGAAGCAAGGGTTCGTCTTGGAAAGGGAATTGACGATTTTTCAAGATGGTTCAAAGACGCATTAAAAAGAAACAACCTTGCATTGAATATAAGATCGATCGACCCTTTTATGCACGATATTGACGGTATAAGGGAGCATATCAGGGAAATAATAGAAGAAGACCTGATGTCGCAAATGGAGGGACTAAGAACTTGATTAATATGTACTCTGGAGTTGTTCCAGGCAGGGATCTTCTGCTTATACAAAAACTCTGTGAAAAGCTGAGCGGCAAGTCATTCCTGCATATAAATTCCACGCGCGAAGGCGGCGGAGTCTCTGAGATCCTTCAGCGGATGATACCGCTCCTCAGAGATCTGGGAATAAACGCCCGATGGGATGTCATCGAAGGGGATGCGAAGTTTTTCGATATAACCAAAAAAATGCATAATGGACTGCAGGGCAATGACGAGATTATTACCGAAGAAATGTGGAGATATCATTATGATGTCAATAAATCCAATGCAGACAAAATAGATTTCGATGCTGATGCTGTACTTATACATGATCCTCAGCCTGTCCCATTAATCGAATTCATAAATGATCGGAGCAACAGTGCATGGATGTGGCGGTGCCACATTGATGTTTCAAATCCCAGACAGGATATATGGGAACATGTCAGGGGATATGTTGAAAAGTACAATACCGCCATTTTTTCAGTCGCCCGATTTTCAAGGGCATTGCCGATCGATGAGGTTTTCATTACTCCATCTATAGATCCGCTTAGTGAAAAAAACAGGGAACTTACAGACAGGGAAATAAACGCCGTTATGGAAAAATATACAATTCCTACTGATAAACCGATAATACTTCAGGTATCAAGATTTGACAAGTTCAAAGACCAGAAAGGGACTATAGAGATTTACAAGATGGTAAAAAAATATTCCGACTGCACCCTTGTCCTCGCTGGCAGCCCTGCAACCGATGACCCGGAAGGCGAAGCCGAGCTGAATGAAATAAAGGAAATGGCCGGCAATGACCCGGATATACACATCCTGCTCCTGCCCACATTCAGTGACAAGGCAATCAATGCCCTTCAGCGATCTGCTGATGTGATCATACAGAAGTCGCTCAAGGAGGGTTTCGGGCTTACAGTCGCGGAAGCCATGTGGAAGGAAAAACCCGTAATAGGCGCTCCTGTGGGGGGTATTCCCCTTCAGATCGTGAACGGAATAACAGGCTTTCTTGTATATTCTGTTGACGGGGCCGCCTTCAGAATAAGACAATTCCTTAATAATCCCGATATGGCTAAGCGCATGGGACAGAAAGGAAAGGAATACGTAAAAAACAACTTTCTCATTACAAGACAGATACGGGATTACCTTTCAGTCTGGTACTTTATCGCCAACCAGGGTAAAAGTGTAATTGAGCTATTATGAGTTATGAAAAACTGACGGCATTCATCGACGAAAGCGTCTCCAGGAAAAATCTCATTATAGTATCAAACAGGGAACCTTACGTACATAAAAAAACAGGAAATCATATAAGGATTGACAAACCTGCCGGCGGACTGACGTCTGCTATGGACGAAGTCCTCAGGGCAACGGGCGGTACATGGGTCGCCTGGGGAAGCGGTTCGGGTGACAGGGAAACCGTAGATGACAAAGATTGTGTCAACGTACCTCCGAACAAACCGTCATATACACTGAAAAGGGTCTGGCTGAGTCCTGAGGAAATTGAAAATTATTACCATGGCTATTCCAACCAGGTTTTATGGCCTTTGTGCCATATCACCCTGGATCGCGTATATTTCAGAAAAAGGTACTGGGACGACTACAAGAAAGCGAATGAGGCCTTTGCCGACGCCATTCTCGATATTGCTAATGAAAGCTCTATAATCTGGATACATGATTATCACCTCTGCCTTGTTCCTAAAATCCTTAAAGAAAGGAAACCGGGACTTACACTTGCGCATTTCTGGCACATCCCCTGGCCGAACTTCAGTGTCTTCAGGATATGCCCGCAGTCCGTTGAAATTCTTGAGGCACTGCTCCAAAATGACCTTTTAGGGTTTCAGCTCCCCCTATTCACAAGAAATTTCATGGAATGTGTAAGCGAAAGCATGGAAGAAGCAGATATCGACCATCAAAACTCCACAATTACTTATAAAGGACATAAAACAAAGCTCGAAGCATTTCCAATAAGTGTGGATTATAAAAAATTCAATTCACTTGCCATGTCCGATAAAACATTCAAAAGAGTCAATCATTTAAAGGAAAGGTACGGCCTGACACAGCAATATATAGGTATCGGCGTGGACAGGCTCGAGTATACAAAGGCATTGATAAAGAGACTGCAGGCTATCGACCTGTTCTTTGAAAGGCACGAGAGATTCAGGGGGAAATTCACATTCTTTCAGATAGCTGTTCCTACGAGGATGAAACAGCCATATATTGTATACAAGGAAAAGGTGGAAAGCCTTATCAAAAAGATCAATAAAAAATATTCTCAAAAAAACTGGAATCCGATTGTCTACCGGGATGTCAAGGCCGAACATGAAGACCTTGCCGTCTATTACAGGATGGCCGACATAGCAATTATCAGTTCCATTTATGACGGTATGAACCTCGTTGCTAAAGAATTTGTAGCCGCTCAGGTGGACGGTAAAGGTGTATTGCTCCTGAGCGAATTTGCCGGTGCAGCCGAGGAGCTGGAGGGTGCGATTCTCGTCAATCCTTATGATATTGAAGAATTCTGCGATTCCATAAGGACCGCTTTAGAAATGCCCGTTAAAGAAAAGAGAAGCAGAATGAAGACCCTTAAGAGGCAGGTGAAAGAGAAAGACATTTACAGATGGATATATGATGTGCTTAACCAGATATTATTGATCTCCTCTGACAGATTAAGGGACTGCTGTTACTTTTTTGACAACATCGACAGAGTCAGCAGATCTGACATATTTCTTTTCCTGGATTTTGACGGTACAGTGACACCTATTGTAGATTCTCCTGATAAAGCTGTGCTCTCAGACCATATGCGCTCACTTATAACTCATTTGATGAAAAAGATTCCAGTTGCCATTGTCAGCGGCAGGTCACTTGATGACCTTATGGAGCGCGTCAATATTAAAGGCATGATATATGCCGGAAACCATGGTGCAGAAATATGGGGGGGGCAAAAAATTGTAAAAGGGCAGAAACACGGCAGCCAGAAAGGTATGAGAAAGATAGTCAGTGAATTAAGGCAGACACTATCGCCCGTGAAGGGAGTAATAGTGGATGATAAAGAAATTACCGTAAGCGTTCATTACCGAATGGTAAGCCAGCGCAAACTTGGAAAGCTATTTGATCTTTTCTGGTCGGTAGCGGACAAATATAAAGATATAACTGATGTAACTACCGGGAAAAAAGTCCTGGAGATCAGGCCGCACGGCATATGGAACAAGGGCGACGCAGTGAAGTGGATATGCAAAAACTTCGGGAAAAAGAGAATGCCTGTCTATATCGGTGATGATACAACTGATGAGGATGCCTTTAAGGCAATAAAAGGAAAGGGTATAGGTATATGCGTCGGCCTGAACCGTCAAGCTGATTATTTTCTTGAATCTCAGGATGAAGTCGAGAGGCTTCTGCTGTTAATGGGAAATTTACTGGCGTGAAGACAGTATCACCCGGCATGGACATTCAGGATAAGCTTTCCGAAATAAATGAAGCTGACATTATTGTCGGAATCCCGAGCTTTAACAATGCCGGAACAATAGGACATGTTGTAAGAGCCGTCCAGGCAGGTTTTGCCAGATACTTCCCTGATAAAAAAGCTGTAATTATAAATTCAGACGGAGGTTCGACTGACGGTACAACTGATGTTGTTCAGGATGCCGCAATAGAAGATTATCACTCAATTTTTGTAACTCATCAGAAACAATTTCTTAAGATATCTACTCCATATCATGGTATACCCGGCAAGGGCAGCGCGTTTAGAACCATATTTGAAGCAGCCTCTTTTCTTAATGTTAAAGCATGCGCTGTTGTAGATTCTGATCTCAGGAGCATAACCCCTGAATGGATCGATCTGCTTTTAAGGCCCATAGTTGAAATGGACTATGACTATGTTGCTCCTTTCTACTTAAGGCACAAGTATGACGGAACGATCACGAACAGCATTATTTATCCCCTGACGCGGACTCTTTACGGTAAAAGAATAAGACAGCCCATAGGAGGTGATTTTGCTTTTTCAGGAAAGCTTGCGGCCTTTTATCTTACCAAGGATGTCTGGAACACTGACGTGGCCAGATACGGCATAGACATATGGATGACGACGACCGCGATCGCAAACGGGTTTAAGATCTGTGAATCTTTTTTAGGTGCGAAAATCCACGATCCAAAAGACCCGGGCACGGATTTGAGCGCAATGCTGTATCAGGTAATAAGTTCAGCATTTGATCTTATGGAAAACTACAATGAAATATGGAAGTATACAGGAGAAACTGAGCCTGTGCCCACTTTCGGCTTCAGATATGCTGTGGGACTTGAACCGATCACTGTTAATTTTAGTAAAATGGTTGATCTTTTCATGCTCGGCGCAAAAGATCTATCAGCTTTGTGGAAGACATTCATGCCTGATAATTTGTGGGATTATTTATGCAATGACCTGGTGAAAGTTCCTGCCGGCATCTTTAATATGTCTGATGAGACCTGGGTAGATATCATCTATGCATTTGCTTATGCGTATCATGCCAAAAGCATCAACAGGGAGCATCTTTTGAAATCACTTACACCTCTGTATCTTGGCAGGGTCGCTTCTTTTGTTATTGAGACACAGAACAGCAGTGCCTCTGAAGTCGAAGATAAAATAGAAAATTTGTGCAGGGTTTTTGAAGAGAAGAAAAGCCAGTTAGTAAACAGCTGGAATGAATGATTAAGGGAGGTAATAATGAAAAGCACATTACAGGAAACAATAATAGAGCCTATTAAGGAGTGCTATATCCGAATACTTGAATTCATGCCCAGTCTTCTCGCATCTGTTTTCATCCTGATATTTGGAGTGTTTCTTTCGTTCATATTAAAAAAAGTATCCATAAGAGTGTTTAAAACTGTAAACCTGGACAAGCTGTCTGAAAAGTTTGGTATAACGGAAGTGCTGCGCAAATGGGGTGTGAAAGAGTCTGTCTCTCTCCTTCTTACAAAAATAATAGGCTGGATCATCATACTCTCATTCCTTATAATCTCTCTTTTGACACTCAGGGTTGCCACAATAGAAGGTTTTCTCAGGGAACTTTTCCTTTACATGCCGAACGTGTTTACTGCTATACTTATATTGCTGGCAGGCTATTTATTAAGTAATTTTCTTGGCCGGACCGCGCTCATCGCCTCTGTTAACGCGGGGCTTAAGATATCCGCCTTTATTGGTAAGTTTGTCAAATTTACTGTATTCTTTCTAGCGGTTACAATGGCACTTGAGCAGCTCGGCATCGGTAAGGAGACAATATTAATAGCCTTTGCCGTGATATTCGGAGGTGTTGTGCTTACTCTGGCTATTGCGTTCGGTGTCGGCGGACAGGATGCCGCAAAAGAATATATCGATAAAAGACTTAAGGGTGAAGGCGATGAAGATGCGGATGAGATACAGCATTTGTAAGTTACGAGTTGCAAATAAAAAGAGTTAAAAGTTAAGAATTAAGAATTTAAATTTTAGATTTTGCACTATTTAGTTAATCAGGTGTGAGCTATGAACTATTGAGCCATGAGCTATTGATCTGTGGCTCTGCTGATTACTGGTCACTGATTACGGGTTAAGAATTATGAGAAAGAGCGTATTAGAAGAATCGGTCATGTTTATAAGTATCGTCAAGTGGTTTTTCCTTGCCACTTTTGTGGGTATTTTTGTTGGAGCGTCTACCACAATATTCCTTAAAGGCCTTGATAGCGCGATAGCCCTTACAGAACAATACCGGTATTATTTTCTTCTTTTACCAGTGGCGTTTTTCCTCAGCAGTTTAATTATAAAGTATCTCGCTCCTGAGGCAGAAGGGCATGGCACTGAAAAGGTCATTGAAGCGGTCCATAAAAGGTCTGGAAGAATAAACCCGTTAGTAGTACCGATAAAGCTTGTTGCCACTATCATAACCATTGCATTTGGCGGATCAGCTGGAAAAGAAGGCCCATGCGCTCAAATAGGAGCCGGCCTCTCTTCGATATTTTCCGGCATTTTCAGGTTTAACAACAAAGACAGAAAAAAACTGGTCATCTGCGGAATCAGTGCGGGATTCGCCACTGTTTTCGGTACACCTATAGCAGGCGCTATATTTGGGGTAGAGGTCCTTTTTGTCGGAGGACTGCTATATGATGTACTTTTCCCGTCTTTCGTAGCCGGAATAGTCGGCTATCAGGTGTCTTCAATGATGGGAATCACATACTTTCATCAGCCGCTTGAATTTGTCCCTGAGTTCAGCAGTCTTCTTTTTGTCAATGTATGTATAAGCGGCATATTTTTCGGACTATGCGCATTTAGTTTCATCAAAATAATTAAATATGTCATTATTCTGAGAAAAAAGATCAAAGTATGGAAGCCGGTTGAAGGACTGTTTGGCGGTGCCGTGCTGGTAATATTGGCCCTTGTTTTCTCTACAAAACTCCTTGGACTGGGCCTTGATACTATTCAAGTAGCGCTTGAAGGTGAGGCCATCAACCCTGTGCTATTTATAGGTAAAATGATATTCACATCAATAACTCTCACCTTCGGGGGCAGCGGCGGCATTGTAACACCCATATTTTTTATCGGCGCTTCATCAGGTAATGCGTTTGCCAATATATTTGGCCTTGATGTGGCAATGTTCTCTGCAATCGGAATGGTTGCAATGCTTGCCGGAGCAACGAATGCTCCCATATCAGCAAGCATTATGGCCGTAGAACTCTTTGGCCCGGAGGTCGCGCCTTATGCCGCGGTTGCGTGTGTTATCAGTTTCCTCATGACCGGGCACCGGAGTGTTTATCCGAGCCAGGTTCTGGCCGTAACGAAATCACCTTCAATTTTCGTTGAAAAGGGCACTGAAATGGAAGACATTATTTCTGTACAGATCAAGCCAAGGCCCCGGAGTATTACCAATATAATTATGAAAATATCCGCAAGGATCAGCACAATTCTATCAAAAGAGAAGAAGAAATGAGTCTTGCTCTCCTGTGGATATTATTTCTTGTCTGTACCCTTGCAATCCTTTACTCCGGCGCAAAACTCTCCCGGTACGGGGACATGATCTCCGAGAAAACCGGCCTTGGCGGAGTCTGGATCGGGGTTATACTTCTGGCGTTTGTAACCTCGCTTCCCGAGCTGGTTACAGGTGTCAGCTCAGTGGTTATGTATGACCTTCCGAATATTGCTGCGGGGCAGATCTTCGGCAGTTGCGTGTTTAATATGCTTATTCTTGCGCTCCTCGACGCATTTCACAGAGATCCGATATCATCGAGGGTACACCAAAGGCACATTCTTTCTGCCGGTTTTGCGATACTTCTTCTTTCTATTACGGCGATTAATGTATTCGTTAATATTATTAACCCCGAACTTAATATATATATTGCCTGGATAGGAATATATACACCTCTGATTCTTTTCATTTATGTGCTTTCCATGCGGCTGATTTTCTTTCAGGAAAAAAGAATAATTGCCGCATTTGTGAAGGAAAAGGTTGAGGAACTGAAATACAAAAAGATATCCAAAAGAAATGTTTACATTAACTTTACGATCAATGCATTTGTAGTTGTCATAGCAGCAATATTCCTGCCTGATCTCGGAAAATCCATTGCCGAAATGACAGGGCTTGGCCAGACTTTTGTCGGCAACGTACTGATAGCAGTCTCCACTTCTCTCCCTGAAATAGCTGTATCAGTCGCTGCCCTGAAAATAGGCGCTGCTGACATGGCAATCGGAAATCTTTTCGGAAGCAATATATTCAATATCGGCATACTCGCGATAGAAGATATTTTTTATATTAAAGGCCCCCTCCTCTCATATATTGATGCCAGCCATATGTTTTCCATAATTTCGGCACTGATAATGATGACAATTGCTGTAATCGGTTTGACATACAGGGCGCGAAAAAAAGCACTGCTGCTTTCATGGGATTCCATTGCGATCATATCGGTTTATATCCTGAATGTTTTTGCTCTTTATAAGGCAAGATGAGAGAGTTGATTTAGAAATGTCTAAAACTATATTCTAATGACATGGCTTATGTAATAGCGCTGGCCGGCAAAGGGGGAACAGGCAAGACGACTATTGCCGCCCTTACAGTCCGATACCTTATTGAGAAGAAGCAGAAACCGGTTCTTGCTGTGGATGCCGACAGTAATGCCTGTTTGAATGAAGCGCTGGGCGTCCCTGTGTACTCAACCATTGGAAATATGAGGGAGGAGGCTCTTGCTACCGTTCGCAGCGGTGCCGACAGGCCCGGGGGAATGAGTATGGAGCAGATGTTTGACTATCATATCCAGCAGGCGCTCATTGAATCAAGCGGATTCGACCTTCTGGTCATGGGCAGACCTGAGGGTCCCGGATGTTATTGCGCGGCAAATAATATTATCAGAAAATACAGCGATCAACTATCAGAAAAATATCCATATGTTGTAATCGACAATGAAGCGGGTATGGAGCATTTAAGCCGGCGTACAACACATAAAGTAGACCTTTTAATAGCAGTTAGCGACCCTACGCTGAAAGGGGTAAGTACCGCAAAAAGAATAAGCGAACTCATAGATGAACTGGATCTTGATATTGACAGACGGATACTTATAATCAACAGATCATCCGCGGGTAACCTTGAAAAACTGAGTGAGAGGATCAAAGACCATAAATTTGAAGCCATCACATCCATGCCGTCTGATGAAATGGTCTCTGAATATGACCTTGAAGGAAAACCGGTCTTCAGCCTGCCTGCCGGCTCAAAGGCTCTATCGTCGTTATTTGATCTTTTAGACACTCTTAATATGCCCTGATATTTTCCTTCGCTAAACCTATTTGTTTTTTTTATTTCCAAATTAGCCTCTCAAAGAAACCTTTACCATAGAACCGCTCTTATGCTATATTTATTAACTTGTCTTGAAAAGCCTGAAATTAAAGATTTCAGGGATATTGCATGCGAAAGGAGATACGACCGGATGTTAATTATCGGTGAGAAAATAAGCGTTATTGCAAAGAAGGTCAGGGAAGCCATGGATTCGCGCGACCCTAAACCCATACAGGAACTTGCTGAAAGCCAGTGGAAGGCCGGCGCCCATTTTATAGATGTCAACATAGGTCCTGCCGAAGAGAACGGTGAAGACCTGATGAAGTGGATGGTCAGCAGTATACAGGAAGTCGTCAAGGCTCCTCTCTGCCTTGATACAACAAATGCGTCAGCGCTTGAAGCCGGCCTTAAAGAACATAATAACGAATGGGGAAGAGCTCTGATTAATTCCACATCAAATGACCCTGAAAGATTCGGAATGCTGGAACTCGCGGCAAAATATAATGCAGAGATCATTGCGTTGACAGTCGGCAAAGGGGGACTGCCTGCGGACGCGGAAGAAAGATGCGGAATAGCCGCCGAAATTATGGCAAGGGCAGCGGAGTACGGAGTTTCTCTGGAAGATATCTACCTTGATCCGCTTATCCTGCAGGTCTGCACTACCCAGGACCAGGCCTCGCACTCCTTAAAGGCAGTAAAAATGTTTCAGGAGCTTAATGACCCTCCGATGAAGACAGTCGTAGGGCTCAGCAACATATCCAATGGTGTTCCTAAACAGATGAGAGGTCTCATAGATAAAGTGTATCTTACATTATTGATGTATGAGGGTTTGACTGCTGCCATTGCAAACCCGCTGGATAAAGAGCTTATGGATGTAATTAAGACTACTGACATCTTTCTCGGAAATACTCTTTACGCACATTCGTATCTTGAAATGTAAAACAAATAAAAGTCATTAAGTTATTTAGTTATTGAGTCATTAAGCTGTTATCATTTTTTTTCAATAACTTAATTACTGAATTTCTCAATGACCCGGTTATTGCGGAGGTTTATTATGTCATTTGTTGTTCCAAAAGAATCTTTCAACGGTAAAGTTTTAGCCGTAGATTTCGGCAAAGATGATAAGGCGCTTGTGATAGGAGGCGAGAGCACCCTTCCCTTTTTGTCATTTGAAGGTGAGCTGCCGAACAGGCCTGTAATAGCGTGTGAAATTCAGGACTGCGCTCCTGACGACTGGCCTGATACTGTAAAAAACATATATAAAGATGTGAGCGATGATCCGGTCAAATGGGCGAAATACTGCCAGGATGAAGTAAAAGCCAGTGCAATTGCACTCAGGCTTGTCAGCACTCATCCTGATAAGGATGACCGCTCTGCTGAAGATGCAGCTAAAACTGTCAAAGACGTGCTTTCGTCAATTGATGTGCCCCTTATAATTCTCGGTTCCAACCATATTGAAAAAGACGCGGCAGTGCTGGTTGCCGCGGCAGAGGCCGCCAGCGGAAGCAACTGCGTGATAGGAAAGGCACAGGAAGGCAATTATAAGACCATAGTGGCCGCCGCTCTTGCACATAATCATAAACTTATCGCGATGTCAGAGCTTGACATCAATCTGGCAAAGCAGTTAAACATCCTGATCACTCAAATGGGGTTTGACAAGGAAAAGCTTATTACCGACCCTATGTGTTCCGCTCTGGGGTACGGCCTTGAGTACACCTATTCTGTAATGGAAAGGATAAGGCTTGCCGGACTTGCTCAGAATGACGCTACAATGCAGCCGCCAATACTGGGGGATGTCGGCATGTACGTTTGGAAAGTAAAGGAGACAGTCGCGGACGTGAATGAAGTACCCGACTGGGGATCACTTGAAGAAAGAGGTATAGCATGGGAAACCATGACAGCTACGTCAATGCTGTTATCCGGATCAAATCTTTTGATAATGAGGCATCCCAGGGCTATTGAAAACGCAATAAAAACCATAGATGAACTTGTTTAAATAAATATTAAGTTATTAAGAAATTAAGTAATTGCGTCATTGAGAAAAAGAATTTAATATTTATTTAATAACTTAGTGACTAACTGACTTGGAGGTTTCAGAATGGCGTTAACCGGAGTGCAGATATTTAAACTTCTTCCAAAAACCAACTGCAAAAAATGCGGTTTCCCGACCTGCCTCGCGTTTGCAATGAAACTTGCCCAGGGCGGTGTTGAGCTTTCCGCGTGCCCTGATGTTTCTGAAGAAGCACAAAAAACACTTGGCGAAGCATCTGCGCCCCCTATCAGATCTTTCTCCCTGGGGACCGGCGACAATGCTGTCAAAATGGGAGGAGAGACAGTTCTTTTCAGACATGACAAGAAGTTCGTCAACCCCTGTGCATTAGCAGTGAACATAAAGGACAATATCAGCGATGTAGATTTTGCCGGTAAAATAGCGGAGGTCGCTGGTTCTGAAATTGACCGTGTCGGGCAAAAACTCAGGGTCGATGCGGTTTCTGTTGAATTTGCTTCCGGTGACAGTGCCAAATATGAATCTGCTGTTAAGCTCGTTGCTGAAAAAGCTCCCGGGGCATCTATCATCCTGAATTGTAAAGACCCTGCAGCCGCTGAAGCCGCTGTTAAAGCTGTTGCGGACAGAAAACCTCTGATATACTGCGCAAATGATGATAATGTCGAAGCAATGGCAAATATCTCAAAGTCCAATAAAGTTCCTCTCGTTGCGTGTGCTGACGGCCCTGAATCTTTAAGTTCACTCACTGAAAAAATAAAAGGTCTTGGTGTTGAAGATATTGTTCTTGATTCCGGAGCAAAAACAGCCAAAGACATTATAGAGCACAATACAATTATCAGGAGGGCCGCTCTCAAGAAAAGCTTTAAACCATTGGGTTATCCCATAATTAATTATGTTCTTAGAGACGATCCTGTATTTGAAGCGTCCATTGCATCTGTAGCAGTTGCAAAATACTCGTCAATAGTTGTGGTCAGCAGTATTGAAAAGTGGAAGAACCTGGCTCTGTTTACACTGAGGCAAAACATATATACCGATCCTCAGGTACCCATGCAGGTAGAACAGAAAGTTTATGAAATCGGTGAACCGGCTGCGGATGCACCGTTGATGATAACAACCAATTTTTCTCTTACGTATTTCATAGTCTCGGGCGAGGTGGAGAACAGCAAAGTACCGAGCCGTCTCGCTGTAATGGACTGCGAGGGACTTTCAGTTTTAACGGCATGGGCGGCCGGCAAGTTTACCGCTGCCAAAATAGCCCAGTTTATTACAGAAAGCGGCCTTGAAAGTCAGGTAAGCAGCAAGGAACTAATATTGCCCGGTCAGGTTGCTATTCTGAGCGGAGCTCTTGAAGACAAACTGTCCGGCTGGAAGATCACCGTGGGGCCCAGGGAAGCGAATGCCATTCCCACGTTTCTGAAGTCCCGTAGTAATTAGGCAGGAAACCTTAGTCGGCAGATTGACAGGAATTATTCTTAGTTGATATTCTTTATATGTAGATGCGTACGAATATGTTTTCAGCAGAAAGATACAGGCACCTCGGTATCAAACTTACGCCGCAGAGGCTGGCAATTCTGAGATGTCTTGACGGCAACGGTTCTCATCCGTCGGCAGATGACATTTACCGGTCTGTATTAAAACAGTTTCCGACAATGTCTTTCGCGACGGTTTACAATACAATTGAGGCGCTTAAGACCAGGAAAGATTTAAGGGAACTGACAATTGATCCCGGTAAAAGAAGGTATGACCCTGTTGTTACGCCGCATAATCATCTTATTTGTGTAAAGTGCATGGAGATAGTTGATATTAACAAGGATTTCAGGATCGGCCTTTCCAGCTCTATGGCTAAGGGATTTGATTTAATAGGGAATCACATAGAATTTTACGGTATTTGCCGCAAATGCAGGAAAAGACAATGATACAGAATACAACAAAGAAGAAGTTAAGAAGTTAAGAAGTTGGGAAGTTGAGAAGTTAAGAAGTTGGGAAGTTGAGAAGTTGGGAAGTTGAGAAGTTAAGAAGTTAAGAAGTTGGGAAGTTGAAAAATTAAGCGAATGGGATTTTTTATCTCAACCTCTCATCTTCTCATTTTCTTCATCTTAATCTTATTAAATACAGGAGGGTTAAATGTCAAAATTAATTGCCTCTGCTGCAATAAGGGCGTCGCACAGTCTGTTCAGGCAGGCAGAGGAAATACTTGAAAAGGCCGTTGCCGAGAAAGGCAAGGAGTTTATTGTTGAATTTCCGGATACAGCATTTTATCTTCCCCAGATATATGCGATGACGGCCTTCCCGGTCAAAACACTTGCGGATATGAAGGTCGCCCTTGAAATGACCAGGGAAATGCTTCAGGACCTGCCGGATGAAAAACTCTGGAAACCTTACCTTGGAGAGGCCCTTGATTCAGGCATGGCCACCCTCTTCCTTGAAGAGATCATCCTCGCCCTGAGATACGTAAACGGCGAAGAGCCCGCAAAAGACCCTGAAACAGGATATGTATACAACGGTTTTATCACCGACACGATCCAGAGGAACCTCGGTATCCAGCTCGTTGACGGAAGGATGCCCGGTTTCGCGTGTATAATTGGGGCCGCGCCTGACGATGAGACAGCGGAAAAGATCGTCAGGGAACTCCAGGAAAAGAACATCCTTTCCTTCCTTTCCGGAACCGCAAAGGACAAAGACGGTAACGTAACCAACGTTACCCAACAGCTTCTCAGAAGAGGCGTAGATCTCGGCTGGGAAACATATATAGTTCCGCTCGGACCTGATGTGGAGCACACACTCTATGCGGCCGACTGGTCGATCAGGGCGTCAATGATCTTCGGCGGCAACAAGCCGGGAGATTACAAAGCACATCTTAAATATACAAAGGACAGGGTCTTCGCGTTCGCCATGGTACTCGGCGAGCTGACAGATATAATATGGTCAACCGGCGCGGGCGCTATCGTTATGGGCTACCCCGCCATTGCTGATTCAGACATACCTGTTATACATCCGACCGGCGTTTGCACTTATGAAGAAGTCGAGAAAGAGCTTGATCACAGCAAGATCGTCCAGAGGGCCTTTGAAGTAAGGGGCCTCAAGGTCACTGTAGAGAAGCCCCCGATCCCGGTATCTTACGGCCCTGCTTTCGAAGGTGAGAGGATCAGAAAAGAGGATATGTTTATTGAGTTCGGCGGAAACCGCACGCCCGCATTTGAATGGGTTAGAACAAAAGAACTTGATGAGATCGAAGACGGCAAGGTGACTATTGTCGGAACGGACGTTGAGGAAAGGTATAAGCAGGGAGGCAAAATGCCTTTGGCTATTGTCGTTGATGTAGCCGGCAGAAAGATGCAGAAGGATTTTGAATCCATAGTCGAGAGAAAATTTCATCACAATATAAACGAGGCCCAGGGCCTGTGGCATATGGGTCAGCGGGACATCGTCTGGATGCGTATAAGCAATCAGGCATATAAAGACGGGGTTACACTTGAGCACATCGGGATCATACAGGCCACTATGTCAAAAAAGAGGTTCAACGCCATAGTCGACAAGGTTCAGGTGACACTGTATTTTGACGAAAAAGACGTACTTGAACTTCAGGAACAGGCCAAAGCTGTATATAAAGAAAGGGACCACAGGCTTGGAGGCCTGACTGATGAATCAGTAGATACATACTACTCCTGCCTTTTGTGCCAGTCTTTTGCACCGTCTCATGTATGTGTTATCAGCCCCGAACGTCTGGGTCTTTGCGGCGCGTACAACTGGCTTGACTGTAAGGCTGCATTTGAAATAGACCCGACCGGCGGTAACCAGCCGATTGGAAAAGGTGAAGTGCTGGATGCCAAAGCCGGCAGATGGGGCGGCGTGGATGAATACCTGAAAAGCAATTCTGCCGGAGCGGTTGAGTCATTAAACCTTTATACGATCATGGACAACCCTATGACATCCTGCGGGTGTTTTGAATGCATTGTCGCGATCGTGCCCGAAGCAAACGGTGTAATGCTTGTGCAGAGAGGCCATACGGGAATGACACCTGTCGGCATGAAGTTTTCCACTCTGGCCGGCACCGTCGGCGGCGGAACACAGAACCCCGGCTTTATGGGGATCGGAGTTATTTTTATTACAAGCAAAAAATTCCTCTTTGCCGATGGAGGCATCAAAAGGATCGTCTGGATGACAAAAAACCTTAAAGAAAGGCTTGGTGAAGAATTCAAACAGAGATGTGAAGAGGAAGGCGTACCTGACCTGATTGACAAGATAGCGGACGAAACCGTTGCCGAAGATTCTGAAAAATTAATGGAGCATCTTGCTAATGTCGGGCATCCCGCCCTTGAAATGGACCCGATGTTTTAGAGTTACGATTGCGGAATGCGGAGTGCGGAGTTAATTCCGAAATCCCAAATCCGAATTCCGAAATTGAACAGGAGGATAGATGAGTAATAACAAACCAGTTAAAAGTGCCGGGACTTCAGCTGAAGAAATAATCAGCTGGGGTAAATCTCATAACATTGAGACCTGCTTTGACCGTGCGGAAAAGCTTAAGCCCTGCCCTATCGGCGAAACAGGGGCGTGCTGCAGAGTATGCCATATGGGACCCTGCAGATTGGTAGGCAAGAACGCCGAAGAAGAAGCGAGAGGTATCTGCGGCGCTACCCTTCCAACAGTTGCCGCAAGAAATTTTCTGAGGATGATCGCCGCCGGAACAGCCGCCCACTCAGACCATTCCAGAGACATGGCGAATACCCTCCTGGAGGTCGCAACCGGCAAAACAAAAGACTTCCGGATCAAGGATGTAGAGAAACTCTATAAAGTCGCCGGTATTCTCGGCATTGAGTTCGAAGGCAGACCTGTTAATGATGTTGCAAAGGACGTTGCCGAGAGTTTTCTCCAGGACTTCGGCCGCCAGAACGGTGAGCTGAATTACTGCAAAAGGGCACCGCAAAAAACACAGGAAAGATGGAAGAAGTACGGCATCACTCCACGCGGTATAGACAGAGAAGTCGTTGAGACAATGCACCGTACAGCGATAGGTGTTGACCATGAAGCCGACCATCTCCTCACACACGGACTGAGAACGGCACTTGCGGACGGCTGGGGCGGGTGCATGATCTCAACCGATATTTCCGACATTCTATTTGGAACCCCTAAGCCCATCAAGGCCGAAGCCAGCTTCGGTATCTTCAAGGAAGATGAGGTCAACATGGTAGTGCATGGTCATGAGCCGACCCTCGCGGAAGCTATAGTTGACGTTGCCTCCAAACCTGAAATGATCGAATATGCAAAATCAAAAGGGGCCAAAGGCATCAACATCGGCGGTATGTGCTGTACTGCAAATGAAGTACTTATGAGACACGGTATCCCTACAGCCGGTGGCTTTACCAATCAGGAACTCGGTATTATGACTGGAATGATCGATGCCCTTTCCGTTGATGTTCAGTGCATCATGCCTGCCATCACTGAAGTAGCGAAAAAATTCCATACAAAGATCATTACCACCAGCCCTAAAGCCAAGCTGTATGGCGCGACACACATTGAACATGACGAACACCATCCAAATAAAACCGCGGAAGAGATCCTGAAGCTCGCATGTGACAATTTCCCGAACAGGACAACGGAGGGAAGCCACATAACAAAGAAGTCCCCGCTGATCGGCGGTTTTTCCGATGAATATATTGAATATATGCAGGGCGGAAAATGGCGCGGTTCATACAGGCCTTTAAATGACGCCATCATGGCCGGAAGAGTGCGCGGTGTTGTCGGCATAGTCGGTTGTGACAACCCGAGGGTCACCGCAACAGGCATACATAAATACCTCGTAAGAGAACTCATCAAGAATGATGTCCTTGTTGTCTCAACAGGCTGCAGTTCCGCAGCATGTGCAACTGAAGGTTATCTCACACCCGAAATGGCACTGGAAAACGCCGGCCCCGGATTAAGAGAAGTGTGTGAGGCCATAGGCATACCCCCTATCCTCCATCTTGGTTCATGCGTTGACAACTCAAGGATTCTGACAATTGCAACCAACATGGCGGCTGAAGGCGGCCTTTCAGATGAGATCGCGGGCATGCCTGCGGTCGGCATTGCTCCTGAATGGATGTCTGAGAAGGCGATAGCGATCGGCTGCTACTTCGCGGCCTCAGGCGTACCGGTCATCATGGGTGGTGAATCCCCTGTTGGAGCAAGCAGGGAAGTAACAAAGATCATGACAGAGGTCTGGATGGAACGCTACATGGGAGCGCTCCATTTTGAGCCGGACCCTGAAAAGATACTCGCCATGGCGCTGGACTACATCGACAATGCGAGAAAATATCTCAAGCTCAGAAAATATGAACCCGGCAAATTCGGCACGGAGAGGGTGCTTATGGATATGGCCGCCAGAAGAGAAATTAAAGCAGCAGCTCATGCCGGAGTCGGAGGTATCAATGAGTCTGAAAGCTGATAACGTTCTTGGTCCTGTAGGCGAAGTACTCACTGAAGCCGAAAAAAATCGCGGCATACTGATCCATGCCTTCCAGCAGATCCAGGAAGAACACAATTATCTCCCTGGGGAAGAGCTGGCAAAACTATCAAAAGATCTTGGCATATCGATGTCTGATGTTTACAGCACGGCCACATTCTACAAGCAGTTCTATTTTACGCCTCGCGGCAAGAAAATAATCAGGGTGTGTACAGGCACCGCTTGTCATGTCCGGGGGGCTGACAAAGTGCTCGACAAGATCAAGGATGAATTTGAAATAGACGAAGGCGAGACCACGCCCGATCTTGAGATGACCCTTGAGACCGTTGGATGTATCGGCTGCTGCGGCCTGGCACCGGTAGCTACAGTTAATGAAAACATCGTCGGTGAAATAGACATGAAAAAACTTGACAGTGTTGTTGACAAAATTAAAAAAGATGAGGACATCTCATCATTGGATGATGACGACGAATAGTTCAAAATAGTTCAATAATGGTTTAACGTAGTTCAAGATAGTCAAAAGACAATGTTGAACAACCTTGAACAATTTCAAACAACTTTGAACAATTTATTTTAAGGTGACAGAATGGCGAAACTTAACAACATAGAAGAATTACAAAAACTCAGATCATCACTTAAAAAAGATACTTTTAAGCCTGACGCGCTAAGGGCAAGGGTCTGCTGTGGAACCGCGTGTACCGCGACCGGAGCCCATAAGCTCATTGACAGGTTCAAAAAGGAAGCAGCCGGCAGTGGAGTTGATCTTGAAATAGTATCAACAGGATGTCAGGGAATATGCCAGAAGGGCCCTGTTCTGAAAGTTGAGCCAATGAACATTTTTTACCAGAGAACCAAACCGAAAAATGTTCCCTGGATCATGAGTTATTCAATGCTTGGCAATATGCCGTACAGGCAGGGTCTGTACAGGGACGACTTCCTCAGTGATCCTGTGCCTGAAATGACCGATATCCCGTTCTATAAGAAACAGAAAAGGATCGCCCTCAGAAATAACGGGGTCATAGATCCCCGAAACATTAACCACTTCATCGCTGTGGGCGGATATGCCGGGCTGGAGAAGTCCCTGTCCTCCATGACCCCGGACGAGGTCCTTGAGGAAGTCGACAAGGCAAATCTCAGAGGAAGAGGAGGCGCCGGATTTCCTGCCGGAAGGAAATGGGCGCATACTAAAAATGCTCCTGGGAAAATAAAGCTCGTCATTGCAAATGGCGATGAAGGTGATCCGGGCGCGTTCATGGACAGATCTATTATGGAAGGTGACCCGCACAGTCTTCTGGAAGGTATGCTTTTAAACGCTTATGCCATAGGTGCACGGTACGGCCTCATTTATGTCAGACATGAGTATCCTTTGGCTGTCAAGAACCTGCAGATCGCCATAGATCAGGCGGAGGAGTTCGGTTTTCTCGGAAATAATATACTCGGCACTGACTTCAGCTTTACCATAAATATCAGAGAAGGAGCCGGAGCCTTTGTATGCGGAGAGTCGACAGCGCTTGTCGCGTCGCTCGAAGGAGAAAGAGGCTTTCCAAGGCCAAGGCCTCCCAGGCTTTCAGAACCGGGCGGGGGCCCGTGGGGATATCCGAGCAACCTTAACAACATAGAAACTTTTGCCAATGTCCCTGTCATTATTGAGAAGGGTTCAGACTATTTCCTCTCGATCGGGACAAAGAATTCATCAGGGACCAAGGTATTTGCTCTTACAGGCAAAGTAAAAAACACCGGCCTTGTCGAAGTCCCAATGGGCATAACTCTGAGAGAGATTATTTTTGACATCGGCGGCGGAATACTGGGAGACAAAGAATTTAAGGCCGTCCAGACAGGCGGACCTTCCGGGGGCTGTATTCCTGCCGAACACCTGGATCTGCCTGTTGATTTTGATTCACTCAGGTCTGTTGGATCAATGATGGGCTCCGGCGGAATGGTCGTTATGGATGAAGATACGTGTATGGTTGACGTAGCCAAATTCTTCCTCTCATTTACTCAGTCGGAATCGTGCGGAAAGTGCCCCCCATGCAGGATAGGCACGTACCAGATGCTTGATATACTCAAGAGAATTACTTCCGGACACGGGCAGGACGGCGACATAGAAAGGCTTGAGGAACTGGGCAGGAACATCGTTGCCGGTTCACTTTGCGGGCTTGGCAACAGCGCGCCTAATCCCGTTCTTACGACAATTAAGTATTTCAGAGAGGAATACGAAGAGCATATTTATAACAGATACTGCAGGGCGAAAGAATGCAACGGACTGGGGCTATTCAGGATAGAGGATGAAAACTGTATCCTCTGCGGACTCTGCAAGGAAGCCTGCGCTTTCGAGGCGGTAAGAGAAACAAAAAACAGGTTCTTTATTGATCAGGATTACTGCACAAAATGCAAAGCATGTTTCACTGCGTGCCCTACAGACGCTGTATTAATAGAAAAACACAGGAAGAAAAAAACACTGATAAAAGACTCAAGTCATTGAGAAATTGAGTTATTAAGTAATTCACATGACACAATGACTAAATAACTTAATGACTTATTTAAGGTGAGGGAGAATGAGCGAAGAAAACAATAAAGAGTCTACACCCGTAAAAATGGAGGATGTCAAAGCATCAGCTGATGAGCGGAAGTGTCCTGTTCAGCGTTCACTGACCTTTGTGAAAGAGTTTCTTGCCGCCCCGATGTGCGGGAAATGCTTCCCGTGTTCCATGGGAAGTTACGAGGCGGAAATAAGGCTTAATAAATTAGTCGGAGGAACAGCAGATGAAGAGGACATCGGTACAATAAAAAAGATAGCTTCTATTATGCTTACGGCTTCCATGTGCAAAAAAGGTAAAGACACTGCGAGATACCTGCAGGAGAATATAGAGTCGGTTGATTTTGCCGGACACATTGCGGGAGTCTGCTCAGTAAATGAGTGCCTTGAGCATATTAAGTACATTATATTACCTGAAAAGTGCACACTGTGCGGGGATTGTCTTGATGTCTGCAAGGACAATGCAATTCTTGGAGAGAAGGCAAAATCTTTTCTCTCGGGTTATAAGCCTTTTGAGATAGCTCAAAAGCGATGCACCAAATGCGGGGAATGCATGAAAGTCTGTCAATACGACGCGGTTAAAGTGCTGACTTCCAAAGAGATGGCTGAGAAAGAAAAAGTTAAAGTAAAAGCTTAACGATATATAGCAGTCAAGTTATTTGGTCATTGAGTCATTTAAATTACTTAGTGACATAATTACTCAGTAACTTTATAAATTGATAGGGGGTTTTTAAATGTCAAAGAAAGTCAGTCTGAAAATAGATGGTAAAAATGTAAAAGTCCCGGAGGGGACAAATCTCATAGAGGCCGCCAAGTCCGCCGATATTCATATCCCTAATCTGTGTTATCTGAAAGGAATGCGGGGTATCGGCGCCTGCAGACTATGCCTCGTAGAGGTTGAGGGGGCAAAAGCTCCGGCTGTTGCCTGCATTTCCAAAGTCAAAGATGGCATGAACGTGACCACTACCAACGAAAACCTTCAGGAAATGAGAAAGTTCGTCATAGACCTTATTCTATCTATGCATCCTCTGGACTGTATGACCTGCACAAAGGCAGGAGTATGCAACCTTCAGCAGTATGCCTATGATTTCGAACTACAGGAATCCAATTTCACAAGAAAGAAACTCGGCTATCCTACGGATGAAACTAACCCGTTCATAAAGAGAGATCCTGATTATTGCATACTCTGCGGAAGATGCGTAAGAGTCTGTAAAGAACAGGGTACAAATGTCCTTGATTTCATGGGCAGAGGAGTAGGCGCTAAAGTCGTTACAGCGCAGGACAAGCCTCTTCAGGAATCTGAATGTACATTTTGCGGAAGCTGTGTCGATGCGTGCCCTGTCAACTCACTGCTTGAAGCTGACAGATGGAGAAAAGGAAGGGAATGGGAGTACAGCAAGACGGATACGGTTTGTCTTTCATGCGGAAACGGCTGTGATATTATCGCAAGTTCTAAAGATGGAAGCGTAGTAAAGATAAATGCCGGAGCAGATGACGGATCTGTTGAAAAATATATATGCGCGAGAGGCAGGTTTGGTTTTGACGCGCTGACATCAGACCAGAGGGTCACATCACCTATGAAAAGAGTCGGCAAAGAGCTCGTAGAAACTTCATGGCAGGATGCCCTGAAAATAGCCGCTGAACAGATTAAGAAATCCGGGAAGAACACCGGCATTGTCAGCACTGCAGGAATACTGAATCAGGACGCCTTTATCCTGTCAAAGTTCGGTTCTGATGTGGTAAAGACCAGCAATATTGATACTACTGTCAGTTTATATGCCGACATGGATTCAATGAAACAGTCGGACCGTATTGAAATTGACGGAGCAGACCTGATCATTATGGCCGGGTTAAACACATCTCAGTACCACAGGGTCTCTCCTGCTCTTGACGCGGCTGTCAGAAAGAGAGTCTCCAGAGGCGCAAAACTTGTCGTCATAAACTCAGGTGACTCCGATCTTGCTTTAATTGCCGCTGTAAGCATTAAGGGTGACGAGGCGTCATCTTTGGCTCAAATTGCCAGGTCAATGACAAATAAAGGCCTGAAACCCGGGAAGACCCTCGAAGCCGCATTGTCAAAGGTATCTACAACTGAGGAAACAGATAAGGCAGCAGAGCTTATTGCTAACGCCGGGATGCCTGTGATATTCACGGCCCCTTCCCTTTTCAGTACCTGCAAGAACCTTTCTCTGCTTAAGGATGTTAAAGTGTCTGCCGTACCGCTCGAAGCAAATGCAAGAGGTGTAACGGCAATGGGCCTCTACTCTAACGGGAAGTCATACAGTGAGATGATAACAGGCGGTACTAACACTCTTTATGTTGTTGGTGAAGTCCCTGTCAGGAAACGTCCGAAAGTGAAATTTCTTATCGTACAGTCTCCATATTTGACTGACCTTGCAAAACAGGCTGATATAGTCCTTCCGGCCGCTTCGTTTCTTGAATCCAAAGGTACGGTCATTAACTACCTCGGCAAGGTCAAAGAACTTTCGAAAGTTGTAGATCCTCCGGACGACGCTAAACAGCATAAAGACATTATCATAGAGCTTTCAAAAGTTATTGGAAAATCATTAAAGGTCTCTTCATCTACCATAAAGAGCGCTTT
>CAZNPC010000029.1:0-23648 GCA_964574765.1 uncultured Nitrospirales bacterium | reverse complement strand
TGGTTAAAGGTAACAGGTTCCATATAATCCGTGAAAGAGAGCAATATAAAGACCTCGCAAGGGGGATACAAATACCGGGGTACTTGAAATAGCAGGAGTCAAGTTACACGATCAATTTCTAAATACGAAACACGAAATTCGAAACAATATCTAATGACCAAAATACAAAACTACAAACAACCTATTTTGAATATTATGTATTTAAATTTTGGATTTGTTTAGGATTTCGATATTCGATATTCGAATTTACGGAGGTTCATAAACACTTGCACCCCGGACATCTTAAACCCTTGAATCCTATAATATACGTGGAAAAATGAAACTACACTTTACAAAAATGCACGGCCTTGGCAATGATTTCGTTATCATTGATATCAGAAAAAAGCGCCTGAAAAACCTCTCCCGTCTCTCAAAATCTCTCTGTGACCGCAGGTTCGGAATCGGCGCTGACCAGTTGTTGATCCTCGACAATTCCAGAAAGGCTGATTTTAAAATGCGCGTTTACAATTCTGACGGTTCAGAGGTAGAGATGTGCGGCAACGGGATAAGATGCCTTGCAAAGTATATATGGGACAATAATATCAGAGCAAAGAACACAGAACCCAGAACACAGAAACAGTTGGCAATAGAAACACTGGCGGGAATCATACGTCCTCAGGCATCCGGGAACAATATTAAAGTTGACATGGGAGAACCTGTATTCGACCCCGGTAAAATACCTGTTCTCATAGGCAAGAGAACAGAAGTTAAGAAGTTAAGAGGGTCTGGAACTGTTAACCTTGAGCCAATTATTAACTATCCCCTAATCATAGGCGGTATTACATTTAAGATAACCTGCGTTTCAATGGGTAACCCGCACGCTGTCATAGTAGCCAACGATGTTAAGAAAGCTCCGTTATCAAAATACGGGCCCATGATCGAACGACACAGGCTGTTTCCAAAAAGAACAAATGTTGAATTTATTCAGGTCCTGAACCGGAATAAAATTAACATGCGTGTCTGGGAAAGAGGTGCGGGAGAAACTATGGCATGCGGCACAGGCGCATCAGCATCAGTCGTGGCGGCAAACCTTCTGGGCCTTACCGACCGGAAGGTCTCGGTCCGGCTTGCAGGCGGACGATTGCTTATCGAATGGTCTGCAAAAGACAATCATGTTTACATGACCGGTCCCGCGCAGAAAGTCTTTGTGGGGACAGTCGAGATATAACCGTCGGGTAGTCAGATATAAATTAGCCCCGCCTTATATCACGAACTGCCTTATCCGGGGAGTACCGGATCCAATCCATATTATCAGTAAAAAAATATTCCCACAATAAAGAGACAGGTTTACCCCATTAGAACAAAGAGTTTGGACTTTTCTAACGGGGTTTACTATCAGCATCTGCTGGCTGATAGTATTTCCGCCTGCAAATAGTATATAATGACCGTCTGATGAAAAGAGAAGATATAAGAAATATCGCGATCATCGCCCACGTTGACCATGGCAAGACCACCCTTGTTGACTGCATGCTGCAGCAGGCCGGAATATTCCGCGCCAATGAAAAAGTGCAGGAGAGGGTAATGGACAGCAATGACCTGGAACGCGAAAAGGGAATTACCATCATGGCGAAAAACACCGGCGTTGTATATAACGGTGTGAAGATCAATATTGTTGATACTCCCGGTCATGCAGACTTCGGCGGAGAGGTGGAACGAACAATGAAAATGGCGGATGGAGTTCTGCTGCTGGTTGACGCGTCAGAAGGCACACTGCCCCAGACAAGATTCGTCCTGAAAAAAGCTCTGGAAACAAAACTACCGCCAATTCTTGTCATAAATAAAATAGACAGGTCTGATGCCAGGATAGACGAAGTACTAAATGAAGTCTATGACCTGTTCATTGACCTGGACGCTGCTGAAGATCAGCTTGACTTTCCAATTGTCTACACAAACGCCAAACTCGGGACAGCACAGCTGGACCTTAATGATGACGCCCACGATCTAAAGCCTCTCTTTGATCTTATCCTTGAAACGATACCTGCTCCTGAGGGCGATGGTAACGCGCCGCTTCAGTGTCTCGTAACTAACATTGACTACAACGACTATGTCGGCAGGCTCGCAATCGGAAGAGTGTTTTCCGGATCCATACGGATCGGGGATAATGTTGCCGTAATCAATATTGATGGCACGCTGGAAAAAAGAAAGATAACTTCTATAAACACTTTTCAGGGTCTGGAACGGATAGATACGGAGGAAGTATCTATAGGTGATATCGTTGCACTGTCCGGTATCGAAGGGATCAATATCGGCGATACTATCACTGACACTGAAAACCCCAGACCCCTTCCCAGAATTAAGGTTGACGAGCCTACCCTTTCCATGGTCTTTTCAGTAAACACATCCCCGTTTGCAGGCAAGGACGGGAAATATGTCACATCGAGGAATCTGCTTGAACGGCTTAAAAAGGAGCTTCTTTATAACGTTTCAATAAAAATAGATTTCAGCAGTGCGGATTCATTTAAAGTAATGGGACGGGGCGAACTGCAGCTTGCCATTCTAATAGAGATGATGAGACGGGAGGGTTACGAGCTTTCAGTATCGATGCCCGAGACAATAACCAAAGAAATTAACGGCGCATTGCATGAGCCGATGGAACTGCTGGTTATTGATGTGCCGGAAGATTTTGTCGGAGTAGTCACACAGCAGATCGGAATGAGAAAGGGAAAGATGCAGAAGATGCAGAACAACGGACACGGCAGGGTAAGGATCGAGTTCAGGATCCCTTCAAGAGGCCTTATAGGTTTCAGGTCTCAGTTTCTCACTGACACAAGAGGGACTGGCCTGCTCAATCACCTGTTCGACGGGTATGAGCCGTGGCACGGACATATGTCAAAAAGACAGACAGGCGTCCTTGTCTCCGACCGGGGAGGAAAATCCACCACATATGCCCTCTTCCACCTTCAGCCGCGAGGTCTTCTGTTTATAAAAGAGAATACACCGGTCTATGAAGGGATGATCATTGGAGAGAACTCCAGAGACAGCGATCTGGACGTCAATGCTACAAAAGAAAAGAAACTTACGAATATGCGGGCATCTGGTTCTGACGAGTCTCTGCAATTAATCCCTCCCAAACAGCTGACACTGGAGCAGGCCATTGAATTCATTAAAGAAGACGAGTTTGTCGAGGTAACTCCAAATTCCGTCAGAATCAGGAAAAAAATCCTTGAAGCCAGTAAGAGGCCGAAGAGAAGTTAGAAGTCAGAACTTGAGAGGTTGGGAAATTAAGAAGTTGAATATATAGACAGAAAAGACTTACTCCAAATTAGTTGCTCCTAAGAAGGAGCAGAAATGCATTGATCATTGTTAATTTTAAATTTTACTTTATGCGATGAAGATAAAATGCCCCATATGCAGAAAAAAGACCGACTGGCAGGATAATCCAGATAGACCTTTCTGTTCTGAAAGATGTAAACTTATAGACTTGGGGAAATGGGCATCAGAACAATATAGATTTGATGGTAAATCTGAAGATAGCGTAACGGAAACACCTTCAGAAAAGGAGATAAATGATGCTTAATATAATAGTATCCGGAGCTGCCGGAAGAATGGGCAGGCGTATCATTGCACTTGCAGGAGATAATAAAGACCTGAATATAATAGGCGGCCTGGAATATTCCGGCCATGCCAAGCTCGGAACCGATCTTGGTGAAATCGCCGGCACAGGTAACATGGGGGTAAAACTCTCAGACAATATCAGTGATATTAAGGAAAAAGCAGATGTGCTAATTGAGTTTTCCAATCCGGAAACAAGTCTTGAACATCTTAAAACAGCTTCTGAAAAAGGTTTATCAATGGTTATTGGAACTACTGGTTTCAGCAAAGAAGAGATTTCAACCATCCAGCTTTATGCTCAAAAAATGCCCTGCGTATTTGCTCCAAACATGAGTGTTGGTGTTAACCTGCTGCTCAAAGTTCTGGGTGATGTTGCAAGAGTATTGGGTGACGACTATGACGTCGAAATTATTGAATCGCATCACAGGCTTAAAAAGGATGCCCCTTCAGGCACGGCAGTTAAAATGGCCCAGATCCTGGCTGAGGCGCTTAACAGGAACCTGGATGAGACCGCAGTTTACGCCAGAAAGGGTTTGATAGGCGAAAGGACAACTAAAGAAATCGGCATACAGACGGTCCGCGCAGGCGACATAGTCGGTGAACATACTGTTCTTTTCGGAGGACTTGGAGAAAGAGTAGAAATAACCCACAAAGCATCAAGCAGGGATACTTTTGCGCGGGGGGCATTAAAAGCCGCACTCTGGGTCTCAAAACAGCATCCGGGCTTATATGACATGCAAGATGTATTGGGGCTGAAATAAAATAAACAGTTAACTATTAACTTTCTACTTAAGATATATTTTTTCCTGCAGAACCATATCAACTATCCTGGGATCAAACTGTGTCCCTGAATTCAGCGTCAACTCACTCAGGACCTTTTCCATTGGCAGGCTGTCTCTATAAGGCCGGGCATGCATCATTGCATCCACAGCATCAGCAACTATAACAATCCTTGCATTTATTGGAATAGCCTCACCTTTCAGTCCTGCTGGATATCCCTTACCGTCATATCTTTCGTGGTGGTGAAGAATTACCTGAATCGCGTCTTCAAGCAATGGTACTGACTTCACGATCGACGCGCCTATTTCCGGGTGCTTCATCATATCCTCGTGCTCTTCATCACTAAGAGGACCGTCTTTCCTGAGTATACTTTCTTCTATCCCGATCTTGCCGATATCATGAATAGCAGCCGCATTTTCAAGCTTTTCAATTTCCTCTCTGGTCAATCCGTAAATATCCGCTATAGCCGCTGATAATCTTGCAACATGCTCGGAATGGTCAAATGTATAATGATCCTTGGCATCTATTGTTTTAATAAGTGCCTGGATCGTACCTTCATAGCCCATCATGACATTTTCCCTGGCTTTGTTTACCTCTTCCTCAAGGTCCCTGTTTCTGAATAACAGATTCTCACGTTCGATCTTCAGGTTATCATTTTCGCGTTTCTTATCTAACCCCTTCTTTACGACGTCAAGAACATCATCCTTATCAAACGGTTTTGTCAGATAATCCAGCGCCCCCAGGCGTACAGCGCTTTTTGCAGACTCAAGGCTTGCGTAAGCCGTCAATAAGATGACCTCTGTCATAGGATATTTTTTCTTGATCTCCTTCAGAACAGTTATGCCGTCCATGCCCGGCATCTTAATGTCCAGCACAACAAGATCTACCGAGTTCTGAGCCATAAATTCAAGGCCCTCCGGCCCTCCGGAGGCTGTAGAAACAATATACTTGTCCCGCAATACCATTCTTATAGACTCTCTTGGCGAGAGTTCATCATCTATGATCAGGATCTTTTCTTTTGTACTCATTATATGTCCTTATTGGCAACGGCTTCAGTCTCTGATATCTCCGTAACCGGCAAATTTACTATAAAAACACTTTTTTCATCATCATTCCGGGCTTCCAGGGTGCCGTCATGCGCTTCAATGATCTTCTGACTTATGGGGACATTCAATTCAGTTTCCAGTGTGTCAATGTCAAGTGTGCTTATATCAGCAATTGACTTCAGAACTCCCGGTCCGCCTTTAGCAGAAGCCTTGGCCGGTTTGTATTCTATTGATATTACTACAGAAAGACGTTCATGCGCAGCAGTCCCGGCTTTCAGAGATATTTCAGCTCCATCAGAATCAGAATCGACAATACTGGCGACAATATAAGACAGCGCCTTTGACAGCATTTTACTGTCAGCATTAATATAAACAGGTTCATCAATACTCTGCGTTGAGAACTTATACCCCTCAGGGAGGTTTTTTGATATTAAATCAGCAGCCTTATCAATGATAAGGTTTACATCCTCACTGCTAAAGTTATATTCCGGCTTGCTGGAGAAGATCACAAGTTTTTCAATTAAACTATCCAGCTTATGTATAGACTGGATAACGGTTGATGAGAAAAAACTCTGAAGCTCCTCATCATCACCATATTTTTCACTCAATAGTTGAGTATATGTTTGTATAGATGTCAGAGGAGTCCTTACTTCATGGGCTATCTTGCCCATCAGGTCGTTTACTGCCTCGAGTTTTTCAGCCTTTCTCTGCTGTTCTTCGAGCTTTTTAGTATCTGACAGGTCTGAAAATATAATGCCCGCTCCGCTGGGGCTTTTATCTTCATCTACAAGCCTGAAGCTGTTGATCCCGACCGGCCTGTTTCCCGGATGGATCTCAACCTCGTGGCGCCTGTAAAATGTACCTCCGACCATCGTATCATATAGTATATCACCAAGCGGTGACGGCAGGGTTCGAAGATCTTTGCCCATAATATCGGATGAATCCAGATCAAGTATTTCAGACGCCTGCTGATTAAAGGCCGTAATAATCTCGTCTTTGTCGATAGCGATCATGCCGCTGGTCATGCTCGTAACAATATTGTTTGAAAATTCCTTCTGATACCATATCTCATGGTACAGGTCAATATCCTTAACCGCGGCGGCAAGGTAATTGCAAAACATGTAGATTATCTCAAGTTCCTCCCTGTAAAAAGGCTCTTCAGTAATCTTGTTGTCTATGTTGAATATCCCTGTTAATCTTCCCTTGTGTATCATGGGAAATGAGAAAGAACTTTGTAAGAAATCCATCTCAGACGCAATATTTATCAAAGATGAATCAACAGGATTTACCGGCTTCTGCATTATTCTTCCTGTCTTTGCAAGCCAGGTTACCAGCTCACTGCCCCTTTTCAGTTTCATGTTCTCCGCGATGTAAGGGTCAAGGCCGTAATAAGTCTCAACACTGAACCCGTCTTTATCTTTCAGCATTACAGACATCTTGCTAACGCGGGCTATCTCCATTATGCAATCCATAAAATGTGTGAACAGTTTACGCGTATCAAAGCTTACATTCAGCATCTTTGCGAAATTAACCAGGATCTTTTCCTGAAGGTTCCTTCCGCTTAGCATCGGTACTTCCCGGCCAGAGATAACCTCTACATCAGGCTTGCTGTTTACAGGCATCTGCATGTACATGGAATCGTCTCTTGACATCTTAAGTCTGTTTATCTCACTTTTCAATTTCTGTCTTTCAATCGCACGCTCAACCAAAACCGGGAGCATAGACTGTACTGATGCGTCATCAATACATTCATAAACACTTTTCGGAAGTTCTTCCAAGGTCAGTCTGTCAGGTTTTTCAGGAAAGATAAGTATGACCATATCATCATCGAGCTTGGCAATCAGTTTCTCAATTGTCGATAATTTATGAGATACGGTATCTACCAGAAGTAAATTGATAGAAACATTAGTATGCAGATCTTCAAATTCTTCTACTGTTTTTAACGGATATACTGTAAATTTCTTAAGAGATTTCTTGATTTCCGGAGTAATCACATCATCTCTCCCGGTAATTAAGGCTAAAAGTTCCATTTATCTTCTCTCCTGTTATTTTTCATAAATTACTCATCACCTCTGTTTTGCAAAGGCAGAGAGATTGTGAAAGTTGTTCCCTTTAACATTTTGCTCTCCACCCCTATCCGTCCGCCGTGGTCTTCCACGATCTTTTTGCTTATGGCGAGTCCAAGACCTACACCCATTGGCCTTTTTGTATAAAAAGGGTCAAAGATCGAATTCATCTCATTAGGGTCTATACCCTTACCAGTATCTGTAAATGTCACATCAACTTCCAGTTCTTTCGGAACAATGTTCACTTTTAACACTCCATTGTCCTGCATAGCCTGACACCCGTTGCTAATTACGTTTATAAATGCCTGAGTCAACTTCTTTGAATCGCCAAATAGATGTATTTTAACATTTTTGTAAACTTTTTCAACAGTAATTTTACTTTTTTCCAATTCCAGCTTATTTATGACATTATTAAGGGTCTCATCTACAAGCGCCGTCAGGTCCAGATGATTGTCCGGAGTATCAGCTTTTTTCCCGGAAAAACTCAACAGGTCCTTGATGAGCCCGTCAATTCTTTCTATTTCATTAACAACGATCTTTGAGAAAGATTCCCTGAACTCTGTATCAGCATATTTTTCAGGCATTAACTGGGCAAAGGTCTTTATGGATGTGAGCGGGTTTCGTATTTCATGAGCAAATGTCCCTGACAGCATACCGATTGAAGCAAGCCGTGCGGAATGCACCTTGTCCGCATAAAGGCTCGCATTTTTTATGGCAATCGAAGTCTGGTATGACAGAGTATCAAGGAGGTTAACATCCTCGTTTGAAAAGATATCCCCGGATCGTTTTCCTCCAAGGATCATAATTGACTCTAATTTGTCGTCGATAATTATTGGTACGGCAACTTCGCCATTGAACAGTTTAAGATCTTCTTTCACGCTTTTAATAAACTCCTCATCAGGGTTGGCTTCTTCTCTTGCCAGCTCATCCTTAATGAGGATTTCTCCTGAGACAGCAAGGCTCTTTACTATCCATGAATTCTTGTTCAGTTCGAGCTTCTCGACGCTGTCAAGTGTTCTTTCATCCTTTTGTTTATCTGCCTTATCACTTTTATCCTTAGTCTTTTCAAATGTCCTGAAGTAAAGAACCTTATAATTGCCCCCGGATCCAGCAGAAAGGAAATAAATGCAATTAAGTCCCAAAGTGGATAATATCGTGTAACAAACAAACCCGTATATTTTCTTAATGTCAAACATTGATGCCAAGTCATGGCTGACCTTACGGATTATTGAATAATAATCGTATGTTTTTTTATAAAATAATTTGTCAACAAGAACCTGGATTTTGTTTCTTAAAGGGTTAAAAAGCAATGCAATTACAAAAGCCGCAATGATACTGATTTTTAATGAATCCACCTCAGTAACGCCCGAAAGGAAATTTGTTACCGCAAGGACAAGTACGACAAAAAATCCCATAAGTAAACCTGCCGAAAGAGAATATGCCATGGTTTTTTTAAATATGAGACGTATGTCCATGAGACGATATCGAAGTATTGTAGATGCTATAATCACACTAAACATCACAACAAAAGCCGCATCAATTGGCGGAACCTTAATTGAAAGAGGAAGTAAAAAATACATACCACCGCCTGAAGTCAATATCATAAAAGCAACAAGCAAATACTTTAATTGATTTTTCCGGTAGCCAGTAGATTTACGATAAAGGTTATACTTCATAATGATTCCGAATACAGATGTTAATGTGACCAGGGATACCAGTGCATACCAAAAAATATTTGGAACGGCAATGTATCTAAAAGTAAATACTTTGTCTACGTCTTTAACAAAATAATATCTAAATGGAGAAAAGTTTAATGTCAAGAAAACCGCAGAAATTAAGCCCAAAATGATTAAAACTTTCTTATTCTTTTTGATATCGAGTACAGAATAGAGAAAATTGAAATACATAAATGGATACAAAGAAACACCGGTGTATATTAACTTATCCCATAGTAAAGCAGATTTTTTGGAACTGGCAATAGACTCGCCATAACAACCTAGAAGCCAAAAGGTAAGCATTAAGATCAGTAAAAAGAATGATTGAGCTGTAGGGTCGCCTCTTTTCTTAAATAATACAAATAAACCTATTATTAAATTAAATGAGAAAGCTGACAACAAGGTAAGAGAATAATTGCTCATCTTATCCCTTCCTCTTAATAATTGAACTTGCAACTCGTTGTCCAGTATGGGCAGCCTGAGGCACACCAGTTTCTCCTAAGGCAGAATGGACCCAATGCCCTGCCAAATAAAGGTTCTCTATTGGTGTTTTTGATGAAATAGATAGTGAATTTATTTGCGATAACAGAGGAGCCCAGCCTTTGAAAGCACCACTCCTGTTTTTAGTATACCTATTTAAAGTCTGAGGAATAGCCGTTACTTTTTTTACAATACTTCCTCTAATTTGTGGAATAACTTTACTTATCCTTTCAATACATTGCTCCATAAATATATTTCTGTATTGATCCCAATATTGTCTCGTAAAATAAGGAGTGAAAATTCCTATGGCTATACTTTCGCAATTTGGCGGCGCCATTGAGGAGTCAATAAAACTGGGGAGATAACAATAAAGATAAATATTTGAAAAATTTATTTCCAACCTGTTTTTCATCCATGGGTCATCTATTTCATAGGTGGGAATATCCCATAGCTCATGCACCGGGCCAAATTCATCCCTCAAAACTTTATTGATTCCGAGATATACTATAAAGCTCGATATCGAGGGCGTTAAACTTTTCAAATTGGAAACAAAGTCATGCGATAAATGTTTTTCACCAACTAAATTTAAAAAAGTTGCTGTCGCATCTGCATTGGAAACTACATATTTGCCTGGGATATAATCATCTTCTTTTAAAATAATGCCTTTAGTTTTTCCATTCTCAACTACTATTTTTTCTACAGCGCTAGATAATAATATTTCCCCTCCAAATTCCTTAAATCGCTCTGCAAACGCGTTAGAAAATATTTGCAAGCCCCCCAAAGGATAATATCCCCCATTAATAATAAAAGTCTTAAAATAAGTACACACAGATAATGCAGCTACTTTAGAAGAAATTACACCTATCTGAGAAGACATAATTCTAAATATCGATTTCAATCTATCATCACTAAAATACTCACTTAAAAGATCATCAAACGTTTTGTTTCTGCACTTTGAATATAAAGAAATGAGGTTATAATTATCTATGAAATAAAAAAAATTCCTTATTTCGTCCGCCTGATGTGGAAAATATTCCTGTAATTCTTCGATGGTAGCATCCAAATTTGTCCTAACCTTAATTTTATAATCCGGAGTAATAATAATTATATTGGGATCAGATCTGACAATTTTCACTTTATTATAAATTTCTAATTCCTGAATGATCTGCCCAAAAATGCTGTCTTCTCTTAAGTCTTCAAATGCCCCAGCTTCAAAAGTAAATTTGCCACGAGAAAAAGAAGTTAGGTATCCCCCAACTTTATTGTGCTGTTCCACAATTAAAACCTTCATCCCCGCTTTGGCCAAATAACATCCGCACGTAAGCCCTCCTATGCCTGCACCAATGATTATTGCATCGTATTCATCCTTTGCTAAGCCCTTAGACTTTGCTTTTTTATTAATAAGAAACTGATTCATGATCTTTTTTTAAAAAACCTGCCTTTGCACAATATTCTAAAAGTTTCAAAAACAAACTCCTGTCCATTTTTGAAAATTCAAAACTATATTGTTTTAAATTGCTGTTGGTTTTCTGAGAATCAAGCCTTACATCCTCATTGAATAGAAGTAAATTATTTTGTAAAAGCATTTTCTGGGCAGGTGTAGGATTGCTTTCCATGAAATCACGATTAGAACTTAGTTCAGTTTTTTTAAACCCGGTAAATTTACTCAAAATGTCTACAATTAGATTTAGTGGCACGGATTCAACGCGAAAGGGATGATAGTTTATGTTCTTCAAGGCGGTTTGAGAAGAAATTGATAATATCGCATTGCAAAGTTCATCTACAAATTCAATATTCAGCTCTAATTTCTCTCCGGGAAGTATATCAAATATTTCCAAACTCAGCATATGAAGCAATTGATAGACACTTTGTTGAAATGTAACTGTTTTACCGGAAAACGATTCTCCTATTACTAGTGGCGGCCTGAATATATCAATCCATAATCCAGCCTCACGAAATTTCTCAACTACTTTCTCAGCCTCAAATTTGCTTTGAAGATAAGTTGTCTGAAACCCCTGTCCCAAATCTAAATCGTTTTCTTTAAAAACACCTTTATAATCACCGCAGACATATGCAGTACTTAAATGATTTACCTTTCTTAATTTGCCCTGATCCCTGAATACAACAGCTAAATCCAATATATGTTCAGTTCCTTCAACATTAACTTTTCTGATTTTGTCCAACGGCCAATTATACTGGGTTACTGCTGCACTGTGAAATATCTCCTCCACTTCATCTATAAGCAAATCTATTGTCTGTTTGTCCAAGCCAAAATTCCTGTCTGTTATGTCCCCGTCTAATACGTTCAGATTGTGAGATTTTTCAGCAGCAACATCTTTATCCCAGAAATTGAGAATTCCCAGTACTCGCTCTCTCGCTGTTTTATTATCTTTTTTCCTGGCCAGCGCATAGACTTTATGCCCATCCTCCAACAGCAGCTTCAGCAGGTAAGAACCAACCAGTCCTGTAATACCGGTTATGAAAAATGTTTTTGGTTTATTCATAGATATCTAAGAGTATTTTTTAATTACCAGACAGGAGTTATTCCCGCCAAAGGCAAAGCCGTTATTCAATGCAATATTGACTCTCTTCCTTCTTGCCTTGTTTGGAACACAATCTATGTCACACTGTGGATCAGGAGTTTCAAAATTAATTGTGGGAGGAATGATATTCTCTTTGACCACCAGAGAGCATGTCAACGCCTCGATAGCTGATGCCGCGCCCATAGGGTGGCCGAGCATTGATTTGATTGAGCTAACAGCCACAGCTCTGTGATTTCCATTGAAGACTCTTTTAATTACCTCGCATTCTGTTTTGTCATTACTCTGAGTGCCAGTGCCGTGAGCGCAGATATAATCAACATCTTTATAAGTAATATCGGATTCTTTCAAGGCTTTTCGCACTGCCTTCTCAATTCCGCCAACTTGTGATGCTGTCATGTGGAATGCGTCACAGCTTAGCCCATAGCCGACAATCTCGGCATAGATAGTTGCATCTCTTTCCAAAGCAGACTCTAATGACTCAAGAAGAAGAATCCCCGCCCCTTCACCAACCATCATTCCTTTTCTGTTCTTGTCAAACGGCTGGCACTTTTCCTTAGCCATTGCGTAGATGCGATGGAAACCAATAAAAGCAAGTTCCGAGAACGCGTCGGCTCCACCCGCAATAGCATAATCCAGGTGTCCCCTCCTGATGAAATCAAATCCATATCCAATTGCGTAATTGCCGGCAGCACATGCAGTCGGGATCAGGTAATTAGGCCCCTGAAACTTAAAATGCATTGCAATATTAGCCGGGATATTATTTGCTGAAGACTGAAGTATTTTTATCTTGCTTATATTAGACGCTCCTTCCTTTACCCAAACATCAATAGACTCAGCAAGCGGCTTTTCACCCATGGTTGTCCCGATAAAAACACCTGCTCTGTTTTTCGATATTTCTCTGGAAGACAGTCCTGCATCTTTAAACGCAAGAGAGGCTGAAGCAATGGCCAACTGAGACGTGCGGCCCAAAAACTGGATCTTTCTTTTAGGTATGAAATCTTCAGGATTAAAATTCCTTATTTCACCGGCATTATGGCATCTCAATCCTGCAGTGTCGAATGAAGAAACCTTACTTATTCCGGATTTGCCATTAATTATGGATTTCCAGAACTCATCCTTGCCTATCCCGACGGATGAGACAACTCCCAAGCCTGTTACAACCACCCTTCTGTTTTTCATATATCCTGATATTATATTGCAATTCTCACGTTATTATCCATCAGGCGGGACTAATCGGCTGGAAATCTAACGGGGAGAGACCCCGAAAACCAGGTTTGCTTTAGCAGCGATCCGGTCGCCGACCCGAGCCACGGCATCAACAACACCGGCATTATCCACTATCTTCACGGCACTCGCCTCTATAATAAGTTTGTCCCCGGGAAGGACAGGGGAAAGGAATTCAGACTTAACCTTACCTAAATAATAATCCGGCCGGGCCCCTGCAATATCCGGTTTGCATACTGAATATAGAATAATAGATGCCTGAGCCATTGCTTCTATGATCAAGACACCCGGCATAACAGGCTTACCCGGGAAATGCCCTTCAAAATAATTTTCACTGCCGTTTATATGCAGAACCGCAACAACTCTGTCAGTGCCGTCAACCTCGATAACCTCATCAATGAACAGGAACGGCTCCCGCTGAGGCAGAATAGCCTTGATCTGTTCTTTTCCTAAATTCACTGATCAACTCTGTCTAAGGTCATTAACATAGCTGGTTATTTCAGAAAGGTTTCTGAGCTTTGGGATATCCTGCTCAGGAATAACAACCCTGTACTTTTTTTCAACAGCCGCAACTATCTCAATTGCCTTTAACGAATCCACATCCAGGTCATTAATAAAGTCCGCTTCAGGAACAAGTTTATCAATAGGAACTTCTGTGATGTCTGATACCATTTCTCTCATTTCATCTTCAAAACTGTCGCTCATTCAACCTCCTCTTTAATTCCATTTTGATAAAACAAAAGCCGCATTACTTCCGCCGGGCCCGAAATTATTTACCAGCACATTTCTGATCCTTGCCTTCCTTGACTTATTCGCCACATAATCGAGGTCGCAGTTTTTGTCTCTAACTTCGTAATTGATCGTCGGCGGTATAAAACCCTGATACATACTGCCGATCGACGCGGCTATCTGAAACAGGCCGGCCGCGCTGAACGGCTCGCCTATCATAGACTTGATCGCGCTGACCGGAATATTATACGCATACCTGCCGAAAACACTTTTTATTACTTTTGTCTCCAGCATATCCTGTTCAGGAACAGAATTAGCCGAAGCACTGATATAATCTATGTCTTCAATGCTTAATTCAGAATTTCTGACAGCATCCTTCATGCTATTCTTTAAACCGCTTGCTTCAGGATCATATCTGCCCATTCTGAAAGCATCAAATACATTACCAATACCATTAACCTCGGCATAGATATTGGCATTTCTCTGCCTTGCGTAATCCTCATCCTCTATCATGATAACAGCGGCGCCCTCGCTAATGACAATACCGTTTCGTCTGCTGTCAAAAGGACATGATATTTCTTCTCCGTTTATGCCGGCAGAAAAGCCCAGATTATAAAACCCGATATAATTTGCCAGTGAAAGGCTCTCTACTCCGCCTACGAGGACTGCCTTTACACGGCCAAGCCTGATAAAATCAATTGCATACTTTAACGCGTCTATACTTGAACTGTAACCAGTTGAAATGGTCGTATTAAAACCCTGTATATTAAAACGAATGGAAACCTGGCTTGACGCGGCATTTATCACTGTTCCCGGAAAAAGTGAAGCGTCGGTAAAAAGAGGCCCGTCAATTATTGCCCCCTTTTCAAACTCGGAAAAGTTCCATATCGCGGACAGGGTTGTGCCGGTGCAGACACCGATATCATCGGTATTCTTATAGTCTATAGTTAGATCAGCATCATCTATCGCCAGCTTGGCGGCAGAACACAAAAGTCTCGTTGTCCTGTCAAGGCTTCTCAATCCTTTTGAGCCGAGAAAATACGTTGGTTTAAAGCCGTAAATCTCACCTGCCAGTTTGCATTTATATTCGCTTGTATCAAAACGGCTGATAGGTTTAATACCGGACCGCCCCTCTTTCAAGGCAAGCCAGAACTGCTCTTTGCCTATGCCGTTAGGTGCGATAACACCTAAACCTGTAACAACTATTCTTTTATTTTTCCTTCTTTTGCTCATAATCCTGCGGTATTAAGTTATCGCCAGTCCGCCGTCTATGACAAGAGTCTGGCCTGTCATGTACCGTGCGTCTTCGCTGACCAGAAATTTCACCAGGTCAGCCACTTCTTCCGGCTTCCCGAGTCTGCTTAAAGGTATCTGCTCCATTATCCTGTTTTTATGATTTTCATTTAATCCACTAACCATATCAGTCTCTATAAAACCGGGCGCAACCGCGTTGACCCTGATACTATAGGATGCAACCTCTTTGGCAAGGGACCTGGTAAATCCGATCATACCGGCTTTGGATGCTGAATAATTGGTCTGCCTGGGCAGGCCTGTGATCCCACTTACCGAAGATATATTCACAATTACCCCGCTTTTCTGTTTGATGAGCGATATGATCGCCGCTCTTGTGAGGTTGAACGTCCCGTCCAGATTAGTATTGATAACTTCATGCCAGTCATCCGGATCCATTAGAGCAAGCGCTTTGTCCCTGGTTACACCTGCATTATTAATGACTATGTCTATTCCGCCGAATGATTCCCTGGTATTATCAACCCATGATTTCACGGCATCATAGTCTTTAATATCGACCTGATAAGACTTGACACCAACATTCAGTTCCCTTATTTCCGCCTCCAGAATTTCTGCTTCTTTATTATTTTTTTTGTAATTGAAACTTATATCCGCGCCCTCTCCGGCAAGTTTAACGGCAATAGCCCTGCCTATCCCTCTGGTCGCCCCGCTAATGATTGCTGTCTTTTTTAACATCTAATATCCAAATACCCCAACAATATATCCCGGAATACCCGCTCCCATTGGACAGCAAATTTAATTGCTGGAATTTTGTCTGCCCGAGGCTTCAATCCACTTAATATCAAAGGGTTTTCATACTCTGAAATTTGTACCCCTGTGTAAAATATAGAACATAAGTATTAACAAATTATTAAAAAAAATCAAGGTCTTGTCCAAAGGTTGTTAAATCTAATACTCACAGTTAACTGCAACTGATCAAAATTATTACTATTAAGAGAATCAATTCCACTGACAGGATCTTCACTTTTCAATCAATTTAATATATAATAATAGTATTATATTAGCTGGTGCGCATATGTTACTTAATGACGATATAAAATGCAAAGAGTGCTCTGGTAAGCTTAAGTTGGTAATGGGCTGAAAAAGCGTTCATTTAAGCTGCATGGAATGCGGCAAAAACTATCCCCTGAAAGGATATATTAACGAACTCGACGAACAATTCTGGACAAAGATATCCTGTCGTCCGGCTGACAGAACATAGTCCCTCCGTACAGACATTCCGCCAATCAGCTGTATATAAAGTTTTTCCCCGGGTTCATCACGTAAAATACGGGCTTTGTTATCTCACGGTACAAATTGACAAAACATACCAGTTTAGAGTATTATTTTATCCTTATACTGTAGCAATAATATACTGGAAGGTACAAAATGAAAACCATTCTCGCGAAGAAAGCAGATATTATCAGGAAATGGCATCTCGTAGACGCTGACGGCCAGGTGCTCGGCAGGCTTGCCTCAAGAGTGGCATCAATACTCAAAGGCAAAACAAAAACAATTTACACTCCTAATGTAGACACAGGTGATTTTGTTGTTGTTATAAATGCCGATAAAGTTCGTCTCACCGGCAACAAGCTCCAGGATAAAACTTACTATCACCACTCCGGGTATCCGGGCGGAATCAAGAAGAAAACAGCCAAAGAGATTATGGAAGATAAACCTGAACAATTGATAATGTCAGCTGTACACGGAATGCTTCCAAAAAATAAACTTGGCAGAGTTCAATTAAAAAAATTAAAAGTTTACAGCGGGTCAGAGCATCCCCATCAGTCTCAGCAACCTGAACTGATGAAACCGGCATAAAGGAGCAGCCTTGGAAACTACTGAAATTCAATACGGCGGAACCGGAAGAAGAAAGACTTCAATAGCGAGAGTAATATTAAAGCCTGGAAAAGGCAAAATCAACATAAATAAACGGCCCCTAAACAAATACTTTCCGTCTGAGACCATGAAGATGATAGTCAAGCAGCCTTTGGATTCAGTCGCGGTCACCGGCAAGTATGACGTCACGGTCAAAGTTCACGGCGGAGGCATTTCAGGCCAGGCAGGCGCCATACGACATGGTATTGCGAGGGCACTGGTTCTGCTCAACCCTGACTTCAGAGAGAAACTCAAAAAAGACGGGCTTATGACAAGAGACCCCAGGGCCAAGGAAAGAAAAAAGTACGGCCAGAAGGGCGCCAGAAAACGCTTCCAGTTCTCGAAGAGATAATCTTCAGAGCAAAGAACACAGATCACAGAGCCCAGACTGAGACATTCCGGCCGGAACACAGACTCCACAGCTCAAAGATCAAAATAATTTCCTGTCTAAAACCTTACTAATTTTGTATAATTGTCATTGGAAGAATTACAAAATCAGCTACAGAACATGTTTGGAATTAGTATCTGTTCTCTGTGTTCTGTGCTCTGGGTTCTGATATTATGATCAAGGTAGCTATCATAGGCGGAAGCGGTTACACTGGCGGTGAGCTTCTTAGACTGCTCAAACAGCATCCTGACGTGAAGATAACCGCTGTAACATCCGAACGTTCCGCCGGCAAAGACATATCCGTTCTATTTCCAAATTTAAAGGGATATGGACTGAAGTTTGAGCCTTTCAAACCGAGTAAAGTCATAAAGAAGGCCGACCTGTTCTTTCTCTGTCTTCCTCATAAGGCGTCTCAGGACGCTGTCTCTTATATTTACAAATCCGGGAAAAAAACAATAGACCTTTCCGCCGACTTCAGGCTGAAAAGCGCGGCAGTATACAAACGGTGGTACCAGACCAGGCATATGTACCCCGCCCTGCTAAAAAAGTCCGTATACGGCCTTCCCGAGCTTTACAGAGATAAGATTAAGCATGCGTCAATAGTGGCTAATCCGGGTTGTTATCCCACAAGCGCCATTCTGGCTCTCGCGCCTGTCATGGGCAACCGTAATCTGGACACAAACTCGATTATTGTAGATTCAAAATCCGGGGTTTCAGGTGCCGGCAGAAGTCCCTCTCTGCCCCTGATGTTCTCTGAAGCAAGCCAGTCTGTAAAAGCATACTCTATTACAACGCACCGCCATACTCCTGAAATAGAGCAGGAATTAAGTTCATTGCTGAAGAAAAATATAAATATTGTTTTTACACCCCATCTTATCCCTATGGACCGCGGAATACTCAGCACTATTTACGTCAGTGCAAAGAAAAAAATAAAACTCTCAGACATACAGAAAAAGTACAGGGAGTTCTATGCAGAAGAACCGTTTGTAAGAATTTTGAAAAGCGGAGAATATCCGACTACAAAATCGGTGCTGGGAAGCAATTATTGCGATCTTTCACTGTTCATGGACACACACGGCAACGATACGCAAACGCTTATAATAGTGAGTGTAATCGATAATTTGTTAAAAGGAGCTTCAGGTCAGGCTGTACATAATATGAATATCATGTATGGTCTGGATGAAACAGCCGGATTGACAAGTATTTCATCCTGCCCCTGATTCTGAGAATGCGTAATAATAAATCGTCAATTGCCAATCGCTCGCCTCGTGCGAAGCCTACGCGTCAATCCTCAAGCGTCAATCGTCAATCTCCAATAACCGTCCCGGGTTTCAAATTTTCCGGTATATCAGCGGGCATAAAAAAATCCCGGGAAAAAGACCTCGCGCTGATCTGTTCTGAAAACACAGCCGTAATAAAAGGGGTCTTCACATCCAACAGGATCAAGGCGGCTCCTTTAAAGCTTGACATCAAACGCATCAGGTCAAACAAAGGCCAAGCGATAATAATTAACAGCGGCAATGCCAACGCAGCCACAGGCAGGCAGGGGCTTAAAGACGCTGAAAAAATGGCAGGCAGGACAGCAGAGGCGCTTGGTGTCGATCCCGGCCTGATATATGTAGCATCCACAGGCGTAATAGGCTGCCCTCTTCCCATGCCGAAGATCAAAAAAGCAATCCCAGAGCTGGCTGGCAGACTTTCGCCCCGTTCAATTGGAGAAGCCGCCTCCGCTATACTGACGACAGATACCTTTCCAAAGATATACTCAAACAAAATAAATATCGCCGGGAGGGAAGCTACTATCGCCGGTATTGCCAAAGGCGCCGGCATGATAGCCCCGAACATGGCCACAATGCTGTGCTTTCTGTTTACCGACCTTGCTGTAAGTCCGGTCGCACTTGACTCAGCTCTTAGAAAGGCTGTAGACAGCTCATTCAATAAATTAACCATTGACGGAGACATGAGCACTAATGATATGGCGCTGATAATGGCAAACGGTGTACTGAAAAACAGGCCGGTCACAAAAAACTCACCGGCATTCGGGAAATTCGAAAGAGCCCTTTCTGATGTTACACTCAATCTCTCTCGAATGATAGCAGAAGACGCCGAAGGCGCCTCAAAGCTTGTTGAAATAATTGTAAAAGGTGCCCGTACTGATTCTGACGCTGAAAAGGCCGCCAAATCCATAGCCGGTTCAACTCTCGTAAAAACTGCCATATACGGACAGGAGCCAAACTGGGGCCGGATCATAGCGGCTGTCGGTTATTCCGGAATTAAGATAGCCGAGCAGAAGATCAGTATTCGCATTAATAATACAACCCTTGTCCGCAGGGGCACAGGGGTGAATAAAATTCCGAAAAACCTGCTTTCACCCAAAGAGATCATTATTACCGTAGATCTGGGAATTGGAAAAGGAACAGCTAAAGTGCTTACATGTGACCTTACGGAGAAATACGTAAAAATTAATGCCAGCTATATAACATAGAGATTCAACACGGGCTTGCGACTCGTAAAATACTTGACAGAAACCAATTAGTAGGATATTTTAGTCATAAGCGGTTTTTCCGCCTCAGCGGATTCGCCGGGGCGAATTACAGGAGGAACAGAATGAAAAAAGCACTCTATTTATTGATTATTACTTTGCTTCTGCTTTTTAGTGTATCAGCCGGAGCACAGGAAACCGAGTCTGAGTACTACACAGTTGTTAAGGGCGATACTCTGTGGGACATATCCGGCTCTAAACTGCAGGACTCTTTCCTTTGGCCCAAACTGTGGAAAGTCAACCCTCAGATCGAAAATCCCGATCTTATTTATCCCGGAGATAGAATAAGGATCCCCTCAAAAGAAGAGTTAATGCGGATGCTTTCCAGTGATGAAGAAGTGCGGGTTCTGACTGCTCCCCTTGAAGCACCCATAATTGAGATGCCTGAGGAAAAACCCAAAAAGTATATTGTTAACAGAGACCTGTATATTGCCAGCGGATGGATCGAAAAAAAATACTCTCCTACAGGCAAAATTATATCTTCTCCAGGAGACAGAACCATTCTGGGTGAAGGTGACCTTGTATATTTAGAATCAGATGGTGGTGCCATAGTAGGCGATAAATTTTATGTTATCAGAAAGGTCAAGAAGGTCATGCACCCCAAGAAATGGTGGAAATCGCTTGGATATCAGATAAGGGTTGCGGGCATATTGGAAGTAGTGGGCATGGACGGTGAAAACCTGGATGTGCCAAAAGCAATGATAATTACTTCCTTTGAAGAGTTTATACTTGTAGGTGACGGTCTGATCCGGTACACCGAAATAGAATCACCTGTTGTACCGGAGTTTCCAAGAAATCCTGACATTGAAGGTTATATCGTTGAATCCTACATGAACAACACACTTGTGGGAGAGCGTGAAATAGTATACGTCGACAAGGGACAGGAAGACGGGATTGAAGTCGGAGATACGTTCTCTGCCCTTTATCTGGCTCCTGAAGAAAGGATCATTGGCACAATACAGATCTTTGCAGTCCGGCAAAAAACCGCTTCGGCTGTCATACTGCAGCATGAACAGGAAATTACAATAGGCGGCACCTGGGGACAGAAATAAAACGATAAAAAGAGGGATGAGGGACGAGAGACGATCGTCCTTCATCCCTCGTCCTTCGTGTATCGTTCTTATGTGCTGACCAGGGTCTTGAGGGCTCTGAGCCTGCTTGGATGCTTCAACTTTCTTAAAGCCTTGGCCTCGATCTGCCTTACTCTTTCTCTGGTTATCAGGAGATGCCTTCCTACTTCCTCAAGTGTGTGATCCCTGTCCACACCTATTCCAAACCTCATTCTGATGACTTTCTCCTCTTTGGGAGTGAGCGTCCCAAGCACCTTTTGAATGTATCCTGATACTTCCTTGTCCTCCGCATTGTTATAAGGAGACGGGCTGTTTTTGTCGCCTATAAAATCCTCCAGCTCCGTATCCTCATCACCGACAGGCGTTTGCAAAGCTATCGGGTCCTGGATAGCCCTGTACACTTCCTCAACTTTCTTGGCAGTAACATTAAGTTTTGAAGCTATTTCTTCATCAGTGGGTTCCCTGCCAAGGACCTGTGTAAGTTCCCTTGAGGCCTTTGTAACTCTATTATAGAACTCCATCATATGAACAGGGACCCTTATCGTCTTTGTCTGGTCTATAAGAGCCCTTGTAATAGCCTGTCTTATCCACCATGTCGCGTATGTACTAAATTTAAAGCCCTTTTCATGCCTGAACTTGTCAACAGCTTTCATGAGACCGATATTGCCTTCCTGAATAAGGTCAAGCAGAGGCAGTCCTCTTCCGACATAGTTCTTTGCTATATTAACCACCAGCCTCAAATTACGGGTTATCAGTTCATTCTTGGCCTCACTGACAAATGCCTGAACCTTGAAGATCCTGTCCCAAATTGCTAACAGCTGGTCTATTTTGACACCTACAACAGTTTCTATAGACTTAAAGGCCTTTTGAGTCTGCCGGGCAAGTTCTTCCATATCGGCAACTTTCTCCAGCCTGACTCTTTTTTTCTTCTTTTCCTCTCTGATCAGTTTTCTTAATAACGTAAGGTTCTCTCCGTATGGAGCCACTTTCTTATTGAACGATCTCACTTCTCTAACAAACTTCTGGAGCTTCCCAAGGACTATCTTGGTTGTTTCATCAACTCTCTCTTCTTCTTCAACAACTTCATCTTCCGAATCCAGGCTCTTCTCTATCTTTTTTGTCACGGGAAGAGTGTAAAGGATCTTCCTGATAATCTCCTTGCCCTCATCCAGTTTCTTTGCCAGCTCAACCTCTTCATCCTTGGTCAGGATGGAGATATCGCCCATAGAATGAAAATATGCCTGTACCAGGTCTTCTGTTTTTTCGTATCCCGGCGCCTCCCCCTTCTCTTCCTCAACCGTTGCTTTTTCTTCGTAGTCAACAACACGGACTCCCATGTCGTGGAGAAGATCCATTAGGTCTTCTATTTCGTCAGGAGTAAAAAACTCGGAGGGTAATGCTTCATTGATTTCATCATAGGTAAGAACGCCGCGTCTCTTGCCGACATCTATGATTTCATTAAAAACGTATTTCTCTCTCATTCGTCCATTAATACCATTTATTTCATCAAATTTTATATTCTAGCATTAGTTTCAATTTTTTTCAAATAAAACAAGGTTTGACTTTTTAAGGGATGGTATTTCCAAAAGCATGTCTATATTCTTATATCATAAAAAAAGCCCACATACAAGTGCGCCCGATTTTTTTTGATCATATTACTGGTAGTTTCCGTTTAATACAGAATATTTATTATGCTGGCAGTTAAAAACTAATTGGTATCAGAAAAGGATGGGTCAAGGCTCACGGGCTATTAGTACTGGTTAGCTAAATCCGTCACCGAACTTACACACCCAGCCTATCAACGTGGTAGTCTTCCACAGCCCTTTAGTCCCGATTGCTCGGGAAGGGAGACTTAATCTCGGGAGAGGCTTCCCGCTTAGATGCATTCAGCGGTTATCCTTTCCGAACATAGCTACTGGGCGCTGCTCTTGGCAGAACAACCCACACACCAGAGGTTCGTCCATCCCGGTCCTCTCGTACTAGGGACAGCTTCCCTCAAGTCTCCAACGCCCACAACAGATAGGGACCGAACTGTCTCACGACGTTCTGAACCCAACTCTCGTACCGCTTTAATGGGCGAACAGCCCAACCCTTGGGACCTACTTCAGCCCCAGGATGCGATGAGTCGACATCGAGGTGCCAAACCGGGTCGTCGATGTGAACTCTTGGACCCGATAAGCCTGTTATCCCCGGCGTACCTTTTATCCGTTGAGCGATGGCCCTTCCACACAGAACCACCGGATCACTAAGCCCTACTTTCGTATCTGCTCGGCCTGTATGCCTCACAGTTAAGCCTCCTTATGCCT
>CAZNPC010000028.1:0-24220 GCA_964574765.1 uncultured Nitrospirales bacterium | reverse complement strand
TGCGGGTATGTGGGTATTAATGTGTAATTAGATGCTATCAATAAGATTTGTCATTCCGGCTTGTCCGGAATCGTTTTTAATAGCACTGTCTTATTACGGACAAAAATTTCAAATAAACCAATACAATTACAGGAAAGACACAGGCGATTCCGGACAAGCCGGAATGACGAACAGTACAGCATATTACATACGATTTTCCATACAAGAGTCTGTAGAGCCTGAATTTATTAAGATTTTAACTGCTAATTGTTAATTTTACATTTTGAATTAATTTTATTACTGAGGGGGTATTATGTTAAACAAGATTAAAAAAAGCCTGAATGAAGGCGCTAAAAGCGTCAAATGGATAGCGTCCTTTCTCGCTGAGAGGACAAGGGCCGAGACAAACATGGCGAAACTGCTTTACGCAAGCAGTAAGCTTGAGGCAAAACTTGACGAGCATTATATCGATATAGGCAAAAGGGTGCTTGAATTGAAAGGTCAAACAGAGAAGATGGTTATAAAGGATTTTATTATTCTTCAAATGATAAGTGAGATCGAAAGAATCAGAGCGGAAATCGCGGACCTTAAGCAAGGGGCGCGTGAACTTGGCAATCCGACGGAATTAAGGACAGAGGAGCAGGAGTCGGAATGATCATACAGAATATGTGGCTGTATATCATAGTTTTTTTATTTGGTTCAATAGTAGGCTCATTCCTGAACGTCTGTATATACAGGATTCCTCGTGGAAAATCCATTGTTTTCCCTTCGTCAAGGTGCCCTTCATGCAATAACTCAATTATGCCGTGGGATAATATCCCAATATTCAGTTTTATCCTGTTACGCGGGAAATGCAGGTTCTGCGGAAAAAAGATATCATTTCGATATCCGTTTATAGAGATGCTCAATGCTGTTCTTTATGTTGCGGCACTGCTGGTATACGGCACATCATTTGCTTTGCCGGTCCATTTCATTTTCATATCGTCTTTAATAGTTATTACATTTATTGATCTGGAATTTCAGATAATACCTGACAGGATAAGCCTGCCTGGAATTGTTCTTTCACTGGTCTTTGGCGCTACTATTATGCCTGACAGTTTTGCCCGGACAGACCTGCTGGGTCTAAAGGCATCAATAACCGGTGTGCTTTTGGGAGGGGGCCTTTACTATGCCATAGCTGTACTTGGGAGAGCAGTATTAAAGAAGGAAGCCATGGGCGGAGGCGATATAAAGATGATGGCAATGGTTGGCGGATTTCTGGGTTGGAAAGGAGTAGTCCTGACCACGTTTTTCGGCAGCCTTTTTGGGTCATTGTTAGGTATTTTACTTATAATAATAAAAGGGAGAGAATGGGGCTCCAGGATACCGTTTGGACCATACCTTGCGGCCGGAGCGATTATAAGCCTGTTCTCAGGACAGGAGATCATGACCTGGTTTCTGTACAGATGATGATTTGCTGAAATGCATATCAAATACGAACAATGTCATCCGGCCGGATCGGTATTAACTTATAAAAAGGTATACTTTTGAAATGAGACTTCCGTTAGTTTTTTTATTGATTGTCCTGGGACTTTTGACAGGGGTCTATCTCAGGCCGTACCTGCATGCAGATACTATGAAAATAATATCGGCTGCAGGCGTTTTTATGATTATTGTCGCGACTTACTTCACACTCAGATATTTTATGTCGAAAGAAAGCAAATCACTTAAAACCTCGACCGATAATGGAGAAAAATCTGAAATGGGTTTTGTAGTTGATACTTTTCAGGAGCTGGTGACCAAACTTAAAGATAAGGAGAAAGAACTTGAAAAGCTGAGAATGAGTGCCGAAGACAGAGCCGAGAGCATGGAGTCTTATAATGAGAACATTTTGCAAAGTGTTCCCAGCGGTGTTGTAAGCACTGATAACTCCATGGTAATAAAAAGCATAAATCAATCTGCTGAAAACATACTGGAGGTAAATGCAGGGGATGTGATCAACGTGAAATTTGCGGATGTTTTTGATGAGCCACTGAAAGGCATTATGAATAACAGCAAAGCCGTAAACAGGGGGGAATATCTCTACCATACAAAGAACAACAGAAATATATGGCTTGGGGTAACGGTATCACAGCTGAAAAACGCGGCAAATGAGGCAATGGGTCTGATCCTTGTTTTTACTGACCTGACAGAGGTAAAGGCGCTGCAGGTTCAGGTAGAGCTGAAAAAGAGACTTACCCAGCTGGGAGAAATGTCTGCCGGTATTGCTCACGAATTAAGGAATCCGATGTCTGTAATTGCAGGATATGCGAAGCTTTTAAGTAAGAAAGTTGCGGAGACTGAAAAGGAAACCGTGGATGCCATATTGGCCGAGATAAGCGGTATTGATAAGATCATATCAGAGTTCCTGGCATTTGCAAAACCAACTGACGTCAACAGGGCGGCACTGGATCTGAAAAAAATGATTGAAGAAACATCAGCCGCGTCGCACCGTAATGATAAGATCAAGGTTGTGATAAATGTCAATAATTCCGTGCCTGTTATGGCTGATGAAGTGCTTTTGAGACAGGCATTGTCAAACCTTTTTATTAATGCGTTTGAGGCTATGCCCGAAGGCGGTACACTTGACATAAAGTTGGAATATTTTCAGAACAGAGTTGAACTGATGGTTAAAGACACTGGAGAGGGTATCCCGGATGACATCAGGCAGAAGGTTTTTTTGCCTTTTTATACCTCAAAGGCGAATGGAGTAGGGCTTGGACTTGCTATTGTGCAGAAAGTTATTATTTCACACGGCGGCAGTATTGAGGTAGACAGCAAAGTGGGTGAGGGAACAACTTTTTTGATAATCCTGCCTCTGAGGGCCTAGTTCGGCTATGCTCACTATCTAGATAGTCCTGGGCTTTGCCGAAGGATTGCTTTTTTTCTGAAATATTGTTAGATTTGAGTATCACGACTTGGAATACCCTTTAGCTGACTTATTTTCATATTTCAACGGTAAATATGCGGGGGAGGGTTTTTCTTTTTTTTCTGAACATTTGAAATGATCAATGATTAAAGGGGGTAAACATGTTTAAGAAAAAAGAACCAAATACCGAGGAGGTTAAAATGAATAGTTATCAGAAACCAGCTGTCGAACCTTTAAGTAGTCAGAATGTCAATACAATCCTGAAAGGCAGCAAATTGGCCGGTAACATAAATATATCCTGTGATCTGGAATTAAGCGGAGAGGTGGAGGGGAATATAACTTCTGATAAAGATTCCAATATTGTTATTAAAGGAAGCTGTAAAGGAAATCTCAGGACCAAGGAAGGGAATGTCAACATTGAAGGCAGTTTGAGTGACGGTGATATTATTTCCGGCGGGGACGTAAAAATATCCGGCAAATTCAACGGCGGAAAAGTTGAAGCAAAAGGAAAGATATTTGTGAACGGTGAGTTTAGCGGAAAACTGGAAAGCAGTGAGATAGAAATAGGCCCGTCAGCTAAGGGCAAAGGGGAATTGGTCTACAGAGAATTTATTTCTATTTCCAAAGGTGCAAAAATTGACGTACAGATAAACCAGGCGCAGGAAGAGGTCAAGTCTGTAAAGAAGCCGGCTGATATGAAGGTGGTTAATTTTGATCAGCCTTCCAAAGTTGTCGGCGATACGTCTGTGAACCATAAGGGGCAGGCGTAAAAACAGTAATCAGTAATCAACGACGAATCAGAAGCGGGAGCTAAGCTCCCGCTTTTTTATTTCCTTTGTGTGTGATTACAGAAAAGACTGTCTCAGTACTTCCATAATTGACGGGATTATTGGAGTTTTGTTTTAGCTTTATAATTTTAAGGCAGTGCTTAAATCTTAAAGTTATTTTTTTAAAGGTGTCAGATGGAAGTCTTTCAACAGCCTTTTCCGTCAATCTCGAATCTGAAATCTTACTCTCAACTTCTTATCTTCACAACTTCTCAACTTTTTACTCTGATTTCATCGTCCATAGGGGCTTAATTCCCGAAGATTTTTTATGATCTCAGGCATCTTCTCAAGGACAATGTCGATGTCCTCTTCAGTATTATATCTGCTCAATGAGAACCTTACTGAGCCGTGAACCGCTGTAAAAGGTACACCCATAGCTCTTAATACATGAGAAGGTTCAAGAGAGCCAGATGTGCAGGCAGACCCTGATGAGGCGCATATATTGAATTCATTCAACCTTAACAGGATAGCTTCTCCTTCAACGTACTCAAAGCTTATGTTTGTTGTGTTGGGAAGCCTGTTTTCTATATCACCATTGACCCTTGCGTCAGGACATGACTCAAGCAGGCCCTGTTCGAGCGAGTCCCGCAGGGCCTTTATTTTTGTATGTTCCTCGTCAAAGAATTTACTTGAGAGTTCACAGGCCTTTCCAAGCCCAATAATCGATGCAACGTTTTCCGTTCCGGCCCTTCTGCTCATTTCCTGATGGCCTCCTATCATGTAAGGCGAGAACCTTGTCCCTTTTTTTACATAAAGTGCTCCAATACCTTTTGGCGCGTGTATCTTGTGGCCGGATATTGACAGCATATCAACAGAAAGTTTATTAACGTCAATAGGGATTTTGGTCACAGCCTGGACAGCATCCGCATGAAAGAGCGCGCCTCCTGATTTGACAATATTCGCTATTTTTTCAATAGGGAAGATCACACCGGTTTCGTTGTTGGCGGACATTATTGATACGACGGCTGTATTATCTGACATTGCCGATTCCAGATCGCTGAGACTCAGTTGCCCCGTCTTATCTACCGGTAAATAAGTTACGTCATAACCCCTGCGGGCCATTGATCTGCAAAAGTTCAGTACAGCCGGGTGTTCGACACGTGTGGTTATTATATGTCTCTTTTCAGGATTGGCCTGAAGAGCATTCATAATAGCAGTGTTGTCGCTCTCTGTGCCGCAGCTTGTAAATATTATTTCTTCAGGGTGCGCATTAATAAGCTCTGACACCTGCTGTCTGGCATTTTCGATCCGGCTGTGGACCTGTCCGCCAAAAGTGTGCATGCTGGACGGGTTGCCATAAAGGTCTCCGAAGTAGGGGGCCATGGCATCAATGACCTTGTCATCGACCTTTGTTGTTGCGTTATTGTCAAAATATACGGGTTTCATTCTGTTTTAACAGTTAATTCCGGGCTGACAAGCTCCCTCAGTTTTTTTTCAATTTCTCTTATTGTAACATGAGACATCAGACAGCCCGCGCACATGCTTCTGAGAGAAAGGATCACACTGCTTCCGTCAATATCAATAAGTTCGACATCCCCGCCGTGGGACTGCAGTCCGGGCCTTATATCTTTTTCAATGATATCCTGTATGAGCGCTATCTTCTGAATGTTGGTAAGTTTCTTTCTCTCTGGTTTAAAAACCGTATCTCCATCTTTTTCGGCCCGGGTATCTTCGAGTATTTTTTCGATCTCAGGTATGCAGTCACCGCATCCGCCGCCTGCCTTTGTAAAGTTTGTAATATCCTCAACGCTTTTCAGGTTATTTTCTTTGATGGTACGCCGGATCTTTTTATCTGTTACCTCGAAACATTTACATACTATTTCCCCTTCTTCCGGCTCAGGGATCTTTACCCCCCTGTAGTCCGCAATAGCCGCGGCAAGTGCCTCCTGTCCCATTACCGAGCAGTGCATCTTTTCGCGGGGCAGGCCGCCGAGATATTCGGCTATATCATGATTTGTAACCTTTAACGCTTCATCTATGGTTTTGCCCTTTATCATTTCCGTTAGGGCCGAGGACGATGCAATGGCACTTGCGCATCCGAATGTCTGAAATTTAGCGTCAGTTATTTTGTTTGTATTTTTATCTACTCTAAGCGTGAGTTTTAGCGCGTCACCGCATACAATATTTCCGATTTCTCCTATCCCATCAGGATTTTCAATTACGCCGGAGTTTTTTGGGTTCAGGAAAAGGTCCCTGACTTTACTGCTGTATTCCCACATATATACTTCTGATAACACAAAGTTGTAACCTTGTCAAGGTACAAAAAAATATGATAGTTTATATAGCTATCGAAAAACTATGAAAGTTGCGAAGGAGGATAACTTTTGCCCATATACGAATACAAATGCACAAAGTGCGGTCAAAAGATCGAAGTTATGCAGAAGATAACGGACAATCCGCTTGAAAAGTGTGAGGCATGCGGCGGTGAGTTGAAGAAGCTGATAACGAGTACGTCTTTTGTTCTGAAAGGCAGCGGTTGGTATGTTACTGACTATCCTTCAGAGGCACGTAAAAAGGCCATGGATGCGAAAAAACCAAAAGATAAGAAAGTAGACGCGCAGTTTAAAGAAAAGTCCAAAGCCAAATCCGGGGGGAAGGCAGGTCAGAATAAAAAAGGAACTTCAAAGGCAAAGTGATTAAACCTCATGTACATGTCCCCTATGACAGTATTGATAAGTACATCTCTTTTATTACAGAAGGGAAGCTGAACCTGGAGATATATTTCGGCTCAAAACATTTTGATGACTTCAGGAGGACGGATGTCATCAAAGTAAAGAGCATGCTTTCTTACAACCCTGCTCTGACGATCCATGCCCCTTTTATGGATTTGTCCCCTGGCGCTGTTGACCCGAGAGTGAGGGACATTACGATAAAAAGATTCACTGATGTTCTTGACTTCGCCGGGATACTGGGATCAAGTGTTGTAGTTTTTCATTCAGGCTATGACAAATGGAAATTTGACGGAAGGGTTGATATCTGGCTTGAGGGAAGTCTGACTACATGGGGGTCTGTTAAGAAAAAAGCTGAGGATCTGGGAATCAAGATAGCTATAGAAAATATCTTTGAGGATGAGCCGAAACATCTGAAACTTTTAATGGAAGAATTGAAGTCTGACAGTTTCGGTTTGTGCTTTGACTCGGGTCATTTCAATGTTTTTTCAAGGCTGACGCTTTCAGACTGGATCAGTATGATAAAGCCGTATATTCTGGAACTTCATCTGCATGACAATTTGCAGGACGCTGACAGCCATCTTCCTATAGGCGACGGCAACTTCGATTTCAAATCTCTTTTTGAACAGCTTAAGGGAACAGATTGTGTTTATACCCTTGAAGCCCATTCGATCGGTGATGTTCAAAAGAGTATGGAGAGGTTGAAGGGGTATCTAAAGTAACCATTGCAAAATGGTAAATTGGCAATTAGCATTTAATATTTTTTAAAAATCATTTTGCGATGACCCTCCGGGCAAACACAATGTAAGGAGCAACTATTGTATTCTCTACGAAAATACTAATGAGCGGACTTTTTTATTATCATAATTCGTTCGCTTTAAGCTCTCTATGCATTTAATTAAATTCACGCGCCACACCTGCCTCTACCTGTGGCAGACAGGCTCGTATGCATTCATAAATGATAACTATGCATTGATAATTTTGAAATTTACTTAAAGGTTACCTGCCTGATTCCTCATTGAAAACCCTCTAAGCTCGGGAGACCTGTTCCCTTTATACTGTATCATCACCTTATGCGATTCACCCAGGCCCTGCGGGAGTATCAGTCCCTTGATCTTTCGGACTTCGTTCTCATAATCGGGAGAAGCTTCGTACAGCTCGTTAATTACTTCATCTATTCCAAGTGCGACGAGGTACGTTCCCTGAGAGCAGTAGCCGATAGTCTTTAATCCAAGCTCATCACCCCATTTCTTTAAAGACGAAAAATTAACGTGTGCGGTAATATCCTGATCCCCTATGTTTGAGTAGGGATCATCCACAGCCTGGTGCCTGTGAAAACAGAGCAGGGTGCCTTTTGAACGTTCATCAGAGTAATAGTCTCCCGCAGTGTAGCCGTAGTCAACCGTAAGGATAAATCCTTCTTCCATTACGGCGCTTGCCTGTTCAAGCCAGCCTCTGATATTCATGTTAACTTCTGTCCTGTAACCCGGGGGGATATATATTGAATTTGACTTAAAGTAGTCGGTAAGCTCAGAACTGCTAACATCCTGTTTAATTTCAATTAAATTGACTCCTTCCAAAGAAACATAAATCTCTTTTATGCTTTCCGCCATTTCACCTTGTGCCTCCTCTCCATGTATGATATGAACCGGGAACGCGTCAAGTAATTCATTGGATATAACACACCCTCTAAGACTCTTAAGTTCTGACAGGGAAGATACCCAGCTGACTTTTTCCACGAAACCGGATAAAAGCGCTTTCTGCTTTTCTATGAAATAAGGATTTTTTTCAATTATTATGTAATTCAATGAATTAAAGAACTCATTATTGTGAACTGTCTGAATGGATCTGTTTTTTAAATAATCCAGCATATCTTTACACAAATAACCGGCTCCCGCGCCCATCTCAACTACGGAAAAGGCGAGGGGTTCTCCCATTATCTTCCATATCTCTTCTATCTGTCGTCCGACCATCGCGCCGAATATCTCATGCAGATGAGGGCTTGTATAGAAATCGCCGCTTCGGCCAATGACTTTATCAGGTGACGAATAATATCCAAGCCCGGGATAATAGAGGGCCATATCCATAAATGCTTCAAAGGAAATAGGCCCCTGCTTTTTGATTTTTTCAATGATTATGTGTTCGAGTTTGTTCATAAGAATAAATATGAATGTTTCAGATAGTAGATTAAAGTATCGGTCAATTAAATATCAATTAACGAATTATAGATGTTATTATAAAACATAATAAGATGAAGCAATGGATAATTTACTAAATAAACCTTATTTTAAAGTGGTTCTGGTTGTTATCGGAGTCCTGATGTTATGGGCGTTCCTTAAACCGCGATATGCGCCTGAAATGTCAGTTATATCTTTTGAAAGCGGGAAGCCTGTCACTCTTTCCTGTGAAGCAAAACAGAAGTGTGTGATCGCATATCTTGCCCCGTGGTGACCCTATTGCAAAAGTGCCGTGAGCATTATTCACGCACTCAGAAAGAAATGGGAAAATTCTGAGGCGGTTGAACTTATCGTTATTGTTGGAATTGACAGGCCCGATGCTCTGAATGAAATGGCGTTAAAGGTGGGGGGAGATGTGTACCTTGATGAGGATGGATCAATAATGAAGGGATTGGGAGGAAACGGAGTACCTCACTGGTTTGTGCTCGACTCCGATAATAAGGTCCTTACGCATTTTGGCGGATATTACGCTTCAGTTAGTGATCAGATAAAAAGACTGGGATTGTAATCAAACTCAGAGATTTTATCCGGAAATTTTGTACTAAGAGCAGTTGAAGGCGTGGACGGATGTGACGATGCCGCCGAGGTTAATAAGATCAGGACAACATTAGAGAGTTTTCACTGATAAGAGTGGGAAAGTCAAAATGCAAATTGTCCGCCTTTTGAGACCTCGGCGAGACGGGCAAAATTAGCATTTAGCATTGAAAATTGATAATTGACAATTGTTTTTTTACTTAACTGCCAGCATCCTGTCGAGAGCTTTCTTGGCAGGAACCCTTATTCCTTCAGGGACCTTTATAATATTTGTCATTTTTTCAAGCGAAGTCAGCACACTCTTGAGACTGGTCTTTTTCATGTTGGGGCATACCATATCTTTTCTTAGAGGATAGAAGACTTTATCCGGATTGTCTTTCCTCAGCTTGTATAAAAGTCCTGTTTCAGTACCTATGATAAACTCTTTTGCGTCAGATGACCGGGCGTATCTGAGCATGCCTGACGTGCTTGTCACGTGGTCAGCTTTTTCAAGGACTTCCATCCTGCATTCAGGATGAGCCAGAACAAGAGCATTGGGATGTTCCTGCTTTGCCCTGTCGACGTCTTCCGATCTTATTCTGTCATGGACATGGCAGAACCCGTCCCAGGCGATGATCTCTTTCTTCGTGTTTTTTGCGATCCAGGCGGAAAGATTGCGGTCAGGAATGCAGATAACTTTTTCAGCGTCGAGGGATTCAACGATTTTCACGGCATTGGACGAAGTACAGCATATGTCGCTTTCGGCTTTGACGTCGGCAGTTGTATTAACATAAGTTACAACCGGCACACCGGGATATTTTCCTTTCATGTCCTTTAAAGTAAACTGGTCAGGATATACGTAGCCGTCAGTGAATTTGTAACCTGGGAAATTGGTCAATGTGTTTCTCGCACCGCTTACAGTGACCATGTCAGCCATTGGACAACATGCTGTAATTTCCGGGAGCAGAACGGTCTTGTCAGGTGACAGAATCGAAGCGCTTTCGGCCATGAAGTTGACCCCGCAGAAAACAATGACCTCGCAATCTACGGAAGCCGCGGTACGGGACAGTTCAAGAGAATCACCGGCAAAATCGGCAATATCCTGGACTTCCTCGCGCTGGTAATTATGAGCAAGTATAACGGCTTTTTTTTCTTTTTTAAGGCGTAATATGTTTTCTTTAAGAGATGAAGATTCAGTCATTTTGATTCAGGAAATTCCTCTAAAAAGTCGAGAGTTTTGCTTTATCATAGGTTAGAGGCGTATTTGTATAAAGAACACTCCCGTCGTTGAAAGAAATTTTATATATAGTTTTTTTGCCGGACTTGTCTTTGCGGTTATAGATTTTAAGAACCTGTTTTACATAAAGTTGTGTTTCACGTATCGGCGGTATACCTCCGTACTTTCGAATGCTCGCCGGCCCGGCATTATAAGCTGCGAGCGCCAGCTCAAGGTCGCCGTTAAATCTGTCGAGAAGATACCTCAGGTATTTTGTCCCACCATCAATATTCTCTTCAGGATTAAAGGGGTTTCCGACATTCATTTCCCTGGCAGTTGCAGGCATAAGCTGCATAAGTCCTTTTGCGCCTTTTTGAGATACAGCCCTGGAATTCCAGTTCGATTCGACTTTGATAACTGCGCTGATCAGAGACGGCTCTATATTGTATTTAAGTGATTTACTGGTTACTATACTGTCATAGCGTGATGTTCTTGATACATCTGTCTTCCTGACTTTGGACCCGGGAATTTTATCTGTTTTTTTTGACATTATTTTTTTGTAATTTTTCCCGCTGTTAGGTGTGTTGGTGAAGTGAGTTACCCCGTTGTCATCAACAAACTTATAAATCTCCTCTGCATAACATGTTATGCCCCAGGAAAAAGACAGAGTTAATATAAATATTAGTAATTGCTTCATATAGTCAAAATATAACATGAGGTTATTTTTTATGTCAAACCGGGGAATATGATTTACTTGTTAGCACAAGTGACAAACTATTGCCGGCATGAAAGTTATTAGCGTCAAAAAAAGGGAACAACAATTACGTCTTTTATAATATCTTTTTTATTTTAATCGAAAGCTCTTCCTCGGTTATGAGGCCTTTTTCAATAAGGAGTTCCAGCAGGGCTTTGATAGCGGTTGATGAAGGGATAGTTTTTTCAGTTTTAGGCCTTTCATTGCCGGTTAATTCCATGGTCTCGGGCAGTTTATTCATATCGATTTTATGTTTTCTGCCGCCATAATGTATGCCTTTGTAATAGTGAGCTATTGCATTATTAATACTGGATTCAATGGCAAGCACCGGATTGATCTTTGTCCCAATTACAAATCCTAACTCGTCAATAGTTTTAAGGTCTGTAGGATCTGATACAGCTACTGTTAATACCCTGTCCTGGTAGTCGATTGGCAATACGCAATATTTTATAGCCGTATCATGTTTGATCATGTTTAATGCTGCAGGGGGAATCTCAAGATTATCCAGAGAAATACAATGATGGTCAAGTTTCTTTTCGAGCGTATTAGCAATAATTGTTTCGTCGACAACCCCCATGTTGATTAAGATTGAAGCCAGCCTGCCGCCCCACTGTCTCTGCTGGGCGAGCGCAGAGGACAGATGAAGTTGATCTATAATTCCTTTGTCAATAAGGAGTTCACCTATCTTTTTTTTAGTGGCTTCCAATAAACTCTCTTTCCGTAAGAACTTCTATATTCACTTTTAGCATAAAACGAACCGGCTGTCAATTGAAAGTTATACATTTGTCATGTCCCTGATATTCCGGATCATTATGATATAATGAGACTCAATTAATTTATTATTCTGGAGATATTTATGAAACCTGTTGTTGCAATTGTCGGAAGGCCGAATGTAGGCAAGTCCACTCTGTTTAACAGAATCATAGGAGAAAAAGTCGCGGTAGTCGAAGATATCCCGGGTCTGACCCGGGATCGGCTTTACGGTGAGGCGGAATGGTCTGATAAGAGGTTCATAGTGGTTGATACAGGCGGATTTCAGCCTCTCTCTGATTCCGATGAGGCCCGGCCTCGTATGGATATGCTTGTTGAAGTAAAAAAGCAGGCAATTACCGCTGTTGAAGAAGCTGACATTGTAATTATGCTGATGGACGCGGAGAAAGGGCTGCTTCCGGTAGATGTGGAACTGGGTGACATTCTCAGGAAATATGAAAAGAAAGTTTATTATGCGGTGAATAAAATTGATGGGCCCAGTAAAGAAAAAGCATTATATGAATTCTACTCCTTTGGTACTGATTTGTTCCCAGTGTCCGCTTTGACGGGATATGGACTGGATGATCTGCTGGACAATATTGCCGCTGAGATATCGGAAGGACAGCATGAGGAGCTGTCTGAATATTCAAGACTGGCGATAGTTGGAAGGCCCAACGTGGGGAAATCAACTTTTGTAAACTCGCTTCTTGGAAGGGACAGAATGATAGTCAGTTCTGTTCCTGGAACCACAAGGGATTCAGTTGATTCTTTTTGTTCATATTATAAGAAGAAATATATTATTGTGGATACTGCTGGAATTCGCAAGAAAGGCAAAATGGCGAGAACGTTTGAAAAATACTCGTTCATAAGGACACTGAAAAATATTGAAAACTGTGATGTAGCGCTGATCCTTTTTGATTCGGTTGACAGTATTGTTGAACTGGACCAGAGAATAGCAGGCCTGGTTTATGAAGCGGGCAAGGGCGCAGTGATCCTGTTTAATAAGTGGGACCTGCTTGAAAAAACAGCTGATAAAAGGAAAAAACTGATTGAAGAGTTTCAGCAGAAGATATGGTTTATGAAATATGCCCCAATCCTTACGATCTCAGCTCTGAACAGGCAGAGGGTTACAAAGATCTTTCCTCTGATCAATGAGATTATTGCCGAATCGTCCAGGCGTATCAGTACAAAACAGCTCAACACGTTTCTCAGGGATTGTGTGAAAATAAAGAGGCCTTCTTTGTACAGGGGTAAACAGGTCAAATTGTCATATATTTCACAGGTTGGAATAAAACCGCCGCGGTTTGTAATATTTACAAATAAAAAAGAGGGCATAAAGGCAGGGTATGTGAGATTCCTGGAGAGACAATTAAGAGACAGATTTCCATTCAAAGGAGTGCCTCTCCGGCTTTATATCAGACAAAAACCATGATAACTGTTAACTATGAGCTTGTCCGCCTCTGGCGCGGCTACGAGCTATGAGCCATGAGCTAGATTAGGGGGTAACAATGCAGGAGCTGATAGGAAGGGAAGTAGAAGTAATTTCGTATGATATTGTCTATAAAGGCATTCTGATCGAAGTAGGAGAAGATGGTATCTATATACAGGCTCAATCAGGATGGACTTTCATACCTCTTGATAAAGTTGCAGATGTCAGGGCAGCATAACAGCCTGATTTTCCAATAATACCACGGGATTTGCTGATTTGACCCAATCTGTCAAATCGTGTATAATCCAACTTCAACTTTATAAAGGGGGAGGGGAGAGAATATTCCGGATATAAGGGTTCATGGCAATGATTTAGAAAAAGCACTTAAAGCATTAAAGCGACAGCTCCAGAGGGATGGTCTTTTTAAAGAGATCAAAAAAAGAAGTTTTTATGAAAAACCTTCTGATAAAGAGAAAAGGAAACAGAGAGAGGCAATGAGGAAGAGGATGAAGGCTCTTAGGTTTAAGCGGCCTGCCAGCAGTAAAAGGAGTCAAGCCTCGTAGGTTCTTAGTAGATCATTCGAATAAAACTGGAGAAAATTCCGGACATTAACTGTCCGGAATTACATCTCCGTTCCTGTTGCAGTATTACTCAGCGGTATTTCACACTTTAACCTTAACGTAATTGGTAAAGCTAATGACAGAGCAATTGGCGCCTTCCTCTTTCTTCAGTATTTGATAGAAATCGCATTCGGCACACTGTTTTGCTTTTTCCCTATGTGTCCCCTGAATTGTATTGGAACAGAAGGTCCCGGTTATGTAAGCACAGGCTCGTCCACCGTTCTTTCCGCCGCAGAATCCTTCTGCCTCAGTCAATGTTGCAGCAGGGCAGGTCCCCATTTCGTGAGCCCTTGATCCTCCAGGCTGTCTACCGCATTTTTTAAATTCCCAGCAGTTTATTTTTGCCATGCGGTGCACCTCCTTTCAATATATATTTATTTGATCAGTAGCAGATTATGTTTTAGGCTGTATGGGCTGCTCTGACCATGTGATCTTCTTTTCACTTAATAATAACATTATTGCACAGCTACATATGTATTACAAATCACACATGAAAACATATATATGTATTACAAATTCAAATAAGGCAAACAGAATGATATAGGAGGTTTTACCTGTGAAATAGGGACAATTATCCATGCCGGCCGGCAGAGTGCTTGTATGCATTCTTTTTAACCCTTAAGTTTTTGAAACCACTCGGCCAGTTCAGAGCCGATCAGATGCGGATTATCTTCCTGAAGATAGTGGATACCCTGGCCAATGTTTACGACTTTCAGATTTGTCAGGCTCTCCCTGCACCATTCTATCATTGGCTCCTTGATTATACCGCCCGGTGTCGCGTAAAACAGCAGTTTCGGCACGTCCGACACCTGCAGTTTCTGACTGTAGTTTTGAACGATCTCAACAACATCAGATGGTTTCCCTTCAATAGGGATCTCATTCGGCCACCGCCGTACAGGCCTGCGGTCCCTGGCATTCTTGAAGGGTTCCCTGTAGCAGTTCATTTCATCCTCGGTCAGGTCTCGCACTGTTGCCTTGGGCAGTATCTTTTCAATGAACACGTTCATGACAGCTATCATGAACCATCCAACAAGAGGGGTCCTGAATAATTTAAAACCTATCTTGAATTCTTTTGTAAATTCGTTCCATTTTAATGGCTTTAAAATTGCCTCCATAAAAGCAATGCCTTTGATATTGTCTTCATTTCGAGCCGCGTAGTGGAAGCCAAGGGCAGACCCCCAGTCATGAATAACAAGGGTAATATTCTTTAGCCCCATTTTTTCGATGAAGCCGTCTATGTATTTCGCGTGGTCAACAAACCTGTATTCAATGTCAGGCTTGTCAGATTTACCCATACCGATCAGGTCAGGGGCAATACACCGTGCATAAGGAGTTAAATGCGGTATTATGTTGCGCCATAGATATGAAGAAGTCGGATTTCCGTGCAGAAACAACACAGGATCACCTTCACCTTCATCAATGTAGTGGATCTTTGATCCCTGAACTTCAATGTAATTTGATTTAAACGGGAAGCCAGACGAGATCTTTTCTGAGGTCATGTGCTTTTCCTCTCTTAATTATAGAGTGTGATAACGAGCGACTATATGTTATAGCAGAAAGGAAAAAAAACATCAATTAAAAACAGGGCGGTCTTCATAGGCGTTATTGATGTATTGTTTTGGGACAAACTCATGACGCTTGACCTTAATGAAGGCGTCGATTATTTTTTTGTCCTTGATCACCTGGTCCATTATCTGCTGCCGGACCATCAAGCCCTTGTAATAGATTATACCGCGTTTTCACAGGCATAACAGCAAGGGATAAAAAAATCCAGGCCTGCCAGGGCAAATTATCGAGGCCCGGCCTCGATAATTATGCGGTTTAGGCAATAAAAACAATGAGTTATATCTATCGAGGCTGAACCTCGATAGATCATTTCCTAAAGGAATAGCCATTGTCCCTGTTTTGTTATATACTAAAAAAATATAACAATGTAACTTATAAATTAATGAAAAGGGAGGAAATATGAAAAGCAGGACACAGAAACTTTTGATCTTCATGAGCGTTATCTTTTTTGTTTTTATTTTTTTGACGGACGTATATGCGGGTCCTAAGTATAAACCAAAACCTTATAACAAAAGGCCTTTTGTTAAACGCAAGTTTGTTCATGTGCCGGTTGTAATGAGGCCGGTACGACCAGGCCCCAGGCATATATGGGTAGAACGTTACAAACATCCGTCAGGAGTTTATATAGGCGGATTCTGGAGACCTCCGTGCAGCGTGAAATTCGTCTGGGCTGACGGTTACTGGAATGAAACAGGCGAATGGGTTTTTGGTTATTGTAAACCTTTGAGCGCAAAAATGGGACAAACATGGGCTCCTGGATACTGGAACGGCACTATATGGATCGATGGTTATTGGAGACCTGTAAAAAAACAGGGATTTATCTGGGTTCCCGGCCACTTTAATAACAATGGTGTCTGGATTAAAGCGCGCTGGAAATAATAATAACATGAGGGGCAGGACTACCCATATCTCCTGTCCTATAGCGGATAAAAGCTCGTACTGAATATGGCATAAGCGACCAATTATGGAGGTCGGAACTCGATAATTTTTACCTGCGGCTTGCGAGTTTCGAAAGCAGCCTGAGTATCTCAATGTACAGCCATATGAGTGTAACCATCAGGCCGAATGCGGCATACCACTCCATGAATTTGGGCGCGCCGGCTTCAGATCCTTTCTCGATAAAATCAAAATCAAGCACTAAATTCAGAGCGGCTATTATAACGACAAACACGCTGAAACCAATACCGATAAGGCCGTTTTCGTGAATGTACGGCATGCTGATTCCAAAGAGCCTCAGAAGCATGGACGCGACATAGATCATAGCTATTCCGCCTGTAGCAGCGACAACACCAAGTTTGAAATTTTCAGTAACCTTTATCAATCCTGATCTGTAAGCAGCTAAAAGACAGAATAACGTTCCAAATGTCAGGGCAACCGCCTGAATGACAATGCCTGGAAACCGTGCCTCAAAAATGGCGGACAGCCCTCCGAGGGCAAGCCCCTCCAGAACAGAATACAGAGGCGCTGTAACAGATGACAATTCTTTTTTAAACACAGTAACAAGCGCGACAATGAAACCGCCTATGAATCCACCGTACAGCCATGGCATAACAGCCGATGTGTTCCCGGTACTGAAGAACATGTTCCACGTCCATGCCGCGGGTATAAGCAGCAGGATCAGCATTAATGCGGTTTTGTTGACCGTCCCCTGTATCGTCATCATACGTGACGGATCGGCAACTCTGGGAATGTTTGTGAATATCTTTGAATTTAATGCAGGGTTTGCGGTTCTCATATTAGTCTCCTAATGTCAGGTATATTTATAGCTTTCCGTACTTATAACAGAAAAAAGGGAGCCAATCAACCTTTCGGCCGGCTCAAGACTATGCCAATCGACAAAGCTCGTAAGGGAGTATTAATTGCGGGTTAAATGTGAACAGATCAACGGTAATGCGTTAATTTGATATGAATATTAAGTACTGTTCTGAGACAGCCATGTCCTGAATATATTGGAAAACGAATTGGGCACTGCGCATGCGCGTCTTTTGCCATCGGGGACAGTGAACCAGAACCCTGTCTTTCCAACCATCATACTGCCGTTGAACCATTTCACTTCCCGCACAGACGAGATATCGCTCCGCCTGATCTCCAAACGGTCACCCATGACAGGAAGAAAAATAATAGATTCTTTCATCAGCACTACAAGACCGGCTGCTTCAATCTTACCTTTGACGATACGGGCCGGAATGACTGCACTGGCATCAGCCGGTACAGAGGCGCGAAGATCATTTATCTTCTTTCCGACAAATCCGTAAGTGATTGAGTGAAAAGGGCCGATGCACACAATAAGAAGAATAAAGAAAGCATGGGCACCTATAAAGGGCAAAAAGATAAGGCATAACAGAGAAGGCACAAATATAAAGAAATATAGAAAAGCCTTTATCATAGGCGGTTCCCACGCCCAGTGGTCAAAAAGGCTCCGACTGCTTTTAGAATTTCTTATGGCTGCCATAGAATTCTAAACTGCCTATAAGTAATTTAGCTCCTTTTTGTACTTATAACAGACACTGGCCAATAAATCAATAAAAATAAGCGGTTATGCTGGATGATCCTGCGAAGCTTCTTGCCGTCGCGAAGTATAGTTTATTGTTCGTAGCTTCAGCGAAGAACAATGGCGAAGCATGGCAGCGAAGAATGGATTACCCCATATCTCCAAGTTCATACTGAATAATGCTCAATGCGGTGAGGGGTGCAGTCTCGGTGCGGAGGATGCGGGGGCCGAGAGATACTGATACAAAACCTTTTTCAACTGCAGTCTTTACTTCTTTTTTTGAAAACCCGCCTTCAGGCCCAATAAGCAGTGTGATACCGGAAGAACCCTGAAAACTCTTTAAAGTCTCTTTCATGTTCCGATCTTTTTCTTCTTCAGAAAAGATTATGCCATTGCCTGTTCCATGACTATTAAGAAATTCTTCAAGACTTAAAGGTTCGAAGATATTGGGTACCTTTTCTCTGCCTGACTGCTGGGAGGCTGAAAGCGCGATCTTGCGCCAGCGGTCAACTTTATTTGTACGCTTAACTTCTGACCTCTCGGTAACAAGAGGCACGATTTTATTTACTCCAAGCTCAGTGGATTTCTGAACTATGAAATCCATTCTTTCACCTTTGGCAATACCCTGCGCCAATGTGATGGACAGAGGCGATTCGACAGAGTAGGGCTCCTTATTGATGAGATGAACAAGGGTTTCTTTCTTCCGGCTCGAAAGGACCTTGCACGTATATTTATAGCCCCGGCCGTCAAATATTATGACCGCGTCTCCGGGCGTGACTCTCAACACAAGGAATAAATACCTTGCCTGGTCACCTGTGATGGATATTTCTTCTGAGGTAAGTTGTTCAGGAGGGAGGAATAAACGAATCATTTAACGATTATCATTTGTCAATTATCAATTAGTGATCACCCTTCGGGTAAACACAATGTAAGGATTTATTTATTGCTATATTCACTCACCATGCCTGCCGGTAGGCAGGCTTGCTGTGCATTTAGAAATGCTAATTTTACCCGTCTCGCTCGCCTCGGGGCGAAGCAACGGGCCGAGGTCTCAAGAGGCGGACATTTTACAATTAAGAACAAAATGTTATTTTGTTCTTAATTCGCTTGTTCCTTGCCGAACATAGTTTTCACTTTATCCATAAAACCCTTGGATATTTCGTCGCCGCTTATTTCGGCAAATTCTTTAAGCAGTTCTTTCTGACGTTTTGTTAACTTCCTGGGTACGTCCACATAGACGTTAACGTACTGGTCTCCTCTGCCGTAACTGCCCAGCCTGGGGACTCCTTTTCCTTTGAGATGGAATACTTTCCCTGATGGTGTGCTTGAAGGGATTTTGATAGAGGCGTTTTTACCGTCTATGGTAGGCACTTCTATTTCACCGCCCAGAGTTGCCTGAGTAAATGAGATCGGGACATCGCATATGAAGTCATGCCCTTTTCGTTTAAAGAACGGGTGCGGCAGGACGTTGATGATCACGTAAAGATCTCCGGGAGGGCCGCCCAGACTGCCTGCCTCTCCTTCACCTGAAACCCTGAGCCTTATACCCGTATCTACACCAGCCGGAATTTTCAGAGATATGGGTTTGTCTCTTTGAGTCTTGCCGGAACTTTTGCATTTTGTGCATGGTTTAGTAATAATTTTACCGCTGCCCCGGCATTTGCCGCAAGTACTTGACACAGCGAAGAATCCCTGCTGCATCCTCATCTGGCCCGATCCTTTGCAGTTAGGGCATGTATCTATATTTTTGCCGTCTTTAGAACCATTGCCGCCGCAGCTTTCACATGTCTCCAATATGGGGATGGTTATTACTTCCTCAATCCCGGTAACCGCATCTTTAAGGTTAAGCTCGAGGTCGTACCTGAGATCAGCGCCTCGTGCCGGCCTTGGCCGTCTTCTGCCGCCGCCGAAAATGTCCCCGAAAATATCTCCGAATATATCCCCGAAGTTGTTTTCAAAGCCTTCGAAACCAAAGCCGCCCCGGCCCGCGCCGTCAGTAGTTCCATAAGTATCGTAGTTGGACTTTTTCTGGGGATCGCTGAGGCATGAGTATGCCTCGTTTATTCTTTTGAAATTGTCCTCAGCCGCTTTGTCCCCCGGGTTTCTGTCAGGGTGATATTTGAGCGCGAGCTTGCGGTACGCCTTTTTTATCTCATCGTCAGAGCTGTTCTTTGAAACCCCTAATGTTTTGTAATAATCGTTCATAATTATCAGTGATCAGAATGCGGATTGCTGATTTGGGATTGCGGAATAAATAAATCCGAAATCCGAATTCCAACTTCCGAATTCGTCATTCTCAGCCTTCTTTCTTCTCCTTATCGACTTCCTCAAATTCCGCGTCAACGACATCTTCTTTTGGAGCCGCATCCTCTGCCGGTCCCGCAGCTGCTTCAGGACCTGCCTGTTCACCTTCTGCTTGAACATCTTTGTACATATGCTCGGCAAATTTATGAGACGCAGAGCTGAGCGCCTCAATGGCCTTCCGCAGCTCCTCAGGGTCGCTGGATGAGTCTTTTACTTTCTTGCAGTTTTCAAGGGTGTCTGTGATTGCTTTTTTCTCATCTTCAGAAATTTTATCCCCATGCTCTTTTAATGATGTTTCAACAGAATAAATAAGAGTATCAGCCTGGTTTCTGTTCTCCGCGAGAGCGCGTTTCTTTTTGTCCTCCTCGCCGTGCGTCTCGGCGTCTTGTGTCATATTCCTGATCTCTTCTTCTGAAAGTCCGCTGGAGGCGGTTATCCTTATTGATTGTTCCTTGCCTGTGCCAAGGTCTTTTGCGTGAACATGAAGGATACCGTTTGCGTCAATGTCAAAAGTGACCTCAATCTGAGGGACACCCCTCGGAGCGGGAGGAATGCCAACGAGTTCAAACAGGCCGAGAAGCTTGTTGTCGGTCGCCATCTCTCTTTCACCCTGGCATACTTTAACCGTGACTGCCGGCTGATTGTCGGCAGCGGTTGAGAAAGTCTGGCTTTTCTTGGTTGGAATTGTGGTATTTTTTTCAATCAGCTTGGTGAAAATTCCGCCCAGAGTCTCAATTCCCAGAGACAGAGGGGTAACGTCAAGCAGGAGGACTTCTTTTACGTCGCCCTTTAAAACACCGGCCTGTATAGCGGCGCCGGCAGCTACAACCTCATCAGGGTTTACGCCCTTATTAGGTTCTCTGCCAAAGAAATCCTGCACTACTGTTTGGACTCTTGGGGTTCTTGTCTGGCCTCCGACAAGCAGTACTTCATTGATGTCTTTTGAGCTGAGACCCGCATCTGAAAGCGCTGTTTTGCATGGCTCGATAGTCCTGTCAATAAGGTCTCCCACGAGCTGTTCAAATTTTGCTCTGGAAAGTTTCATCAGCAGGTGCTTCGGCCCGCTGGCGTCCGCGGTAATAAAGGGAAGATTTATCTCGGTTTCTGACGCGGATGATAATTCTATCTTTGCTTTTTCAGCCATTTCTTTTAAACGCTGAAGGGCCATTTTGTCCTTGCTAAGGTCAATACCCTGTTCTTTTTTAAACTCACTCACCAGCCAGTCCATGATCCTGAGATCCAGGTCGTCGCCGCCAAGGAATGTGTCCCCGTTTGTTGACCTGACCTCAATGACGCCTTCACCAAGTTCAAGTGTAGAGACATCAAATGTGCCGCCGCCAAGGTCATATACGGCAATCTTTTCTTCTTTCTTTTTGTCCATGCCGTACGAAAGTGAAGCGGCTGTAGGTTCATTGATGATTCTTAAGACATTCAGACCCGAGATCTTGCCGGCGTCTTTTGTTGCCTGACGCTGGCTGTCGTCAAAATAAGCCGGAACAGTAATAACTGCGTCAGTGACAGGCCCTCCAAGATAGTCCTCGGCGGCCTGCTTCAGTTTCTGAAGTATCATGGCTGATATCTCAGGCGGGGAATAGACCTTTCCATGTGCTTCTACATGGGCATCTCCATTAGGAGCTTTAACGATTTTATACGGCAATCTGTTAATGGCATGCTTGACTTCGGTTGAATCGAACTTTCTGCCCATGAGTCTTTTAATGGAAAAAATCGTGTTTTCAGGATTTGTTATTGACTGTCGTTTTGCGACCTGGCCTACCAGCCTTTCGCCTTTCTCGGTGAACGCTACAATGGAAGGGGTCGTCCTGGCCCCCTCCTGATTGGCAATTATAGTTGGCTCACCGGCCTGCATTGCAGCGACCACTGAGTTGGTTGTACCCAGATCTATGCCGATTACATGTCCCATGATAATTTTTCCTCCTTATATAATGTGTTTTGGTTTATTTAGGTTGTTTTTTTTGATACGCCCACGAGCGATGCCCTTAAAACTCTATCTTTCAGCATATACCCTTTTCTGAACTCTTCGATAACAGTGTTCTCTTCGTGCTCGTCAGATACTATCTGTGTCATTGCTTCATGTACGGAAGGATCAAACGGTTTGCCAAGTGCTTCTATGCTGTCCAGTCCGAACTTTGCAAGGATGGTTTTTAACTCCTTTAAAGTAAGTTTAACCCCTTCCGCCAGAGCAGCCGGCTCTGCCCCGCTGCTGGATGAATGTTGAAGTGCCAGTTCGAGATGATCTACTGCCGAAAGCAGTTCTCGCATGAACTCTTCATTGGAATATTTTATCAGGTCTTCTTTTTCCTTTGATACCCTGCGCTTGTAATTATCGAAGTCGGCATATAACCGCAGGTGTTTATCCTTGACCTCTTCCAGTTCTTTTTTGAGCGTTTCAATTTCTTCCTGCGGTTCTTCCGCAGAAGCATCAGACTGCTGTTCTTCCATAGATTCCGTTTGATCGGTATCTTCTGAAATCTTCTCTTTTTTTGCCTTGCTCAATGATCAACTCCTCCCTGCATATCTGAAAGTATTCGTGTAAGTGTTTTTGCGGTCAGATCAACAATTGGAATAACCCTGTCGTAGTTCATTCTCGTCGGCCCTATAACTCCAATTGTGCCAAGGACATGATGACCGTCATTATATGTAGAACCCACCATGCTTAATTCATTCATTTCAGACAAATGGTTCTCCGAGCCTATAAAGACCTGAATGCCTCCGGCCCCTGACATTTTATCAAGCAGTTTTACCATAAGATGCTTGTCTTCTATAGCTTTAAACAATTCTTTTATCTGCTTCATGTTCGCAAAATCCGGCAGGTAGCACGCGCCTGAAATCTCGCTCAGGTAGAAAGAGTTGTTCTCGTCCAGGGATATGATCTTTCTCAACAGCATAATAGCGTTAAGAATTAGTCTGTCACATCTCTCTTTTTCCTCATAAATGCGCGATATGATCTTGGCCTTTATCTCCCCCAGTGTGAGACCTGTGAGTTCGCTGTTCAGATAGTTGGCTATCTTATCAAGCTGTTTCTGGGAAAAGGTTTCTTTCCTTAAGTGTATGATCTTGTTCTTTACTATTCCCTCTTCAGAGATCAAAAAACTCAGCACTTTATTCTTCTCATATTTGATAAATTTTATCCGGCTTAAGGTTATCTGCTCTTCTTTCGGAGGTGTTGCAATCCCGAGATAACTGGATAGAGCAGACAGCGTTTTCGATGTCTCTCTTAGAAGCCTGTTCATGTCCTTTTCAATAGAGTGCAGTCTTTTGAAAAGCTGGCTGAGCAGGGTCTTGTGCGCGGAAAAATCATGTCTCTTTAAAATTGTATTAACGTATAATCTGTATCCTCTCTCGGTCGGTATTCTTCCGGCAGAAGTGTGAGGCTGGGTTACATAACCCAGTTCTTCGAGGTCAGCCATGGAGTTCCGAATCGTCGCGGGAGAAAGACCCAGAGAATATTTTTTCGTGACAGTACGCGAACCAATAGGGCCTTTGGAATCAATATAACTCTTAATTATGGCCCAGAGTATTTTCTTTGCTCTTTCGTCAAGTGAATTAATCATTTCGATAAATTGTCCTGATATATTTCGGTTAGCACTCTAACTGATAGAGTGCTAATAAGATACAATAAAGGAATTTTCCATGTCAAGACAGCAGGCCTTCTCCTCTATGAGTAATATTAGCATACTTATTCGTCCCGGTCATTTTATTGGCAATTATTTCCTCTTGACTTTGATTGTCAATAATATTATTATATAGGTTCCTACAGGAGTTGAAGTTTATCTTAATGTAGGTTATATATAACGTACAGGAGGAAGGTTGTGCGTTTTATATAGTTTTGTTTCCTGCCTGACATAAGGTAGTGACAATGCTCTTTGAAAATTTAAGAAGTAGGCCCGCATGTCAATTTTTTCAATTTGAGAGTTTGATCCTGGCTCAGAACGAACGCTGGCGGTGCGCTTAACACAT
>CAZNPC010000027.1:0-24220 GCA_964574765.1 uncultured Nitrospirales bacterium | reverse complement strand
CCAACAGTTTCAGGATGAGAAACAGGCTTAAATTTCTGGCTGGAAAAGAATTTGAGACGGATCCGACTCACGTTCATATGTTCTCGTTTGAAAAATTAAAGAGAATGCTGGAGCGGCATTTCAGGGAAGTGCATATCGTTCCTATCGGAGGGAAAATACTTCCCTTTCTAAAGGTGTCAAAACACATGCCCTGTTCACTGAACCGGTTATTCGCAAGGGACCTGTTATGGAAGGCCGTGAAATAAGCTGGACAAAACGTCACTGATGAAACTCCGGAAAGACTCAATAAAAAACATCCTCATAATAAGAAGGAACAATATAGGGGATATGATATGCGCCATTCCAATGTTCAGGACCCTGAAAAAGGAATTCTCAGGCGCCAGCATTACCGTGCTTGCCGAGGAGTCCAATGCCGGCATAATTGAGGGGGCATCTTTTATTGATGACATAATTATTTTTCAAAAAGGACACGGCCTGTCCGGCAACAAATACCTGGGCTATTTCAGGCTACTGAAAAAGACAGATAAGAAGTTCGATCTGGTCATTACCGCTAAAGCAGGTTTTTCATCCCTGCTCGCTTATATATCGTTAATCAGCGGCGCAGGGCTAAGAATGGGTTGTGTGCCTGATACCTGGCACCCGCTTAAGTATTGCTATAACCTGCCGGTTAAAAGATGCAGCCGCTGGAGGTCGCTTCATCAGGTCGACGGTCTTCTCGAGTTCATAAAAACCCTGGGAATAGAAAATACAGTCAATGACATGACTATTGATATTCGCGCTGACTCTAAAGACAGGGCTGGTACATTTCTGAAGAAAAACGGGATACGAAATAACATAGTTGTATTCAATATAAGCAATAACAAACCTGAAAACACCTGGCCTGTTGAACAGTTTAAAGAAACCGCTTCCCTGATATCAAAAGATCATGACGCGGCATTTATAATAACATCAGCCCCGGGTGACAAGGAAAAAGCGGTTGGACTGTCAAAAGAAATAACCAATGCTTTTTATTATGAAACACTTAAAGTCATGGATTTTGCAGCGCTTGTTGCAGACTCGGACCTTTTGATATGCGGCGAGGGCGGGGCAATGCATATAGGCTCAGGCGTCAAGACTCCCACCATTTCCCTGTGGGGGAAACTGCGACCTGTAAAATGGACTCCTTACGGTGAAAAACAGATCGTGCTTAAAAAAGGTGAACACGTTAATTCCATTTCAGCTGCTGAAGTTCAAAAAGCAGTTAAGGAAAACAAACTTTTAAAATAATTGGCAATTGGGATTTATCATAAATAATATGTCAACAAAAAGATTAACTATCCTCCATACAGAATCCTCAACCGGCTGGGCCGGTCAGGAAATGAGGATTATCCTGGAGTCACGGGAAATGAAAAAACTCGGCCACCGCATAATAATCGCGGCCCGGCCCGGAAGCGGGATATTACCGGCTGCAGACCGTGAGGGTTTTGAAAAGATAATTATGAACATGGAGAAAAGTAACCTTATACTGTCAATTGTTAAACTCATGAAGACAATTACTGTATTAGATGTGGATATAGTAAACACTCACAGTTCATGGGACAGCTGGATAGCTTCGATCGCAGCCCGGCTTTCCAGGCGTAAACCTCTTATCCTCAGAACCAGGCATCTTTCAACACCCGTAAGCCGGGGGTTTTTAAGCAGGATAGTTTATCAGTATCTGCCGCACCTTGTTATGACAACAGGAAGCGCGATCAGAGAGAATCTTATAAATGTTAACCGCTATCCGGAGAGAAAAATAATTTCCATACCAACAGGTGTTGACCCTGATATTTTTTATCCAAGGCCTCTTAATACCGAACTTCGCAGGGAACTGGGAATAGGGGACAAAGACAGGGCGATAGGCACCATAGCTGCCTTGAGAAGCTGGAAAGGGCACGACTACCTTCTGGATGCGGCAAAAATACTAATTGAACACAACAAAACCATTAAGTTTGTACTGGCTGGCGAAGGCCCGAGGCACGGGTATCTTGCTGAAAAGGTATCCTCACTTGGAATTAAGGACAATGTACTTTTTCTCGGTTACAGGAACGATGTCCATGATATACTATCCGCTCTCGATATTGTTGTTCTTCCGTCCTATGCGAATGAGGGAGTACCGCAGGCACTTCTCCAGGCAATGGCTATGGAAAAACCTGTTGTTGCGTGTTCCGCCGGTTCAATACCCGAGATAGTGCGGGACAGGGAAACCGGGATACTGGTCGAACCAAAAGACCCGGGGGCCCTTGCCGGGGCAATTACCGAAATTCTCGGCAACAGGGACCTTGCCTCAACTGTATCTGCCAGCGCGAAACAAATGGTAGATACCAGGTATTCTCTGAAAAATATGATCAGCAGCATAACTGACATTTATAATAAAATGTGCCGGCAGGAGACATAAATGGAAAAAAATCTTTTTCGTGACTTTTACGTTGAATTTCACAAAAGAAGGAATAAATACGGAAAGACCACGAGTGATAAAAGTGTCGACCTTATCAGGGAGATGATAGGCAGCGGAAAAAAAGTGCTGGACCTGGGCTGCAGGGACGGAAGCCTGACAAAAAATTATGTTGAAGGTAACGATGTAACCGGCGCTGATATCGATGATATCGCCCTTTCCATCTGCAGGGAAAACCTCGGTATCCCTACCCATCACATTGACCTCAATCAATCATTGCCCTTTGATGATTCATCATTCGATGTTGTTACCGCTTTTGAAATAATCGAACATCTTATATTCCCCGAACTCTTTATCCGGGAAATTCACCGAATTCTGAAACCGGGAGGTATATTCTGCGGATCGACGCCAAACGTCACACGGGTAAAGAACAGACTGCAGTTCCTCCTCGGCAATACACCCTTTTTTGACGACACAGCGCATCTCAGGTATTTTTCATACTATTCCCTGGCAGAACTTCTCAAATGCTGTTACCGTGACGTCCATATTACACCCTTTGGAGGCCACATAATCGGGAATAAGAAATTTGGTATACTAAATTTCGGTATATCCGTAACTCCGAAAACACCGTTATGGCTTGGAAAACTGTTTTCCGCGAATTATTTCTGGAAGGCAATCAGGGAGTGAATAAATGAAGATTGGCGTATTCGCTGATAAGGGTATAAGCAAGTGGCTTGCACAGTCCTTTGAACCTGTCAGGGGACAGGCAGACATAACTCTGTTCATTCCCGACAACAATAAACATGACCCGTCAATATTCAATCTCCCAAGACATATGCTCCTGCACAGGCATGAGACCCTTCTTTCCATCAGACAGCCGTTGAATTTCATTAAACGATGGCTGGAAAACGAACAAATGACGCATGTTGATTTTTATCCTTTTTCCCTGATCGAACACTTTTCTTCAATAAAATATGATGTTGTCCTGACAAAGGCTGAGCGCTCCCTGTACACACTGTCTTCCCTAAAGGACAGGTTCGGTTTTAAACTTGTATACCGCTATCCCCTGACACTGCCGTTCACTCATATCTTCAACAAAAGGAGCGAATTCACAAGGAGAAAAGCCTTTGAAAAAATAGATCATTTCATTTGTATATCTGAAACAGCACGAAAGAACCTGATATATGAGGGGATTGATCCCTCAAAGATAGATGTGGTGCTGAATTCAGTTAACCTGTCTTTTTTTACTCCGGGACCAAGGGATGCCGGGCTGTCCTCTGAACTGAATATAGATGAAGATGAACGGGTGATCATGTTCGTGGGTAAATTAACGTCATGGAAAAACCCTTTTACCCTGCTTTACGCTGCAAAGTCCCTCATCACTGCCGGACTTCGGGTAAAGGTCATTTTAATAGGCCAGGGCGCGCAGAAGGCCAATCTGGAAAAAATAGCTGATATTCTGAGTATCGGGGACCGAATTTTATTTCTACCGTTCATCGAAAACAACCTGCTGAACAAATATTACAATCTGGCCGATGTTTTTGTTATGCCAAGCCTCACAACATTAACAGTTAATGAGCAGTTCCCGTTTTCAGTAATTGAGGCCATGGCGTCAGGAGTACCTGTGGTAGTATCAAATGCCGGAGGAATGCCGGAGATGGTTGGTGACTCGGGAAGAATATATCCTCAGGGCAATTACACCGAGCTTGCGCGGCATTTATCCGATATTCTGACTGACGAAAGCCTGAGGAACAGAATGTCGGCTGACGTAAAGCAGCGGGCGGAAAAACTCTTTGACAATGAAAAGAACAGCCAAAAAATCCTGGATGTGTTTAATAAACTGGTTAAAAAATAAGAATGGAGAAAACATTAAAACTTCCTGATAGATTTAAAACCTTTTGGTATCTCTCCAAAGCACCCTCTCTTAATGACAAACTCTCGGTAATAGGATTTTTTCTCAAGCGGCTGTTCAGCATAAGCGCTGACGATGAACTAAAGGTAAAAATTGGCGGCGGCCTGATTGTCCGCTTTTTGCCGTCACAGGGTGAATTGCGGCCCTATAATGACATCTTTCTTAATGACGGGTTTGACCGATATACTGACTTTGCGCCTGAGAACTGCAAGGTGGTATTTGACTGCGGGGCAAATATTGGCCTTTTTACTCTGCGTGCCGCGTTGAACAGAAAAACAGAGGTCTATTCCTTTGAACCCAATCCAGCGGTCTTTAAAAGGTTGTCAATGAATATAGATGAGAACAGGCTTGATAAGGTCAGGCCATTGCAGGCCGCTGTGGGTTCAGCCTGCAAAAAAGCCGCTTTCAGCTCGGCCTCATCATCCCCAACCGGAAAGATACAGGAAGAAACAGGCGGCGCAGACAATGAATCTGTGGAGGTCGAGATCGTTACACTGGACAGCGTAACGGACGGGTTCAGCCTTTCATCCATAGACCTGATCAAACTTGACATAGAGGGCAATGAATATGAGGCCCTGCTCGGAGCCGAGAGGACATTAAAAATAACAGGCCGAATAGTACTTGAATATCACGGCGAGGAGCTGCGGCAAAAGTGCGCTTCTCTTCTTCAAGATAATGGGTTTGAACTGGTCTATGAAATACCGGGCTATCAATTCTATTTGAACCGTTCCAACATACATGACAATGAGTCAAGCGGCCTATCAGCATGATAAACAGTACAAAGGCAATAGTTAAAGCCAGGCTCAGGGCCTATAAGCGCAAAAAATTCCCGTCAGTGATCCAGATGCAGACCACATCCGCGTGCAACGCAAGATGCACCTGCTGTCCTTACAGCAAGATCCAGAAAAATTCGCCGGTAAATGTAATGCCAGACGATCTCTTTAAGAAAATAATTGATGAATGTTCAACTCATGGCATTGAAAAAATATCCATGTATCTTTTCAACGAGCCCCTTTTGGACAGGAACATCATAGAGCGCCTTAAATACGCCAAATTAAAAAACCCTGGTGCCCAAATACGGTTGTCAACAAACGCAAGCCTGCTGACAGAAAAAACGGCCCCTGCTGTTGCTGATTTTACCGACTTTATATATCTTAGCGTTCAGGGCGGCATTACAAGCAGAGAAAAATACGAAAAAGCCATGGGACTCAATTATGATAAAACACATAAGAACATCCTGAATTTCATAAATATGGTCCGGTCCGGCAATCACAATCTGAAGATTTCCAATGTCGCCATTAATAATGCCATATCTTTTGACAGCGACAGCGAGCTTGCTGAGGAAAAGGAGTTCTGGATCAGTCTGGGAATCAGTACCCTGAATTTCGGGGTTTTTTCAACCTGGGCGAACCAGATCGAATCTGACTCAGAGAATTATTCCAGTAAAATCAGGGGATGCTCATTAAAGCACAGGCCGCTGACCCATGTTCATGTTGTTGAAAACGGGGATGTTATTCTCTGCTGCCGCGACTGGGAAAGAGAGATCGTCATTGGGAACCTGGCCCGCTCTTCGATCTCTGAAATATGGAACAGTGCTATATATAAAGAATTAATTAAGAAAATATATTTCGGCAAATCAGCTCCGGCTGATTTTATCTGTTACAGGTGTGAAGACGCTATCAGGATTTAATATAAACATAAGGATCGGCACTTTAAATAAATCAATGGATACGATCTCTCAGCCTCCGAAACACAGAAAAGTACTCTGGTATTTTGCAAAGGCCCCGAATATTTCGGCAAAGCTGTCAGTAATCAAATTTTTCTTCAAGAGGATATTGAAAGATATCGGCCTGCCAGTGAGGACTGATGACGAACTCACGGTGAATATCGGAGAGCTTACGATCAGCTTTATTCCGTTCTGGGGCGAACTGATACATTACCAGGAGATCTTTATTGACAAGGTGTATGAGCAGCATCCTTCTTTCCTGCCGGCAGAGTGTAAGATTATCTTTGACTGCGGAGCAAATATCGGGCTTTACACAATGCACGCCGCGCATAACCATGATACAAAAATTTACGCTTTTGAACCTAACCCGTCGGTTTATGAAAGACTCAAAAAGAATATCGAAATAAACGGCCTGTCCAATGTCTCGGCGTATCAGCAGGCAATTGGAGCTGTGCGCGGTAAATCAAAGTTATATTGGGACTCTTCCACTTTAAGCGGTAAGGTATCTGAAAAGGACAGTACAGGGACTAATTTTGCTGAGATCGAGATTACGACCCTGGACCATGTCTGCTCCGAGCTTAAGGTCCCCTTCATAGACCTGTTAAAACTGGATGTAGAGGGAAAGGAATATGAAGCATTAAAGGGCGGCAGGCAAACCCTGAAAACAACTAAAAGACTGGTGATGGAATATCATAATGACAAGGTCAGGAAAGAATGTGAGTCTTTCCTGAAAGACATTGGTTTCAATAAAATAATCGAAATACCCGGGCATCAATATTATGTGAACTCTAACATCGGTGTCTGAACAATAGTTATTATGCCAAAAAAAATACTGGTACTTGATACAGGCAGAGAATGGGGGGGAGGGACTAACAGCCTCCTTGAATTCCTGCGCAGATCAGACAGTGATAAATATCAGTTTATCGTCCTCTTCTATAATAACGTCATTAAATCTGATACATCCGATATAAGGACTGAAGTGGAAAAGCTTGGCATGCAGTTTATGACTTTAGAAAGAAGAGACCAGCCCGCTGCAGCAAAGGTGCTAAAGGAACTCGGGCGGACTATATTATTTTTCAACAGAAAGCTGAAAAAAAAGTTTATTTTCTATATCGACTACTTATTCAGAATAAAAAATGATGCCGATAAAATAACAAAAATCCTGAAAGATCTTAACATTGATCTTCTTTATATGAACAATCAGCCTTCCAGCGATCTCGAAGGAATAATAGCGGCACAAGAGGCGGGCATCAGGTCCCTCCTGCACAGCAGGATCGAGACTGACCTGAATCACTATGAGGTCAACGCTGTTAACAGGTGGCTGACAAAAATGATCTGCGTTTCCGAAGGTGTAAGAAAAGGCTTTATTGATCAGGGCGTTGAAAACTCAAAATGTACTGTAGTCCATAACGGCATTGACAGCAAAACAACACCGGCCGTTACGGCTGAAAAGATAAGGCATGGCCTGAAGATCAAAGATGATGAGATCTTAATTGGTTCAGCAGGTTCTCTTGTTCAAAGAAAGCGTTTCAATGACCTTATCGAAGTTGTTTCCCGCCTGATCAGAAGCCGTCCCTCCCTGCAGATAAAATGCCTGATACTTGGAGACGGACCTGAACAAGAAAATCTTCAAAAAATGATAGATCGGAACGGCCTGAACGGAAATATCATATTGGGCGGTTTCAAGCCTGATGCCGTATCCTATATTAACGCCATGGATATCTTTGTCCTGCCTTCTGAAAGAGAGGGTCTTCCAAGGGTACTACTTGAAGCAATGCTAATGAAAAAACCGGTTGTAGCGACACAAATACCCGGGCCGTCTGAACTGGTCATTAACGAAAAGACAGGATTCCTGTATCAGCCGGGTAATGTCGGGGAACTCTACGGCCGTATCTCAAGTCTTCTGTCCTCAGCAATCCTCAGGGAAGATATGGGAGAGTCGGGCAGAAAGCGTGTTGTGGATCATTTTTCAATCGAGCAATATGTAAATGGGGTCAGACGCATACTTGATGAGGTGACTTCGTGATATATATATTACTCAGTTATATCCTGTATCCGTTTTTGTTCATCATGTCATCACTTAAGAGAAAACAGTCCGTCAGAAAGATCCTTGTTATACAAATGGCCAAAATAGGAGACATGGTCTGCAGCACCCCGGTATTCAGGGAAATTAAAATGAAATACCCCAAAGCCTACCTGAGTGTAATGCTGGATCCCGCAAGCATGCCTGTCCTGAGCAATAATCCCTATATTGATGAGTTTATTCCAGTCAGGAACACAGACTTAAAAGGCTTTTCAGGTAAATTAAGAACTGCAAAAGACCTGCGGCGGAAAAAAATCGATACATCCATTTGCCTCCAGCCTAATGCGGCAAATGCTGTTGTTCCTCTATGGGCTCTTATACAGAGGCGATATTCTGTTTATCCGCATTTTTGCGGAATTACATTCAAATTGGCTTCAGGGCTTAACACCCGAAACATGCGCCACACGCTAAACAAAAGCATTGTTGAGACGTACATCAGGCTCCTTAACCAGTCCATGGGGATTCATATCAGGCAGGACAGCACCAGGCTGGAGCTTTATGCATCAAATGAAGCTGATATCAAAGTTGATGAGTTCCTTAAGAGATTGAACACACAAAACATCAGACTTGTCGGCATTGCGCCTGCCGCCAGAAACAAGCTCAAAGAACTCACTCCAGCGACCTTCAGCAGAATAGCCGATACGATTCAGGAAGAATTAAACTGCAAGGTTATTTTAACAGGCGGAGTCGGTGACAGGGAAATTATAGACGAGGTCAAATCACAAATGAAGACCAGGCCAATTGACACCTGCGGAGAGTTCAGCCTTGAGGAACTGTCTGTTCTATTGAAGAAACTGTCTCTTTTTATAAGCGTCGACAGCGGACCTGTTTATATGGCTGTAGCAGCCGGGATACCGATCATAAATATAGCAGGGCCATGCGCCATGAGCGAAAGGCCGCTGGGAGACAGATATGCCGTTGTCCAGGAAAGCCTTGAATGCGTTCCATGCTCTTACACATTCGCCACGGCGAAAAAATGTACGAGGATCCCTCCAACAAGGGACTGTATTACATCTGTTTCGGCAGAAGAAGTTATTACTGCAGTTAACACTCTCTTAAAACGGGACATCTGAGATATGGACATAAGAGAAAGATCCAGGTCAGATTCGCTTTTTAAAATAATGCACACATCGCTATTTGCTTACCTTGTCCTTTTGCCTTTCCCGCATGTGACTACCATAAAGGAAATAACTTTCTGGCTGGCTGTTCTGTTCTGGCTGATGCTGATGCCCTCTCGATCACAGCGATTGATTCCTGTAAATCCGGCGACTCTTTCTCTTGCTTTATTTATGGCAGTAGCGCTTATTGCTTCTATTGCAGGTGTAGAACCGGTAGAAAATCTAAAACGGTTCAAGGGAGAGCTCCTGGTTCCCTTCCTGCTGTTCTCTATCTCTGCAACAGAATATAACAACATGACGAAGATCAAACGACTGCTGACTCCTCTTGTTATTGCTTTTGCCGTATATACAATCTTCGTAATTGCTGAATCTTTTGCCTGGGGATTGTCCTATTTCTGGGATGAGAACCTCCGCCAACAGGTCAGGTGGCTAAGCGGCTATGCGGAAATGAGCATTACACTCCTGCCTCTCACATTCGGGTATCTCCTTATTACAGGCACCCGCCTGAGGTTTCTCGTATTGATCTTTCTATTCCTGGAATTTTTTATCACGGCGGCATACAGAAACATATCCTCCTTCGGGGGCTCTGTCTTCGTAATATTGATGGGGGCTTTATTTGTTCAGCCCCGGATATACAGGCTTTGTTTAAGAGTTCTTATTGTCATTGCTATTCTTATCTCTTCGGTTATGTTTTATACTCACAGAGACAATCCTGCCATAGCCGAGTACAGGCTGAAGCTCTACCAGATCACCCACCCTCTTGAAGAGCTAAAAAAGTCTGGCGGCTTTACGAATCGGGTTCCGCTGTGGAAAGCGGCGGTAGATGTTATCAAAGACCGGCCCGTCCTGGGATACGGTTGGGGAATGAAAAAATATCCCAGGATCATCTCTGATGGCAAATATTTATCCAGGTGGAAAACTGACGAACCGGAAGTATATAAAATTTATTCAAAATACAGGGGCAAATATGTCCCGCCCCACAACCTTATTCTGGAACTGACCTTTCAAAGCGGAATTGTCGGCCTCATCTCTTTTACTGTGTTTTTTGTTGTATATCTTATCTTCATTATCAAAACATCCATAAGATCCAGATCTGATGAGGACCGCAATTTCTCTGTCATGATCGTCATGGGAATCATCTTCAGTTTCATGATAGCGAATATCATGAGCAATGAACTGGGAAGGTTAAGCGGAAAGGTCCTGTTTGTTGTAATGGGAGCGGGCACGGCCTGGATTCAGAGCAAAAAGATGAAAACCCGGCTTTAGTCTTCTGCTCAGAACAGGAAGCCTGATTCTTAAAAGGACTGCGGTGAATAAACAGGGCAACTGCCTCCTGATTCCCATAATCGACGTAAATTACATTTTGCTTAAGCTTTCAGTTTAGAAGTTTAAATGAAGCTCCTCGACGTCTCTTTTTAAATGTGTCGGATGGGCATCAATCGCCAGCAGTCCTGTTTATTTAACATAACATATTGAACAATCTTGAACGGTTTTCTATATTTGCTCAGCCGTCCTGCACATCAACTAAGCTGGCTGTTTTTATTCCTAAAAACTACCAAAATGAACAGGAAGGTTGATGATAAATCTCCGTGCGACTCCTTTAAAAGAAAACGCAGGGGAATTAACCGTAATAGCTTATAACTTCATTGCTCATACAGAATCTAATCAATTGTCGATTGCGGCAAATGACGAAGTGAGTTTAAGCGAACGAATATAATGCAAAGCGAGCAAACAGCTCGTGAATAAAAAATAAATGCATAGTGAGCGTTAGTGAACTAATATGAATAAAAAGAAAAATCCTTACATTAGATTCCCGGAGGGAAGATTAAATAAGCTAATCCTATCATTAGGGTTTCCAAAGGGAACACATAATTAATATAAATTCATTACATTTCTGCTCTTTCTTAGGAGCAGCGCATAAGAATCAGACTTCCTGTTAAACCAATCTTGAAAACAGAGATACCGTCGATTATGGCAAATGACGCAGTGAGCTTATGCGAGCGAATCTAATAAATATAACCTCATTACATTTCTGCTCCATAGCAGGAGTAAGTAATAGGAGGCAGTTGCCCTGTTTATTCACAACAATTATGGCTGGCTCAGTTCTATCCTGTTTTGTTAGAAATTACAGTATCTTTCCCATTTTCCGGCATGGAAGACCGCTTTTCTCACAGGTGTCAATTATTCTCTGAAGGTCTTTACTATCCAGCTTTGAAATAGCAATCAGGACCTCCTCTGCACCTGTCTCATCCGCTACCCTGCCGATATCATTACAGGAACCCAGGACTGTCTTACTTCGTACCTTTCTGCCGATCTTTTTACTGTCATCATCAATAAATCCAGCGACTTTTAAATTAAGTTCGGGATTGTCCTTAATTTCCCTTAAAAGCGAACTGCCGGCATCTCCGGCTCCATATATCAGTACCGTCTTTCCCCTGGATTTCCGGATCTCCGCAAAATGCTCCCTCAAAAGTCTGAGAATAACCCTTTCACCCGTCACAAGACACATAAGGGTCATCCAGTAAATGATAAAAACAGCCCTTGAATATCCGGCAAACCTTGTCATCATCACAAGAGCAACAGCACTGATAAGTGTACCAAGTGTCACGGCCTTAAAAATCGCCACGCCGTCAGACAGACCATAGTATCTCCAGATCTTTTTATAAAGGCCGAAATAATAAAAAACAGCAAGCTGTATAAGGAGAATTATCGGCAGAGATTTTGTAATAAGCTGGAGGTTCCCTTCAGAAAGCACTCCCTCATAACGGAGCAGATAAGCTGAGACATAAGCGAGTGTAATAAGTATAAAGTCTATCAGGACTTCTACCATCTGCCTTTTATAAAAAATCGTGGTGTTAAACACAACGTGATTGCTCTTTCCCATGATCTTTTCTTTTGCAATATCCATTTCCTCCTCTGAATAGACCTTTGTCTCGCCGAGGAATACACCAAGAAAAAAAAGTACGATCAGGACCAGAATGCCGATCACCGTAATCACATAGAAATTAAAATAAGGATATATGATTGCAATAACTCCGGTAACAATACTTAGCAGATACAGGAGAAGCACGGCCTGCCTTTCTGATAATCCCAGCACAACAAGTCTGTGAGAAATATGGTCTCTGCCGCCCTGCGATACAGCCCTGCCGGTAAGTTTTCTCATAACTGTTACAAGGCCGGTATCAAGGATCGGAATGGCCATAACAAGGACGGGAACAGCCATTGTCACAATAAGGTTGGATGCATGATGATAGGTGCCTACTATGGTAAGCGCTCCGATAGTGAACCCCAGAAACATACTTCCGCAGTCCCCCATAAAAATACTTGCCGGATTAAAATTATATCTCAGAAAACCAAGTGATGTGCCGGCAATGATAACTGAAACAGCCACAAGCTCAGTCCTCCCCTGAATAGCGGACACAACTGCGAGAACCATGGCTGTAATAAAGGCGATCCCTGCTGACAGCCCGTCCATATTATCAAGCAGATTAAATGTATTCGTAATTGCCACCATCCAGAGGACTGTCAACGGTATTGCTACAAGAGGTGGAAACATTTCCATCTTTACCCCGAATAAAATGGCGACAATCGCAGCGGCTATCTGGATCAGCAGTTTTGTATAAGGTTTGACCGGTTTCAAGTCATCCGCCAGGCCGGCTGCAAACAGAATGGAGCCTCCTGCTAAAATGCCAACGAACCTTACTTCAAAAGGGATTACAAAGAGCAGTACTGCAACTATAAACGTCACGTATATGGCTATCCCGCCGAAAAGAGCTGTGGGTGTGCTGTGCCACCTGTCTGCACTTGGCGATGCAACCTTTCCGTATTTAAGGGCAGTCCTTTTGACCAGCTTTGTAAGGATCAACGACAGGATGGCGGAAAAAATAAACGGGACAAAATAGCGCAATTTTTTTAACGGCCCTTATAGTATTCTATTGTGTCTCTGAGAATATCATCTAAAGAATATCTTGGCTTATACCCTGTAATACTATTCAGCTTTTTCAGATCAGGAACACGCCTCATCATATCCTCAAAACCTTCCTCATACGCTTCATCATATGGAATATACTGTATGTCCGACTTGCTGTTGACTGTCTCCTTAACTTTCCCGGCCAGATCACCTATTGTAATCTCATTGTCACTGCCGAGGTTTATAACCTCTCCAACAGCTTTGTCTGTTTTGCTAAGGTCTATAAGTGCTGTCACGGCGTCCCTGATATGGGTAAAGCACCTGGATTGACTGCCGTCACCAAAAACAGTTATCGGCTTATTTCCAAGCGCCTGTTTTATAAATCTGGGGACAACCATGCCGTATCTGCCAGTCTGCCTTGGCCCTACTATGTTAAATAATCTCGTCACTACAACCGGAAGTCTTTTCTCTTTCCAGTAAGCCAATGCAAGAAACTCATCAATGGCCTTGGAACAGGCATAGCTCCACCTTCCTTTCGTAGTAGAGCCGAGTATCAGGTCCGCGTCTTCCTTAAATAATTTTTTATTGCTCTTGCCATAGACTTCTGAAGTCGAAGCCAATATTACTTTCTTTTTCTTTTTGTTTGCATGTAAAAGAACAGCTTCTGTTCCCTTTATATTTGTTTCTATTGTTCGTACGGGGCTTTCTACGATCAACATGACCCCTACGGCAGCGGCAAGGTGAAATATAACATCACACTTATCCACAAGTTCAGCCAGCAAAGGTGCGTTCATAATGGAATCGATAGTATAGTTGAAGCCTTTTTGGCCTTTCAGATGTTCAATGTTATCAATAGTACCGGTGGAAAGGTCATCTATTACAAAAACCTGATGGCCGTTTTCCAGAAGTTCCTCTGCCAGATGAGAACCTATAAACCCCGCACCCCCGGTGATTAATGCTTTCATTCCCACACCTCATTAAATAACTGAATTTCAGCCGGTATTTAGGCGTTATGCGGCTATTACGCCTATAGACAGTGAGTATACAAAAAACCTGCCCTTTTAACAAGGCACTCTGACGCTTGAGATTAAGCCGGAATGTGTTTAGCCAATGAGCAGTATTGGACCTGAATTCCCTTCAAAAGATCTAGTACCTCTCCGGTCTTTCTCTGAAGACCGCAATGGAGCGAGGCAGGGTAGACTCCTTATTTAAGCAATAATTTTCTCACTTCCCCAACACGAAGGGTGATCCTGTTACTGTCAAGATATTCAAGAAAAGGAAGGGCGAATTTTCGCGAAGTTCCCAATATATCACGAAACTCTCCGACAGTCATTTCTTTTTTCTTCGTAAAAAATCCCTTAAGTTTCTCTATCATCTTCGAGTAGTTGGATGCCGGCAGATACACAGCGTCGTTTATCCTGACCACAGTACCCTCAGAAGCCATGAGCTTTAAAAGTTCACTCAGTTCTTTTCCGGTCACTGAAACCGTTTTGGCAAGATCCTCCTTTGCCGGCGGCTGAAATGCCGAACCTTCAAGGCGTTTAAGTATCCTGGCCTTCACACCCTCCTTATCCGCGCCAAGCGCTATCCTGAACGATTCAAGCCTTACGATCTCTTTTTCAATTACAATGCCGCTAACACAGACAAGAAGCCCCTCAAAAAATCTCTGGGGAAGCCATTTATAAACAGACCTGAGTTCTTCCTTTGGCATTCCTGGCCTCAATGGATTCTTCTGGTGGTATTCTTTAATAGTTGAACTGATCCTGCCGGAAAAATCTTCAAAAGCCTGCCTGCTCACAAGCCTGTCATCAACCTGAATCGCTTCACCTTTCCTGACAAGCGTCCCGGTTGCCTTTCTTATCTCATTTAAACCCGCATTGACCCACCCTTCAAGGTCTGACAGGGCAAGGCCGGCAATCCCCGCGTGAAAGCTCTTCATTAAGGCCTTCTCTTCAAGGCCGCCCTGTTCAAACACTTCAAGGTCACTATAGCCGTCCTTCCTTTTTCTTCTTCTGGGCGAAGTATCAAGAATCTCTCCGCCTCCGATCGTCAACAGGGGAGAGAATCTTCTTATAACATATCTGTCTCCGGCCATGACAGCCAATGGATGCATCAGTCTGAATTGGCAAAACGCGCTGTCACCGGGTTTAAGCTCCTCCTTGTCATACATAATTATCCTGCCGACAAGCTCTGAAGTTCCGGTGTGAAAATGAACAAGGCTCCGGGTCTTCAGACTTGCGAACGGTACATCCTTTAAAATTTCTATCCTGGCATCAATAACAGAGGTGGGAATAACCTTGCCCGGTGATGCCAGAATATCCCCCCTGTGTATTTCTTCCTTTTCAATACCCTGAAGATTTGCCGCGACTCTCTGCCCGGCGTAAGCTGTTTCAATCGACTCGCCGTGGCTTTGAAGCCCCCTGATCTTTGACCTCTTGCCGCGGGGGAGTACTTCAACATGATCATTCAGGGATATGCTTCCGGAAACAGCAGTGCCGGAGATTACAGTACCAAAACCTTTAAGAGTAAACACCCTGTCTACAGGAAGTCTGAATACTCCATCCACAGGTTTCGGCTCAACGCCAAGGGCAATTTCTCTTATTTTCTCTTTCAGAAGGTCTATACCAGCTCCAGTCTTTGAAGAAACCGGAATTATTTCCGAATCCTGAAGAAAAGTACCGTCTACAAAATCCTTAACATCCTTTGTAACAAGTTCGAGCCAGTCTTTCTCTACGAGGTCTGTTTTGTTTATAACAATCAGTCCCTTTTTTATTTTAAGCAGATCACATATGGACAGGTGCTCTCTGCTTTGAGGCATTATGCCTTCATCAGCGGCAATGACCATTAGTACGAGATCTATGCCGCCTGCTCCGGCAAGCATGTTTTTTATCAACCTCTCATGTCCCGGAACATCAACAATTCCAACCTTCAGTCCGTCGGGATAGCTTAAATACGCGAATCCAAGATCAATTGTGATACCGCGCTCTTTTTCCTCTTTCAGCCTGTCAGGATCAATACCTGTCATGGCTCTTACAAGAGCGCTTTTTCCGTGGTCAATGTGTCCTGCTGTACCAAGAATAACGTAACGCATTTATCCCTTAGAGTTAAAGAGTTGATCACTCACGATAATACAAAATGAGAAGTTAAGAATTTTATTCTCAACATCTGATCCCTGCCTACCGGCCCGCAGGCTCTTAACTTCTCATCTTCCCGGGCTCATGACATTCTTTTATTACCCGCAAGCGCTTTAAATTTACGATAAAGCCGATACTATACAATTTACGAGTGTCCTGACCTCACTGTCCTGCACTGTCCTGGCATCAAACACCATAGCATTCTCCCTGATCCGGGCTATTACCGGAGGAGAGGTGTTTCTCAACTTTTTCTCAAGCGCTTTTAGTGATATTTTCGAGGGTTTGACCGATACCACAAAGGTCTGAAAATCGGCCTCAGGCAGAGCACCGCCGCCGGCACGGGACTTGTTAGGCATTATCCGCAATTCCGCATGGTCGCCGCCGCTTTTTTTCAACGCTGAAAGTATTTTCCCCGCCCTTTTCCTGATCTCATTCAAAGGCTGGGTCAACATTCTGAGTGTCGGGATATCCCTGAGCGCTTTTTCTTCATCAAGGTATTGCATAAGAACAGCCTCAAGAGAAGCCAGAGTCAGTTTATCTATCCTGACAGCCCTGAGAAACGGATTTTTCTGGATCTTTTCAATTAATTTTTTCCTGCCCAGTATTATGCCCGCCTGCGGGCCGCCCAGAAGCTTGTCTCCGCTGAAAGTTACAATATCCGCTCCTTCCTTTACCACATCCCGGACAGTAGGTTCACCATATATTCCGAACTTTTCCAGATCAATCATACAGCCACTGCCAAGATCCGCCATTATCGGCAATCTATAAGTCCTGCCGAGTTTAACCATTTCCTTTATCGGTACATCTTCTGTAAAACCGAGCATTTTATAATTACTCTGATGCACCTTAAGAAGAAGGGCCGTATTACCGCTGACTGCATTTTCATAATCAGAAAGATGGGTCTTATTGGTAGCGCCGATCTCTCTAAGAATAGCTCCGCTTGACCTCATGATCTCAGGGATCCTGAAAGAACCCCCTATCTCAACAAGCTCCCCTCTGGAGACTACGACTTCCCTGTCCTTTGCAAAAGTGTTCAGACAAAGAAGCACTGCAGCCGCATTATTGTTAACAACTATCGCGTCATCAGCACCGGTCAATTCTACTAGTATATCTTTTATGTGCGAGTATCTCTTGCCTCTTCTGCCTTTGGAAAGATCATATTCAAGGTTTGAATAAACGCCCGCAACTTCTGCTATATTGACCATGGCCTTTTCAGACAGAATGGACCTTCCAAGATTAGTGTGAAGCACTACACCGGATGCATTTATCAGGTGTTTCAGTTTATAGCCCGCGAGCTTTTGAATTGCCTGTTCAACGTCAGGAGAAACAGCGCTCACAGACAGATCGTCTGCTGAACCGCGTTCAATAATCTCTTTGCGCTTTATCCCAAGCACATCCCTTATGGCCCTGAGGACTATCTTTCTCGGGTATTGCCCAAGCCATATTCTGCCGTAATGGCTTTTCAGAAGTTCATCAACCGAAGGTATATCTGAAAGATGTTTCTGTTTTTCCTGCATTGCCTTTTCTAACACAAGGAACACTTTATGGTCAATATTAGCAAGAAATTCCTTTAGAATTTCTTGCAGTTCTCGGTTGTTAGTGTTTAGTTGTTAGACCAAAAACCAACAACTAACAACCAATAACTTTTTCATATATGACCTAAATCATACACTTTAGCTTATTTATTTTATACTATAATAACCACAAGAGGTGAAACATGTTTAAGCAGGGCTGCCCCGGAAGCATTGAGATAAGACAACCTAAACCCGAAGATATCAAATGCCGCTACTGCAATAATGCTGTTGAGATCTGGAGTGATGAGACAGAGGCAAAGTGCAAACATTGCGGTAAAATAAATACCCGGAGTATGAGCCCGACATGTATAGAGTGGTGCGCTTTTGCAAAAGAATGCGTTGGCGAGGAAAAATATAACAGACTGAAAATAAAGACTGCGGGCTGACGGGCCTGCTTAAACCAGCTCTGCCGCCAAGGCATTCTGATAAAACCGGAAGCCCACTAAATGCCTCTTATTCTTCTTTCTTTGGCAAAGTTCCTGATTATCATCAGAGATTGATGAAGCCTTTGAAGCCGCATGTTCCTTCTTCTGATGGCACCGACATCATTGAAAGGAAATTTTTCTCCTCTCATTTCCACCTGTACTCTCATTATCTGGTGTAAAAGACCCTTCAACGATTCTCCATCAAGTGGTTTTAAAAAGATCGGATTGATAATTACATAGCCCTCGGCAATATCCTTGGCAGTAGCGTTAAGACTTTTCCCCCTGAGACTGATCATTAGCTTCTCCTGTAATTATTAAATTATACCCGATATTAATTATTTCCGGAATATATTATCGGCTACTCGGCTTTTTCAGGTTCCCGGTCTTTTTTCCTTTTATCAAGGATTCTTGAAGCCAGTATGCCGGCTTCATAAAGCAGGATTATCGGAAGAGCCATAAGGGTCTGATTGAAAGCGTCAGGTGTCGGCGTAAGCAGTGCAGCAGCTACAAAAGCCATGACTATCGCGTATTTTCTGTTTTTAGCCAGCGTGTCCGGCGTGACAATCCCCATTCTCGTCAGGAAAACAAGCACAACAGGCACTTCGAAAATAACTCCGAATGCAAGAATGAATTTCAGGCAGAAGTCTATATAATAACCAAGAGTCCAGTTAATCTGAAGGTTTTCCATCTTGTAAGTGAGAAGAAATTTGACCGCAAACGGCAGGACAATGAAAAAACAGAAAAAAGCGCCGATCATAAACAGGAAAGTTGTCGCGAAAACAAAAGGAAGTACGTATTGTTTTTCCTTTTTCATAAGACCAGGCGCCACAAATTTCCATATTTCGTAAAAAATTACAGGCAAAGTGATCACAATAGCGCCAACAATGGCTATCTTAATATGAGTCCATAGCGCTTCAGCCGGGCGCAGGACATTAAGCTCAAAATCCCCAAATTGTGATGGGATGAGAGAGAGATACGGTGCATCCCATGAAAGACCCAAAGAATAGTGCAAAGGAAAAGTCAATTGACGGAAGATATCTTCGGAAAAATAAAAACAGACACAAGCGGCAGCAACAACAACACTCAGGGACACAACAAGTGTTTTTCTGAGTTCACCAAGATGTTCGGTTAAGGGCAGTTTATCCATTGTCGGTTTTGTTACCGGCTTCTTCCCCGGAATTGCCGGAAATGTTTTGTTCTGTCCCGGCCTCAGCGGATTTCTTATCTTTGTCCTCATCAACTGTTCCGGCCTCAGCGGATTTCTTATCTTTGTCCTCATCAACTGTTCCGGCCTGTGTTTCTTCGTGAATACTTTCCTCTATCTGACTCTCCGCTTCTTCAAAAGAGTCTCTTACTCCCCTGAGAGCAATCTTCAGCTCCCTGACTCCCCTGCCTAACGCCCTGCTCAGTTCCGGGAGCTTTTTAGGTCCGAATACAAGAAGGGCCACAACAAATATTAATATGAGTTCCTGGATGCCGAGATCAAACATTAACAACCCCTTTACAGTTCTGTATGTAAAAACCTTTCCGGTAATAAAGAACATATCAGAACGCCTGATTAAGTGTCAAACTGAAACCTGAGATTCTTACTACATTTCAGTTTGAACTTGACCTTATTTTGCGGTTGCCATAAAATCTAACAATCAGCACTATCTTTAAGAGGAGGAAACCATGTTTAAAGGCTCTGCAGTAGCGATTGTTACACCATTTGAAAACGGCAAAATCGATGAAAAGGCTCTCATAGATCTGATAGAGTGGCATATCGCAGAAGGGACAAATGTCATTGTACCCTGCGGCACAACAGGCGAAGCGTCAACTCTTGATTATGATGAACACTACAAAGTCATTGAAATAGCTGTGAAGACAGTTAACGGCAGGGTCCCTGTTGTTGCAGGTACAGGGGCGAATTCAACAGACGAGACATTAACCATGACTAAAAAGGCAAAGGCCCTGGGTGCGGACGGCGTCCTGCTTGTAACACCTTACTACAACAAACCTTCACAGGAAGGCCTGTACATTCACTACGAAAAGGTTGCGAAAACAGTGGATATTCCGATAATTCTGTACAATGTACCCAGTCGTACAGGAGTAAATATGCTGCCTGAAACAGTGGCACGGCTTGCTGAGATCGAAAATATAAAAGCAATTAAAGAGGCTACCGGCAGTATGAAGCAGGTTAGCGAGGTTATACGCCTCTGCGGAGACAGTATTACGGTTATCTCAGGTGATGACTTTACCACATTGTCTCTTATGGCCCTTGGAGGAAAAGGCGTGATCTCTGTCTCAGCCAACATCTCGCCCCGTGATGTATCTGACATGTGCCGTGCATGGGATGAGGGCAATATTGACGAGGCCAGGAGATTACATTTCAAACTCGAGCCCCTTAATGAGGCGATGTTTATAGAGACAAACCCTGTACCGGCAAAGACAGCGCTGAGCATGATGGGGAAAATAAAAGAAGATGTCAGGCTCCCTTTATGCGCAATGAAAGATTCTAACAGGGAAAAGCTAAGAAAATCTCTTTTAAATCAGGGGGTTCTGGCGTCATAAGACCTTATATTTCCACTGGTGGCAAAAATAGAATAATCAGCACTGTATAATAAAGCGAAACTTGAATATCAGGATTGTATTCTGGTATCATGAAGGCAGGTAATTACCTGCCTTGTGCGTGATAGGTGGAAAACTTGAACCGTCAATTAGATCAATCAGGGAATCAGAGTAAGGCAAGTGTGAGTTCTCCGTTTAGGAGATATCCTAATCCTGTCTTCGAGATGCCCACCTATGTAAATAGGGTTTCAAGCTTACCTTCTACACGACAAGGTGGGGCTTATAACCCCGCAGTTGCGGGATTATTGCTGTTTTTGCTGGCTGTGACAGTTATGACTTACCAGGTAAGGATAATGATAAACAGGACAAACAGGTTTAACAACTCCGTTAATCTTTTAAATAATTATAATTTTCATTATATCCTGAAGTTTAAAAAGGATTCGAACGGAGTATATCCTATAAAATCATATAATCCTCATAGTTTCGTCTTTCCGCCTGGATAAGATTATTCTGTCACAAGCCGTTCAGTACTATGTCAGACGGCATAGGAGGACGGGGAAATTCCCCGTGACAGAATGGAACTTTTTAAATCTGACAGAACAGCTCCGCTCGCGTGGAGAATGCAGCCTTCATCTTTGGAGGAATTCGTAGGCCAGTCTCATATCCTCGGCCATGGAAAACCTCTCAGAGAAGCCATAGAAAAAGACTCCATAGTCTCGCTCATTCTTTATGGACCGCCAGGGTCAGGCAAAACAGCGCTTGCACATATTATTGCGAACAGGACCAAGGCCGCATTTTTGTCTCTTAATGCTGTCACCAGCGGACTGAACGACATAAAAGATGCATTGAAAGAGGCAAAAAGAGTACAGAGGGCCATTCTTTTCATTGACGAGATACACAGGTTCAACAAACTTCAACAGGACGCCCTCTTGCCTGATGTTGAGACAGGAAATGTGACACTTATCGGCGCCTCAACCCAGAACCCTTTCTTTTCGATAATTCCGGCATTATCCTCAAGGTCAATGATATTTCAGTTGTTGCCTTTAAACGAAAGCGAATTAAAAACCCTTTTGAAAAGAGCCTTGAAGGATACTGTAAAAGGCATTGGGAAATATAATATTAATTTAACACCTGACGCAGAAGATTTTATATGCAAAATATCTGAGGGCGATGCCAGAAGAGCATTAAATGCCCTGGAACTTGGGACTTTTATCATAAACAGCACAGACCGCGCATGTTATGACATGGAACTGGCAAAAGAAGTTCTGCAGAAGAAATCCCTGTATTACAGCGAGGATGAGCATTACAACACCATTTCCGCATTCATAAAAAGCATGCGAGGCGGGGATCCTGACGCCGTACTTTACTGGCTGGCGAAAATGATCGAATCAGGCGAAGACCCCCTATATATAGCAAGAAGGATCGTAATCTGCGCTTCCGAAGATGTAGGCAATGCCGATCCGATGGCTCTTCAGATTGCCGTTGCGGCAATGCGCGCGACAGAATCGATCGGTATGCCCGAAGCGCGCATTCCGCTGTCACAGGCTGCAATATATGTTTCCATGGCGCCAAAAAGCAATGCATCCTATATTGGCATTGATAATGCTCTTTCAGACATTCGGGAGGAAAGATCGATACAGGTCCCTTCACATCTAAAAGACACCAGTTATCAGGGCGCATCCCGTCTCGGTGCCGCAGGATACAAATACCCGCACGATCATAAGGGTCAGTCTTCTGATCAGGAATATCTTCCGGGGAAAAAAACGTTCTTTAATCCTACGGAGGAAGGTTTTGAAAAAATATTAAAGAAAAGATTGCAGAAAAGGAGGGTTATACAATGAACAGCAATTTATATATCCCTCTTGCCCTGGCAGTTGTGTTTGCCCTGGGTTTTATTCTTTCAGCTTTATACTTCAGAAAAACATCGGGTAAGAGACTGAAAGACGCTGAACATAAAACCCATAGACTCCTGCAGGATGCCAAGAGAGAGGCGGCAGCCATTAAAAAAGAAGCTGAACTTGCCGCTAAAGACAAAATTTTTCAGTCAAAAATTGAAGTTGAAAAAGATCTAAAAGAACAGCGGACGGAAGTAAACAGGCTGGACAAAAGGCTCCGTAACAGAGAGGAAATGCTTGACAAAAAACTGGAGCAGGCCGATAAAAAGGAGCAAACCTTCACCAGGAGGGAAAAAGAATTCAATAACCGGGAAAAGAAACTGACTGAAAAAGAAACAAATTACGAAAAGATTCTCAACGAGCAGAAAGAACTTCTTGAACAAATCTCCAATCTCAGCTCCGAAGAGGCAAAGACACAGCTTTTAGAGCGGATCGAAGGCGAATCCAGATTTGAAGCTGCCAAGATCGCAAAGCGAATTGAGGACGAATCTGTCGAAGCAGCCAATAGGAAATCCAAAGAGATCATAAGTCTCGCCATTCAGCGTTATGCCAGTGACTATGTAAGTGAAAATACCATATCTACTGTCTCCCTCCCCGGCGACGAAATGAAGGGCAGGATAATTGGAAGGGAAGGCAGAAATATCAGGGCTCTTGAAGCAGCTACCGGGATTGAACTAATTATTGATGACACTCCCCAAACTGTTTTATTGTCCAGCTTTGATCCGGTAAGGAGAGAAATCGCCCGGATCTCGCTGGAGCGTCTTATAACCGATGGAAGGGTCCATCCTGCTCGAATCGAGGAAATCGTTGAAAAAGTAAAAAAAGAAATTGAAGTCACCATAAAAGAAGAGGGCGATAAGGCAATATTTGATCTGGGGTTACACGGCATTCACCCGGAAATTGTGAAACTTGTCGGACGGCTCAAATACAGAACATCTTATGCCCAGAATGTGCTTCAACACTCCAGAGAAGTTGGATATCTGGCAGGCATTATGGCCGGCGAGTTAAAGGTGGATATTAAACTCGCCAAAAGGGCAGGTATTCTCCATGATATCGGTAAAGCAATTGACCATGAGCATGAAGGGTCACATCAGGCAATAGGCGCATCAATGGCCAAGAAATACGGAGAGAACGCCAAAGTAGTCAATGCCATCGAAGTACATCATGGCGAAGGTGATCCTATAACTGTTGAAGCAGCCCTGGTAGCTGCGGCTGACGCTCTTTCTGCCGCAAGGCCTGGTGCCAGAAAAGAGTCTTTGGAAAGATATCTTAAACGGCTTGAAAAACTGGAAGAGATCGCTACATCCTTTGATGGTGTAGATAAGTGTTACGCCATCCAGGCAGGCAGGGAGGTAAGAATTATAGTAAGACCTGAAGAAGTAAATGACGACCTCTCTGCCCAGCTTTCCCGAGACCTGGCAAAAAAGATAGAAGAGGAACTGACATATCCAGGCCAGATCAAAATTACCGTGATCAGGGAATC
>CAZNPC010000026.1:0-24245 GCA_964574765.1 uncultured Nitrospirales bacterium | reverse complement strand
TTCACAGAGAAGCGCGCGGCTTAATTAAGCTGCGAGTGCCAGTTCTGTATTGGCGATTGAATTTTTTTTGTCTTTTTTACGTGGTGACAAAAACCCACGGCATGCAGTTCAGACCTCATAACCACCGTCGAGGCCTGTCGCCCCCTCTCCGTAACATTATTATAGCATAAAAAAGGCGGTGAATAGCTAGCGCGGAACGTCTTGTCAGTCGGAGATATTGGTCCGCAGGTTGTGCAAATGTACAGTCGGGATGTGTCTGTCCTGCTAATCTTTTATTCTTTCATTTTTTGAGAATATGAGTTGATCAGTTTAGTCGAACCCGAGCCGCAGCTGATGATAGACCTCATAGCGTCTTCCACGGGCACATCGACTATGTGAACATGCTCTCTTTTGAGGTGGCAGATATTGCCTGAAGTAGGATTTGGTCCGGTCGGAACAAAAACAGTGTAACTGCCGTCATCATGAGTATCAGTAACAAATGCAGTCACAAGCGTTTCATTTCCAAAGATCTGAACAAGGGCGACAGTTGAAAAAGGGCTTTTCTTGTTGACGATGAACTGTAGAACGGTTTCCTTGACCAGTGAATAGCCGGGGAAGACCCGGAGCAGCTTGTTTTCAAGATTCCTGTATATGAACCTGCCTAATGTAGTGGTTACAAAAATACCGACAAGGAAACAGACCATGATGATAATGCATATTGCGATTATATCCGCAATTAGCTCATGCAGATGTGACTGTTTCATGAGGAGATTAGTTAAAGGCTGAATGATGTCCGTTATGACGCCAAAGAGCCACTTAAAGACGAACAGTAAAATGGCTATCGGCAATATCACTACCATACCGCCGATCAACGATGTTTTAAAAAAAGAACTGATTCTCTTCATTGCAGCCCTCCATGGAAATGTTCTTGCGGCAAATCTGTTTTTTGCCGGTTTATGAATGCTGATGTCCCGGCTGACCCGGGATGTTTTATCGCAATCATCGGAATTCAGCCGTGTTCTGAATTATATATCAGAATTGACAAAATCTGTTTAATTAGTTAATTTTACCCCATTGGAAATGGAAACTGCGCTGCGCGTGAAATTAATGAAGTATCCGGCATTATTATCTGTGGGACCTGATGTTCCTGGTTAGCGCCTGCCTTGCAGGTCTTAATACGCGGTATGATGGAATGTCCTGCCGCGTAAAATATATTGAATCACTTGTGGCTCAGGGAAAAGCGATCCCTGTATGCCCTGAGCAGTTGGGCGGTCTGCCGACTCCAAGGGAGCCGATAGAGCTTGTCGGAGGTGATGGTGAGGCCCTGCTGAAAGGCAATGCAAGGGCTTTTGGAAGATCCGGCAAAGACTGCACAACGGAACTTATAAAAGGAGCGAATGAGGTCTTAAAGATCGCAAGATTGTATAATGTCAGGCAGGTCCTTTTGCAGGAAGGCAGTCCGTCTTGCGGGTGCAATTACATAAAATCAGGCAATAGAAAAATCAAGGGTAAGGGGGTTGCTGCAGCGGCTCTTATCAACGCTGGAATAAAAGTGAAGGCAATTGACCCGTAGGCTTCGCACGAGGCGAGCAATCGACAATCAACAATTGATAATTTTCAAAAATGATCCCTTATAAAGCTGACAATCCTGTTTCCATCTTTCCTTTTGTAACAATAGGCTTAATAGTTGTAAATGTTTTTGTATTTATCCTGCAGATGACCGTTCCCGGAGACCCGGAAGAAATCGTGTTTGCTTACGGAGCGATACCTCACTTTCTCATGACATTTAATACTGTCCAGCCGGTGCATCCTTCGCTGACTGTCTTTACTTCAATGTTCATGCACGGAGGTTTATTGCATCTTGGCGGCAATATGCTTTATCTCTGGATATTCGGAAACAATATTGAGGATCAGCTGGGGCATTTCAAATTTATAATATTCTATTTTTTGTGCGGTTATATTGCTGCGTATAGTCACGCGATGTCGGATCCATATTCCATGATTCCAATGGTTGGAGCCAGCGGGGCTGTCTCCGGAATCCTGGGAGCATATCTGCTTCTGTTCCCCCGTGCGAGGATTCACACGCTTGTCTTTCTTTTGTTCTTCGTTCAGGTAGTCAGGCTGCCGGCGCTCTTTATTATTGGCTTCTGGATTTTAATCCAGGTCCTGAACGGTATGATGAGCCAGGGTGCTGCTGATCAGGGCGGGATAGCATGGTTTGCGCATATCGGCGGTTTTATATCCGGCATTGTTTTGATAATGATTTTCCTAAACCGCAGGAATAAGAATTATCCAGGGAGATTATTTTTCTCAAGGCGCCGCAGTGGGAAATGAATTTAAATGATGGCGGAATAGCCGCATTTGGAGGCACGGCTGGTGTACTCATGCCTGTGTGCATATTCATTGCCAAATACCGCTGACGCTAATATGGCGAAAAATTGAGAAAAAACGATATAGAGGGCAATATTCCCCGATTTCCCCCGATTTTTGGCGAATTTCGACGATATAAGGCCTTGTCATAATAGTTGATTGATAGTATTATTAGCACTCACTGCAGGAGAGTGCTAATAATGCTGGCCCCTGTAAACACTATTCTATTAAAACTAAACCAAGTAGAAAGGAGAGGGAACAATGAAGTTTAAACCGCTTAAAGACAGAATTTTGGTTAAGTATTCTGAAGAGGCTGAGAAAAGTGCCGGTGGACTGTATATTCCTGACGCAGCAAAGGAAAAACCTCAGAAGGGTGAGATAATAGCTGTAGGATCGGGCAGAATAACTGACGACGGTAAACTGCAGAAAATGGAAGTCAAAGTTGGAGATGTTGTGCTGTTCGATAAGTACTCAGGTTCAAAAATAACCATGGACAACACCGAGTACCTTATCATCCGCGAAGAAGATGTCCTGGGGATATTAGGATAATAAAATAAATCAATAGATTAATCTGGTCCGCCGGCAGGCAGGCCTGCCTGCTGAAAGCAGGTTCTATCAGAAGGAGGAAATAATGGCTAAACAATTACTTTTCGGAGAGGAAGCAAGGAGAGCAATCCTTAGCGGTATGACTATTCTTAGTGATGCTGTTAAGGCAACCTTGGGTCCTAAAGGAAGAAATGCTGTACTTGACAAGAAATTTGGTGCACCGACCATCACAAAGGACGGCGTTACGGTTGCCAAGGAGATCGAGCTAAAAGACCCTTATGAGAATATGGGAGCTCAGCTCGTCAGGGAGGTTGCCAGCAAGACCTCAGACGTGGCAGGCGACGGTACTACTACCGCAACAGTATTGGCATACTCTGTATACAAAGAGGGATTAAAGCACGTTGTAGCCGGAGCAAACCCAATGGATGTAAAGAGGGGAATAGAAAAGGCGATTGTCAAAGTTGTTGAACAGCTTCAGAAACAGAGCAAGACTGTGCAGGAGAAAAAAGAGATCGCACAGGTTGGAACGATCTCGGCCAACAATGACGTATCTATCGGTGAGCTCATATCGGAAGCAATGGACAAGGTGGGCAAAGACGGCGTTATAACCGTTGAAGAGGCAAAAAGCATGCAGACGACCCTGGATGTTGTTGAGGGAATGCAGTTCGACAGGGGTTATGTCTCACCTTATTTTATCACTGATCCTGAGAGAATGGAGTGTGTTATGGAAGATGTCCTTATTCTCATTCATGAGAAGAAGATAAGCGCTATGAAGGACCTCCTTCCGATCCTTGAGCAGACAGCAAAAATGGGAAAACCGCTTCTTATCATTGCCGAGGAACTTGAGGGAGAGGCTCTTGCTACTCTTGTTGTAAACAAGCTTCGCGGAACACTACAGGTCTGCGCAGTCAAGGCGCCTGGTTTCGGTGACAGAAGAAAAGCAATGCTCGAGGATATCGCTGTACTGACTGGCGGACAGATGATATCTGAGGACCTGGGCATTAAACTTGAGAACATCAGTGCAACAGACCTTGGTAAGGCCAAGAAGATAACTATTGATAAAGAAAATACAACTATCGTGGAAGGCGCTGGTGATTCAGGCAAGATCCAGGGACGGGTAAAGCAGATCAAGGCCCAGGTCGATGAGACATCTTCTGATTATGACAAGGAAAAACTTCAGGAGCGTCTTGCCAAGCTTGTCGGAGGTGTTGCGGTGATCAATGTCGGTGCCGCGACTGAGACAGAGATGAAAGAGAAAAAGGCCCGCGTTGAAGACGCTCTTCACGCGACAAGAGCCGCAGTTGAAGAAGGCATTGTCCCGGGCGGAGGTGTCGCGCTTCTGAGGTGTATACCGGCCCTTAACAAGATGAAACTTGATGAAGCCGATGAACAGATCGGCGTGGATATAACTAAGAGGGCTCTTGAAGAACCGATAAGGCAGATCGTGATAAATGCCGGGCTTGAAGGTTCCGTCATAGTCGAAAAAGTTAAAAACAACAAAGATGAAAACTTTGGCTTTGATGCCAATGCCGAGGATTATGTGGACATGATCAAGGCAGGAATTATTGACCCGACAAAGGTTACAAGGTATGCTCTTCAGAACGCTGCTTCCATTGCGGCCCTGATGCTTACAACAAGCGTCATGGTTACTGATATCCCTGAGGAAAACAAGGCTCCGGATATGCCGGGCGGAATGCCGGGCGGAATGGGCGGAATGGGCGGAATGTACTAATAGTCAGAGCCGGCGGGCCCCGAAGAGTCGGGATCTCCGCTTCGCTACGACAAGCAGAATACGAAGGGGCAGGGAGAGATCTCTGCCCCTTTTTTGCGGCAAAGTCAGTTTGGGGTATTTGTGATAAAATATAAACTGGTGTTAAGGTTATAAATGATAAATATGATGAGCGTAATTTAGGCCCTCCAGGTCTTGTACGTATCATCGGGTAAAGATTTCGGGATATTAATACCGATACCGGTGTTTAGTTCCCGTATGCCGGCAATAATAAGTTCAAATGAATAATATTTACTTCATAGAGGCAAAATCGCCGGGGGCGCATATATTCAGCAGAACGCCCCTGCCGCGTTTAGGTTCTGTTCTTTTAGCTACGATCCTTAAGAATAAGGGCTATAACACGAGAGTGTTTATTGAAGATATATCAATGCCCGACTGGGATTTGATGAAAGACGCTGATATTATATGCGTTTCGTCTATAACATCTACTGCTCCCAGGGCGTATCAGGTCGCTGATATGTTCACCAGTAAGGGTATCCCGGTTATTATGGGGGGGGCGCATTCTACTTTTTTGCCTGAAGAGAGTCTTCTGCATGCGGATTATGTTGTAAGGGGAGAAGGAGAAGAAACCATTGTAGAGCTTATTGACCACCTTAAAGAGAACAGGCCGCTTAACTCCATAAGGGGGCTGTCGTTCAGAAATGAACAGGGCGGGATCAGGCATAATCCCGACCGGGAACTGATCTCTGATCTTGATCTTTCACCTTCTCCGGATTTCAGTCTGGTGTACAAGTGGAAAAAGCCAAAGGTCGTTCCTGTTGCAACATCCAGGGGATGTCCATACGCATGCAGATTTTGTTCTGTTGTTCCGATGTTTGGAAGGAAATATCGGTTTAAGTCAGTAAGCAAAGTTATAGAAGAATTAAGGGCTGTTGCATCTGAAAAGACACACGTATTTTTTGTTGATGACAATTTCGCTGCAAACAAAGGGCGTACCAAAGCCCTGTTGAGAGCTATGGCAGACAGCGGCATCAGGCTGAAGTGGAGCGCGCAGATGCGTACAGATATTGCTAAAGACCCGGAGCTGATTAAATTAATGGCTGATTCCGGGTGTTTTTCGGTTTTTGTAGGGTTTGAATCCATCAATCCCGGCACTCTGGAGCTTTTTAACAAAAAACAGGCAGTCGAAGACATAACAGAATGCATCAGGATGTTAAAAAACCACTCTATTAATATACACGGAATGTTTGTTCTGGGGTCGGATACAGATGATATTCAGACGATCAGAAACACCCGGAAATATGCAAATGAGTTCAATATTAACTCTGTACAGTTCATGATGCTTACACCGCTTCCAGGAACCCCGATATTTAAAGAATTCACAGATAATGGCCGCATTATACATACGGACTGGAGTAAATATGATGCCCATCATGCAGTGTTCGAGCCGAAATTGATGACAGCATTTGAACTTCATGTCGAAACATTAAAGGCAATGTCAAAGTTCTATTCGTGGAGGTCCATATTGCTCAACCTGTGGAAGTTTGATTTTTTCTATGGTTTTGTCAGACTGTACGGAAAAAGGTCTGTCAGGAAAGCGTTGTCAAACAGAAAAAAGTATCTAGACAATATAAAAGAACTTATTATCGAGGAATTTGATAAAAATACCAACAGACTTAGGCGGTATTTTTATCGAAAAAAGCGTGCTTGCAGAAGAGTGGTTCTGAATACTGTCTCACTGGAAAAGACCGAGTCTCGTTTCTTCTCGATCTTCCTGAAAAAACTTGATAAGAATTTAATTATTGCCAAAGAACGCATTGAAATACTGGAAGATACTATTATTATAGCGCCTTTTGCTGAACGTTTGCAGACCGGATTCGACAAGGGGAAGCAGTATGTTTCAGATTTCTATAGAAGTTACAGAAACAGGCTGGACTCCATCAGGATAATTGATATGGAGTCCCTCTCGCTTTATAAAACCTGTGTAAACCTCGGCCTTCTGCTGAACGTTAATTCCCGAAAGATCCGGAAAGCTTATGAAAAGGCGCTCAAAGATATTGACGGCAATGTATTTGAGTGCAACCACATCCTGATATTGGCAGGGTGAGAGCCTGTTAAAATCTATGATTTGATTTCAATATGCCAGGGCTCAAACCTCACGCCGATCATATTATTTTCCGGATATCTGAGTTTCAGATAACCGTGATCAACCAGTTTCTTATATACCTCTGTATTGGTAAAACGATCTGTAAAGTTAAATAATCCAAGTCCGGCCTGACCAACGTCAAAATCACCAATTCCGTGATAGGAATATCCGGGAGGAGCCAGAGAACGCGAGGCAAGAGAAAGATTCCCGCTGTATTTATAAGCTTTATTAAGAAACAGCAGGAACTGCTTCATAACAGAGCGAACACCTGAAGTCATAATGACCATGTCCCCCATCAGTTTCCTGATCTCGGTGAAAGTCGCAGCCGGCCTGCCTCTATAGAGGTAGTTGCCTGAATAAGGGATCTTTGTAACATTCCTTTTGTTAACTCTTTCTGTGAGTTTTTTGATGGGTTTCTGACCTAAGAAACCGTAATTTGATGCCTCCTGGTAGAACAGCATTTCCAAGAAATTCAATTCTTTTTTTGTAAACTCTCCCACTTCCGCCGACCTGCGGGCCATATTAAGTCCTCCATCGAAACTCAGTATCTGGAAATTGCCGTGCCCCGCGTACACCTGAAGCCGCCGCAGTCTCAAGACGGTTGATTTGAAAGTGCTGTACTGTACCCGGTCGATCTGGACATCATTAGAATGAGTCATGTTGAAGTTCTTCATTTTATGCAGATAATCTTTTATGTGGTCGTTAAGTTTATCAGTGAGGGCTATGGAAGAAGACTCAAGGCTCTGCGCAAATACTTCGGGCGCAAGACCGCCTCCAAGGACGACCAGAGCCAATGACTTTAAGAATTCTCTCCTTTTCATCCTAATCTTAATTACAACAACATATAAAAAAAAAGTCTGTGATCCAGATCACAGAACACCTTTCCCTTTAATGATAATATTATGTGTAGTTGCTGAGTGCATTGTAGTGAACATTATATTTTTGTATAATTTACGCATAGTTGTGAATATATATATTATAACTCAAGGTCTACAGAGTATAAAAAGCAATTAATCCATGAACAGGAAAACTCGGAATAAAAGCCTTATATATCTGCCGTTACTGGTTGCTATTGTTATTCTGCTCACCGTAGCCGGCAAGAAGTCTTCCTCTGAAGTAATAAGGATATCGGGCGATTCTAATCTGTTCGGCATTGCCTTCGGGTTATCGCTTTTCAATGACGTCATCGCGACTTCTGAAGACAGATCAAAAGAAGAGTTCTGTAAGGATGTCAATGACAAGTTCCTGAAATTCAGATGGCATAATGTTATCTGCAAACCTGACCGGTGGAAGGTTTTTAGTTATTCCTCCCGGGGTAATCCGCTTTTCTATCAGGAGTTTGGTTTTGACGATCCAGATAATAAAGGGCCTGTTAACCTGCTTCTTTGCGGAGTTCACGGGGATGAACCTCCGGCTGTATATCTTTGTTTCCGAATGGTGCGGGATATCCTGTTCGATAGTCCGGAGACGCTTAAAAACTTTAAAGTAATAATTGCCCCAATAGTAAACCCTGACGGATTTTTCGCAAACACCAGACATAATGCTAACGGAGTTGATCCAAACAGAAACCTGCCGACAAAAGACTGGGAGGATTCAGCGCGAAAGGTATGGGCAAATTATAATAATGATCCCCGAAAGTTCCCCGGCGAAACAAGCGGTTCAGAGGAGGAAAGTAAATTTCAGACTTATCTGATCAACAAATATAAACCCGACAAGATCATCTCAGTCCATGCTCCATTGGGTTTTCTTGATTTTGACGGGCCTGGTGATCAGAAATACTATGATCTGGTTCGCGTTGAGCACAGGGCAAAATACCTGGGGCTGAATATTGAAGCAAATTCAAAAAGACTGCTGAAACTTACCGACTTTCGTTTCTTCCCGGGCTCGTTGGGCAATTATGCCGGAAACGAGAGAAAGATACCGACCTATACGGCGGAACTGCCCAACTCGGACGCTTCAAAGGCTTATTATTTCTGGGACTCTTTGAGGTTTGCTTTTATTAAAGCGTTAAACTTTGAAATCTACGATGAGCGGGAAAAGCATCCTTTACATAATGCACAAGCTGTTTCTGAAAGAGTGAAGGATAAAGGATTGGAACTTGCGTTCTATTTCAGGAACAGCCTGGAAAAAGTCAAAATGGAAACAGCAAAGGCAGATGCCGGCCCGGACATTACACGTAATTGAAATAAAAACAGCTCAATGTTTTAAAGGGATTTTTTGCAGGTTGAGGACCCAGGTTATTCCCTGGTTGAATAATATTCCATCTCAAGAAGTCTTACCTTGATACGCTGTCCGGATGAATATCCTCCGATCGAACCGCCAGACTCAATGATCCTGTGACATGGAAGGACGATTGGGACAGGATTTTTTGACAGCGCCTGACCTACAGCTCTTACGGCACCCGGGTTGCCGATTTTTTCAGCCACCCACTTGTAAGATCTTGTTTCTCCATAGGGAATGTCTTTCAGGCAGGACCAGACACTCCTTTCGAAATCCGTGCCTTCAATAAACCTGATTTTCTGGGTAAATGGTTTGTCTGTTCCGCTGAAATAATTATCCAGTTCTTTGATGAAAGAACCTGGGGCCGATTTTTTCTTAAAGGAAATATTCGCCGGTTTTGCAAAAGATACAGCACTAAGTGTTTTGCCCGAGAACACAAGATAGATCGGGCCCAGAGGACTGTCGAATATGTCATAAATTAACGCAGTTTTATTCATTGATAGGTCTATGCGGTTCTGATCCTCCTGGCTTCAATTACACCGTTTATCAGTGACAGCTTTTTTAGAATGTCATTAAGTTGGTTTTTATCCTTCAATTCCAGTGTAAGATTGAAATTAGCCTGTTTTTCAGAAGTGGCTGAAGCATCGATATGATGTATATTGATGTTATTTGCTGATATCAGGGCGCTTAAGTCTGCAAGTACACCGGCCTTGTCAAAAGTAAAGATGGATATTTTTACAGAATAACTTGCCGCAGCGTCTCCATCAACAACCCATTCCACATCTATCAGGCGGTCCCTGTCAATTGCCATTGATTCAAGATTGGAGCAGTCTGCAACATGAATGGAAACCCCCCTGCCTCTTGTTACAAAACCAACAACCTGCTCGCCGGGGAGGGGAGAACAACATTTTGAGCGGTGAAACATAATGTTATCAACGCCTTTCATTCTGATGCCTTTTTCCTCAGCAGCTTTTCGGGTCTCTTTTTTGAGTAGTTGTTCGTCGGATTTTTCAGGTTCGGGCAGAAGCCTGTTGACGATCTGGTTGGCTGAAACTTTGCCGTAGCCCACAGCTATGAGAAGGTCTTCATGCGTTTTTATGTTGAAAGCGCCGGCTGCCTCAAGTATCTCTTCAGACTTGATCAGTGAAGGGCTCATTCCGTGTTTCCTCAGTGCTTTTTCAATCAGTTCACTTCCAAGTTCCTGTCCTTTTTCCCTTTCTTCCACTTTCAGCCACTGTTTAATGCGGGCCTTTGCCTTTGGTGTTTTGACGAATTTCAGCCAGTCTCTGCTCGGCGTATGTCCACGAGAAGTTATTATTTCCACCGTATCACCGCTTTTCAAAGTGTGTTTCAGAGGTACGATCTTCCCGTTTACCTTTGCCCCTGTGCACTTATGTCCTATCTCCGTGTGAATATAATATGCAAGATCAACCGGCGTTGAATTCTGAGGCAGCTCTTTGACATCACCCTTCGGAGTAAATACATAAAGAACATCCGGGAATATGTTGCCCTTGACTTCTTCGAGAAATTCCTTGGCGTCCGGCAGGCCCTTCTGGGTTTGAATGAGTTCTCTTAACCACGCGAAATATTTATTCTCCCTGTCACTGACAGCATGTCCCTCCTTATACCTCCAGTGAGCGGCAATGCCTCCCTCCGCAATTTTATCCATCTCTTCGGTCCTGATCTGAAATTCAACCTTTTCTCCTTTTGGACCCATTACCGTTGTGTGCAGCGACTGGTACATGTTTGACTTGGGCGCCCCTATGAAATCCTTAAACCTGCCTGGTACAGGCGTCCAGAGAGAATGTATAAGACCCAGGATTCCGTAGCAGTTGGCTTTTGTGTCGGTTATGATCCTGATGGCAAGGACGTCATATACTTCTTCAAAAGGGATCTTCTGCTTCTGCATTTTCTGATAGATTCCGTAATAATGTTTAATTCTTCCAAACGCCCTTGCCTTGATATTTGAGTCTTCCAGCTTTTCCTTAATGATCGCTTTAACTTCAGTAAGGTAAGTTTCCTGCTCTTCCCGCTTCCTGGCGACCTTATGTACGAGTTCATCATACAGCATGGGCATGAGGAATTTAATGCTCAGGTCCTCAAATTCTGTTTTCAGCCACCCGACACCCAGCCGGTTGGCAAGCGGCGCATAAATCTCCAGTGTCTCACGGGCTATCTTCTGCTGTTTTCCTTCGGGGAGATATTCAAGGGTGCGCATGTTATGGAGTCTGTCGGCGAATTTTATGAGTATTACCCGGATGTCTTTTGCCATTGCGAGAAATATCTTTCTGAAGTTTTCCGCATATGTCTGAGCACTGGTCCTGAATTCTACTTTCCCAAGTTTGGTTAGACTTTCAACAAGAAATGCGACCTCCTCTCCGAAAAGCTCCCTGATTTCCTCGGTTGTCACGTCAGTGTCTTCGATCGTGTCATGAAGGAGTCCGGCAGCAATGGTTGTGCTGTCCATATGCATGTCGGTAAGGATTGTTGCCACAGCCAGAGGGTGCTCAATAAAAGGCGATCCCTGAACCCTTTTTTGCCGGGAATGTGCCTCTTTTGAAAAAGCGTAGGCTCTGCGCCAAAGGTCAAAGTCTGCCTCAGGATTATACTCGAAGACCTTATCGATCAGGCCGTTGATAGTGCTGACTTCCGTAGCTTCAACCATTTTTTATTATACAACTATTTAACTGCAAATCCGAAATGCAAAATACCGTGCAATTTGGAACTCGAAAATTAGTGCTTAAGGATTAATGCTGCGTGACGGTGATCAGGTTTGTCGTTAGAGGCTGGGTCTGAGGGCCTTGAGGTTTAACTGGAGATATTTGTTGCCGTTCCACTCGTTTATACATGGTATAAACGCTGCGTCTGCTGTATAAAAATCCTCCAGCTTGCCGATCATGTCTCCCATGCAGAACCCGATAGTATCCACGGAAACAGATTTTTGTTTCATTTTCATTTTCAGGTGGTTTTTACCGACTATTCTTGGTGCTTCGATCTTCAATTCTTTTGCGCCGAATATCGGCTTTTGATTTGCCTTGCCAAAGGGCTCAAGCAGGGCAAGCTCTTTAATAAGCCTGAAATTGACTTCAGACAGGTCTATTCCCGCGTCTATTTCTATTGAAGGAATCATGTCCTGAATGTCTATGGTGTTTTTAACTATGGAATTAATACGTTCTCTGAAGGAGGGTATGTTATCAGGGTGCAGGATTATACCTGCGGCCTGGCTGTGACCTCCAAAGCCAAGGCACAAATCAGCGCATTTCTCAATGGCTTTGTAAATGTGAAATGGTGGAATACTTCTGGCCGAACCTTTTGCTTTATCATCTGCCACTGAAAAAAGAAAAACCGGCCTGAAAAACATTTCAACAAGGCGTGACGCAACAATGCCCAGCACTCCCTGATGCCATTCGGACGAATGAAGCACTATCGCATCGCCTGGATTATCCGGGTCTATCATTTCAAGAGCTGCTCTGTAAACATCACCTTCGATTTGCTGTCTTTTTCTGTTCTGGTCTTCGAGAAATAATGCTATGGCATCTGCTTGTGCTCTATTTTGCGTAAGAAACAGTTCCACAACCTCATTTGCCTCTCCGAGTCTTCCGGCGGCGTTGATCCTTGGAACTATGGTGTATGAAAGTGTTCCTGAAAGAAGATCTTTGCCTGCTATACCGGCAGATTCCTTTAATGAAGCTATCCAGGGATTTGACAGGCCAGAGTTCATATGCCTGAGTCCGTGCGTTACCAGCACCCTGTTTTCTCCTGTAAGGTCAACTGAATCAGCGATGGTTCCTATCGCAGTAAGAGCCAGAAGGTTATCAAGTCCGTTCTCAGGCAAAAGTGCCTGGGCCAGTTTGAAAGCGACACCGACACCAGCCAGCTTCCTGAATGGGTAATCAGAACCGGCCCTGTTAGGATTAATGACTGCAGCAGCATCCGGCAGCTGCTTTGGCGGCTCGTGATGGTCTGTTATGATAGTGTCTATTCCTGCGGAATTAGCCATCGAGACTTCTTCTTTAGAGGTTATTCCGCAGTCAACGGTTATTATTAGCCCGGCTCCAAGGTCCCGTGCTATTTGTATTGAGCGTTTATTGAGTCCGTACCCGTCAGAGATTCTGTTGGGAATATGATAACTGGCTTTAAGTCCAAGCGTTCTTAGAACGGAAACCATAAGAGCCGTTGAAGTTATGCCGTCCGCGTCATAATCGCCGTGAACAAAGATTGTCTCGCCTTTATCTGAAGCGGTCTTTATCCGTTCAACGGCTTTTTGCATATCCTGAAGGAGGAAGGGGTCATGAAGTTTGTCAAGAGAAGGAGAGAGAAAATCTCTTATGGAGTTTTCATCCTTGATGCCCCTGTTAACAAGGATTTGGGCAAGTACTGTTGATATGGACGTTTTTCCTGAGAGGTATTTCAGGAATTCCTGATTGGTCCTGTTTACCAACCAACGTTTATTCACATTAATATAGAAGGGACCGTCTTTATTAGTATTTCCTGCCGGATGAACCAGTGCTTCTTATCAAAAGCACGATAGGACTTGCGACATATATTGACGAATATGTGCCTATCAGGATCCCCAGCATGATTGCGAAAGCAAAGTCATGAAGTATTTCGCCGCCGAACATAAACAGGGCAAACGCGGTAAAGAAAGTGGTTAAAGATGTAATTATCGTTCTTGAGAGTACCTCATTAATACTCAGATTTATGACAGTAATGAAATTATCCTTATATTTTGACCTCATGTTTTCCCTTATTCTGTCGAATACAACAACAGTATCTGTGAGTGAGTAGCCGGCAATCATCATAAGAGCGCTGACCAGTATAAGGTTTATCTCTTTGTCCATCAGATAGAAGACAGCCAGGACAGCCAGGACATCATGAAATGTGGCGATAGTAGCGCCGATTCCAAACCTGAACTGAAATCTCCAGCCGATATACATCAATATGAAAATAATCGCAGCGATGACGGCCCACAGTGCGTCCTTTCTCAGTCTTCCTCCAACTTTTGGTCCTATCTCAGTTGAAGATTCTATTACAAGGTCGTTGCCGGAGAATTCTGCTGACAAGACATCAACTATTTTTTTTGACAGATTGCCAAGGTTCTCTTCTTCTTTTTTTGTCCTGATAAGCACTTTGTTATCTTTGGGAAAGTCCTGGAGGTCAAAGTCAGTTATACCTCCTTTATCCAGGGCTGTCCTGATGTCCTGAAGCGGAACATATTCACCGAGCTTTATCTGCACAGCCGTGCCCCCGGCAAAATCTATTCCAAGATTGGCAGTTCCCCTGGCAACCTGTATGATCGTAAACAGACCTATGACGATCAGCAGTGCCGAGAAGCCGAGCGCGTAATTCCTCTTGCCCATAAAGTCGATTTTTGTCTTTTTCCTGATAAATTCGATCATATGCTCAACTTTTTAATCTCCCATTTTGAAGTTATCAGGTCAAAGACCGTTTTCGTTCCGACCAGGGCTGTGAACAGGTTAATTAAAACACCGCATCCGAGTGTTACTGCGAAGCCTTTTATCGGGCCCGTACCGAACTGAAAAAGTACTATGGAAGTTATGAGAATAGTTACATGCGAGTCAAATATCGTCCAAAAGGCCTTGTCATAACCTGAATCAATCGCAGCGCGCGGCGTCTTGCCGAGCCTTAGTTCCTCTCTTATCCTTTCGAACATAAGGACGTTACTGTCGACCGCGAGGCCTACAGCCAGAATTATGCCGGCAATGCCCGGCAGAGTAAGAGTGGCGTGAAATGCAGACAACATGCCGACAAGAAAGAGGATGTTAAGCATAAGCGCAAAATCCGCAATAACCCCGGACATTCTGTAATAAACTACCATAAAGCAGATAACCAGCAGTGCGCCGATAAGGCCCGCTCTGACTCCCGCATCAATGGAATCTTGTCCAAGTGAAGGACCGACGCTGACGTTCTGCAGAGTCTTAAGAGGTGCTTTAAGTGAGCCTGATCTAAGGACAATAGCAAGGTCTTTGGCTTCTTCCATGCTGAAAGCTCCGGTTATCTGCGCGCTGCCGCCTGCAATTTTTTCCCTTATTGATGGTGCAGAGTAGACATTATTATCAAGAATTATGGCGAGACGCTTCTGAACATTGGCTGCCGTAATTTCCTCAAAAAGTTTTGAACCCGCGCTGTTGAATGACATCCCCACATAAGGTTCATTAAATCTCTGGTCAATGCTGACCCTTGCTTCGGTCAGGAGGTCCCCGGTCATTAGGGTTTGCTTCCTGACTAAATAAACTCTTTTTGTAACCTTGCCTGTTTTGACATCGTCGATCCGCTCAAAGAGTATTTCGTCTTCTTCCGGAATTTGAGAGGCAAATTCTCCAAACAGTTTATCTTCTTCACCCGGCTGGATATATTCAGGAAGTTTTGCTGCTATGGGATTCTCATCATCAAGGAGTTTAAACTCAAGTATTGCTGTCTTGCCTATAAGCTCTACCGCACGCTCGGTATCTTTGACTCCGGGTAACTGGATAACAATTTCATTGTCCGACTGGCTGTGTATGACAGGTTCGGTGACCCCGAACTGATCGATCCTGTTCCTGATCGTCTCAAGAGCCTGTTCTACGGAAGAAGTCATGATGAAATCAATTTCTTTGTCAGAAAGGCTGTATACAAGTCTTTCGGCGGAACTGTCCATTTCAAGGTCCGGGTAATTGTCCTGAATAATATCTTCAATCTCCTGATCAGGCGGCGTGACAATAATGGTTGAGCCGTCCTTTATTACTTCAGCATTTTCAATCCCTTTTTCTTTCAGCGCGGACTCAAGCCTTGCGGCGACTCTCTCAATTGTTACGTCAACTGCTTTATCGCCTTGAACCTCAAATACGAGATGCACTCCACCCTGAAGGTCAAGGCCCAGTATCATTCCTGTGTCAGGAAGAACTTTCTTCGACCATTCCGGCATTGAGGAATAAAACGAAAAAGACGGAAGAGAGAAAATAATGGATAGTACAGTTGCGGTAACAAGTAGTGCAACGCGCCAGAAAAACTGTTTTTTCACCGAACCCCCATGAAAATAAAAAATTATAGATCAAAAATCCAAATTGTTTTACAATTTTCAATCTAAATTACGGAAGAATAGACATTAGACCAGGATATTAATAAATAGCAACAACTTTTTTGAACATTTTAATCTTGTTAATCTGTTCTAATGCCTGCGACAGCACTGCGGCCTGTTTTAATTCTTACATTTTCCGCAATTTTTATGGTCAATGTATTGTTGTCGATATTTTCAATCACTCCATATATGCCGCCGGTCGTGATTATTTTATCACCCTTTTTAACGTTCTCCAGCATATTCTTATGTTCCTTTGCTCTTTTGGACTGAGGCCTGATTATAAGGAAATACATTATTCCGAAAAGCAGGGCCATCATTACTAAAAAGTTAAGCTGTCCGCCGCCCTGTCCCGCACCTTCGGCATTTTGCGGCGATGCCATGGCATAAACAACGTCAGAAAACATAATTCACCTCCACTGATTTATCCCGTTTATTAAGAATCCAGATACTATACCCTTTAAATACGCATTTAATCAAGAGGAAGAGACTGGATATTCCTCATTATCCCGATGACCTTTCCGATTACCTTTACGTATTCTGCGTGAAGTGTGATGGATTTGGTCTGTTTATTCATGGGGATAAGAGTGACCCTGTTGTTTCTCTTAATAAACTGCCGAATTATAGCTTCCTCTCCTATCTGAACAATAACTATATCATTATTTTGGGCTGTGGTGTCAGGATTAACAAGTGCTATGTCATCTATTAATATTCCGGCATCAATCATGCTATCACTGGTTATCTTCATGGCAAAACCTTTCTCAGCATTAAAAAGGGACCTGTCAACATTAATATAGCCCTCGATGTCTTCTGCAGCGAAAACGTGAAAGGGCAGGCTGATATTTATCTGTTTCACCAGGGGTATTCTTATGCCGCCGGCATGTCTGAAACCCAGTACTTCAATTGATCGCTGCTTTGAACCGGTTTTTTTTATAAAGCCTTTTTTTTCAAGGGCCTTAATGTGCTGGTGGGCGGACAAAGGGCTTGAAAATCCGAAGTGGCCGGCTATTTCCCTTACTGTGGGTGGAAAACTCATATCAGCCACGTGTTTTTTTATGAATTCCAACACTGCTCTTTGCCTGGTTGTCAGCTGTGCAGACAATTGCATATTATATACTATACAATTGTACGGCATATGTCAAAACGCAATGTGGGAGACGGTTTAAATGGATACTATACAAATGTATAGTATCTTTGTGTTGTTTTATTTGTAAACGATCTTATGGTTGAATTATGCAGACGCCTTATTTATGATTGAATGATGAAAGTTGTAGGCCTTGGACAGTGCGCTCTGGACTATCTGTTTGCTGTAGATGAATACCCTCCGCATGATACGAAGAAAGAAGTGCTGGAATGGACTGTATGCGGCGGCGGCCCGGTTGCAACTGCACTGGCCGCTCTGTCAAAATTTGGAATCAACTGCAGTTTTCTGGGAATTACCGGTGATGATGAAAGCGGAGATAAGATCAAAGAGTCACTTCTGAATGACGGTATTGATGCTGCAGGTCTTTTAATAAGGCCCGAATCGCGTTCACAGACAGCGTTCATAGCTGTTGAAAAACTCAGCGGCAGAAGGACTATTTACTGGAAGAGGCCTGACGGTATGCCATTAAAAAAAGAAGAAATAGCCGGCAATTTTCTTGATGACGCTGATTTTCTTCTTCTTGACGGACTAATGTCTGAGGCATCTGCGTATGCGGCAAAGTGCGCCAGAGAAAAAAAAGTACCTGTGATGCTTGACGCGGGGAAGATCAGGCCGGGGATGATCGAACTTGCGGCAATGTGTGATTATATAGTGGCTTCTGAGGAATTCGGCAGGGAATTAATAGGAAGGGATATCGTTAATCCGGCAGATCATGAAGAGGCGCTTTCAGTTATGAGCAGACAGGGATCAAAAGCTTCCACAATAACACTTGGCAAAAAAGGAAGTGTAACACTTGCCGGCAAAGATCTGTTTCATACGCCTGCCTTTAATGTTGATGCGGTTGATACTACAGGGGCAGGGGACGTTTTTCACGGAGCATATATTTATGGGCTTTTGTGTGAGTGGGGAATAAAAGAGGTTGTGAGGTTTGCATCAGCGGCAGCGGCGCTTAAGTGCAGAAAACCCGGAGGAAGGGAAGGGATACCCACGCTGAAAGAAATAGAGGAATTTCTTTCAGCGTTATCATGAGGATTGGTAAGACGCAACTCTTTTGAATAAATAATCAGGAGGTAGTTGCCCTGTTTATTCACCAATGACGGAATAATTTAACAAGAAGGGAATTGATTTGCAATTTATGTTTGGTCGTTTATGTTTCACAGGGTATTATCCTTCCGCTCATTCTCGGTCGACTCGACCTCCGAGGTTTTTGCCCCGATGTATCGAGACAAAAAAAACCGCTACAGGAAAACACCCTGTGATTGTTAATCTTTTGCTGAAGTTTAACCGGTTTGAACTGCTTGAACTGTTTGAACTGTTTTTTTTTAAAACCTTGTCAAGGATATCCATCTCAGCTATAATGTGTATCCAGTTTTAAAGACATTGGAGTGAAAATGAAGAAAAAAATAACTGTTGTCGGCGCGGGAAATGTGGGTACTACAACAGTGCAATTAATTGCACAGAAAGACCTTGCGGATGTAGTGCTCATTGATATTGTGGAAGGTATCCCGCAGGGGAAGGCGCTTGATATTCAGGAAGCATGCCCTCTCTGGCTTTCATCCTCGCGGGTTATCGGGACTAACAGTTACGAAGATACTGCAGGCTCTGATATTGTGGTCATTACCGCTGGTCTTGCCCGGAAACCGGGAATGAGCCGGGACGACCTGCTTAAGGCCAATGCTGATATTATTAAGGCGGTTGCTGAAAATATCGCAGGAACATCACCGGAGGCGGTTGTCATTGTGGTTACAAATCCAATGGATGCCATGGCCTATCTCATTCAAAAGGTGACCGGCTTCCCGTCTCGCAGAGTGATCGGCATGGGGGGAGTTCTTGATTCCACAAGGATGAGGACGTTTATTGCACTGGAACTGAATATTCATCCTGAAAATGTGAGCGCGATGGTTATGGGGGGGCATGGCGATCTGATGGTTCCTCTGCCCCGGTTAACGACGGTAGAAGGAAAATGCATATCAGACGTGCTGCCTGATGACAAGATCGGGAAAATTATCGAAAGGACAAAGAACGGAGGAGCAGAGATTGTCGGTTATCTGAAAACAGGAAGCGCGTATTACGCTCCTGCAGCGGCGGTTGTTGAAATGGTAGAGGCTGTTTTTGGGCTCAAGAATGATACGCTTCCCTGTTCGGTTTTCCTGGATGGCGAATACGGAGTCAAAGGGACTTATCTGGGAGTGCCTGTACGGCTTTCATCTAAAGGGGTGGAAGAAGTAATCGAGCTTGAACTTGATGAAAACGAAAAAATAGCACTTCATGCCTCTGCGGATGCGGTCAGAGGCCTTATTGAGAAAATAGTATAATAAACTCAAACAGCTGTCGTTTTTCTGTCATTCCCGCAAGCGAAGCGCGTCGGGAATCCTTCTTGAAGAAACGATTCCGGACAAGCCGGAATGACAAATAATTACTTTATAAACAGACACTAAATAGGGTAAAGGTAAGGGTCATGAGGTCAGTTTGGGAATTGGGTCAAGGTAAAGTGTAAATGGATAGTAAAAAAAAGATAACAAGTTTTAGGGATTTAGATGTTTACCAAAGAATATACAAAGCAGCTATAGAAGTTATGACGAAGATAATTCCAAAATTGCCAGACAGCGAAAAATATGATTTGAAAGATCAGCTATCCAGATCGTCTAAATCCATACCGCGATTGATAGCAGAAGGTTATGCAAAACGCCACCAAAAACATGGATTCCAGAAATATCTTGATGATGCAATGGCAGAAAGTAATGAAACAGTAGTATCTCTTTCTCAATGTAGGGATATTTATCCAAGTTATATAAATATAGAGTTATGCGATAAACTTATCGATACTTATGATGTTTCAGGAAAACAGTTATATAGGTTGGAGGAATCATGGTCACGGTTTAAGAGTAAAAACAGACTATCTACTTGACCTGTTAACTAAACTGGCATCTTGACCTTTACCCAATAACTATTTGTAAGACATAAACTTTTTCTAAATCTGGAGGATATTATTATGATTGATAAAAAGAAAATCGAACAAACTCTTGTTCTAATAAAACCCGATGCACTCAAGAATTCATTGACCGGTTATGTGCTCTCCCAGTTATCCGAATTTCATACAGGACTGCGATTTGCAGCCACAAAGATCGTTAATGTCAGTAAAATGCTGGCTGATGAGCACTATGCCGAGCACAGAGGGAAGATATTTTTCCCCTCGCTTATGGATGCCATCATGGGGAAAATCCATTATCCGGATGAGCCATGGAAACACAGGGTGGTCGCGATCGTGTATCAGGGACCCGACGCCGTAAAAAAAATGCGAGACATCGCGGGCCCGACTAATCCGCATATTGCCCGGGATGAGAAGCCGGGCTGTATCCGCGCGCTCGGGACAGTGGTTCCTCTTAAAGACTCTGGAGGGAAAGTGATCGGAGAGCGTATGGATAACCTCATACACGCATCTGCCACAGACGAAGAAGCAGAGCGCGAAGTCAAGCTCTGGTTCAAGCCCAATGATATCCCGCCGCTTATGCGTGCATACCCGGCTGAGGTCAATGATTCCTTTTACTATTTTAAGAACGGCAGTCTGTATCTGAATCATGAGCCGGGAAGCATGTGTTTTCTTACTCCGGGGAAGACTGCCTGGAAGTCTGATCTGGAGGCATTACGTTTGCTGTCGCAGGGTCAGACCGCACAGAGCTCTCTGGAAGCGGTTGTTGCAAAATATCTTATAAACGAAAAGTAGCACTGCCGCCTGAACAGATTGAATATTTCCGATTTTTTTCCGCAGGTTATGCGGTACATATAGCTTCCCTGTTATTGTTTATCGAAATATCTTGACGGTATTATAATACATATCTCTTTGAATTGGTCTGAACCCGGAGTTTTTAACTGAATTTAGGATCTCATCTATTGAGACATGATACTTTACTCCTGTTGATGCTACAACATTTTCCTCCAGCATTGTGGAACCGAAATCATTGGCGCCGAACCTTAGCGCCACTTGAGCGAGCTTAAGTCCCTGTGTGACCCAGGATGCCTGTATATTCGGAACGTTATCAAGGTACACCCTTGAAAGGGCAAGTACCCTAAGGTATTCAACAGCAGTAGTAGTTTGGATTGCGGATTGCGGATTTCGCCTGCCCGCCGTGGCGGGGATTGCGGATTTTTCACTCCGAGTTCCGAATTCCGAATTCCGAAGTAATTCCGTGTTGCCAGGCTGAAAGCTCCAGGGTATAAACGCGGTAAACCCGCCTGTTTTGTCCTGCAGTCTGCGTACGGCATCGAGATGTTCAATTATGTCCTCCTGTTTCTCAATGCTTCCGAACATCATGGTGGCGGTTGTCTTCATTCCTATGCGATGAGCTTCTTCCATAACTTTCAGCCATTTTTCTTTGCCGATTTTTTTCGGGCTTAATTTCTTTCTTATTCTGTCAGACAGTATTTCAGCTCCGCCTCCCGGAATTGAGTCCAATCCTGCCTCCTGCAGTGCCAGAAGCGCCTTTTTGACTGACAGTCCGGCAGTTTCAGCGATATAGTATATTTCAGGAGGGGAAAAACCATGTATATGTATGGAAAACTTCTTCTTGATAGATCTAAGGAGGTCTATGTAATAATCAAGACCCAGGTCAGGATGAAGCCCGCCCTGCATGAGTATCTGTGTGCCGCCGCAATCAATGGTTTCTTTTATTTTATTAAAAAGCTTTCTTTTCCCAAGTATGTACGCGTCAGGTGCGTCCTTGTCCCTGTAAAACGCGCAGAACCTGCATTTGTTAATGCAGACGTTGGTATAGTTGATATTCCGGTCAATGATAAAGCTTACATTGCCCTTTGAATGAAGTTTCTTCCTGATATTATCAGCCATCATTCCGAGGCCGAGAAGGTCAGCATCCTTAAGCAGTGCCAGCCCCTCTTTTCTGGTTATGCGAGCAGACAGGCTTTTTGTGCAGCTGACCCGTTTTTTTGCTTTTTTCTTTACAGTCATTTTTTCTATAAATTAACGAGTCCGGCCTGTACGGAAAATACTATACTTTTTTTAGTAAAGAAAAATATTCCTCTCTCGTAATGCCAGCAGTCCTCAAATTATTTTTGATAATAAATACAGGGATTTCTTTCCAATCAGGAATTACCACAGGTCTTGTTACTCCCGACCTGGTATAAACAGAATGGTCGCCTTCAACTCTTACACATTTAAAACCGGCTTTTTCAAATATCTTTCGCAGCCTGTTTGCAGGCAGGGGAGTTATTTTCGGCATTTATGAAAGGCTTACTAATTCAGTAGCAATGAGTTTCGGTGGGAGCCATCTTCCGCTATTGTCCTTTTTGTATCTCGATTCTTCAAGGATATCTACAAGGGTTCCCATCTTTTCACTTTCCTCAAGAAAAAGCCTTACAGCTGTCTTGAGCATCTCTTTAGCATGCTCCACAGAATTGCCGCAGCTTGAAACATCAAGCTCAGGACAATACGCAACATACGTGCTATCTTCCTCAAAAACGATTACATCATAATCAATCGGGATCATTATCAGCTCCTTCTTTTAAATTTTAAACATTTAGCGCAATTTAATCAACTATTGATAGTCGTAATGTTAAAGCAATTTAGAAACGTCCTGTTTACTGATAGCCCTGTCATTCCCCGATACCAAATCAAGTTGAGCACAGGCTTGATCGGGGAATCCAGAGGTAAAAACTTAAAACATGGATTCCCGATTATAACCTTCGGGAATGACGAAAAGCGGACATTATTTGTGCGTGAGTCAATAATTGCCCTCCTAATTATCTACTTGCAAAATTTTATGAAGTCGTCCAGAAAAGAAGTCTTTTTAAGCTCATAAGTTTTCAGGATAAACTTTCGCTCTGAAAAATTGAAATCTGCGAATCCGAAAAACCAGGCGAATCGCTCAAGTGATCTCATAGAATAGCTGCTGCTGACATCTTCTTCAGGGGATGAATAATCCCGCTTAGGAATTTCGTTAAGGCTCATTGGAAATGCCTTTAAAAAAAGCCCATTATAGAATGCGGTCTCTCTGAAGATATCACCATACTTTTTAAGGATAAAGAGTGTGAAAAGGAAGGCTGTCTGAACTATGCGGAGGTCTTCGCATCTGTCCCGGTATGCCCAGTTAAATTCAAAGGAATATTTTCTGAATATGTTTAGAAAGTCTTTTCCCGAAATGCCTTTTTTCAGGACCTGATGTCCCTTTTTTGTTAGTAAAAGTCTGCCCCTGTATTTTCTTGTATACCCTGCCATTTTTGAAATAATGTTCACTGTGTGCAGTTCATCGAAGTCCAATTCTGAAGATATAATGCGAAGCAGCATTTTGTCATCAAGCTCATCATCTGAGTAATAATCCCTCGCTGTCTCACGGCTGAAATTGCGCGGAAGATTTCCGGTAGCAGTAAGCTTCATTCCCTTACCCTCACAGGCATTAAGAAGTCGGTAAAACAGTTTCATGAAAGGGGAATCAGGGATCTTTTTTATATCTGTGCGAAACATCACAACGTCAGGTGAATCAAATGGATGATACAAAAGGGAAGACATATCTGTTGACGAAAGGCCGCAGAACTCTTCCTTCAGTCTCTCGTTTTCCGCCCTCATAACACTGTTGAGAACAGAATTTAACTGATCGATTGAAAGATCATGGTGGTCATCTTTCAGCCCGCCCTCAATTACATGGGGGACCCATCCGGCAGAGGCAACACTTTCTTCTTTTCCGCAGCACGCTTCATACGGAAGCCCGCTTCCGCATGGGCATGGTTTATTTTTTCCTGAGTGCGCCATAGTTATGGAATTAAACTGTTATTGACTTACAATATATTTTTTAATGGAAGATTTCAAATTTATATTAATGCATAAGCCCGCAACACTTTTTATACTTCTTCCCGCAGCGAAGCATTGGCCATGAAATCCCGATTAACATGTTTTAAACATACATGGAAGCAGCAAGCTTGAATGCGGGGAGAGGTGTCTCTTCTGCTTTTAGGTCTTTTATTTGATGCCGCTTTCATAGCGTTTTATTTTATACTCTTTACGCTATAAATTGCTCTTGATGATGAA
>CAZNPC010000025.1:0-24253 GCA_964574765.1 uncultured Nitrospirales bacterium | reverse complement strand
AAGGTCGCCCGTGTCTTCTGCCAGGGCGGGCTGTCAAGATCCAAACGGAGATTTAAATATGAAGGCATTGAGGATTGTAAAGCCGCGGTCATTGCGAGCGGCGGAGACAAGTCATGCATATATGGATGTCTTGGTTATGGAACATGTTCAAGGGCTTGCCCGTTCGACGCCATAACAATGAATGAAGAAAACATGCCTGATATCGACCCTGTGAAGTGTACTGCCTGCGGAAAGTGTGTAAGTGCCTGTCCGAAGAATGTCATAGAGATACAGCCGCTTGTAAAAGAGGTGCTGGTCAGGTGCCACTCAAGAGACAAGGGCGCTGCTACGAGAAAGAACTGCCAGGTCGGATGTATTGCCTGCGGAATGTGTGTCAAGGTCTGCCCATATGACGCGCCTGTTATTGAAAATAACTTCTCCACTCTGGATCTTGAAAAATGCAGGGTATGCGGACTGTGTGTGAGGAAATGTCCGACAAAAGCGATCCTGGATTCTCTGCCTCACAGACCGAAGGCGTCTGTAACCGAGAAATGTATCGGCTGTGGAAGCTGTATGAAGATCTGTCCTGTTAATGCAGCCTCAGGAGAGAAGAAAAAACTTCATGTCATCGATCAGGAGAAGTGTATCGGCTGCGGCATGTGCACTGCCAAGTGCCCTGTTACAGCAATTATTGGAACGATTAATTACCCTGAAGTCGCACAGGCCGCGGAAGCAAAAAAAGCTGCCAGGGAAAAGGCCAAAAAGGAAAAGGAAGCGGCTGCAACTACCTGAGACATTTGCATTTATAACCTGCTATAAATTTATTCGCATCTCCTGTATAATGTTTACTAAAACCGGTGTTTGTGTTCCGTGTGCGGTATCAATAATTTAATATATTGCAGAAACCGTCTTTTATGATTAATCCTGCTATCTTCAGACAATACGACATAAGAGGTGTATGGGCCGAAGACCTTACAGAAGAAGTCGCCGAACTGATCGGCAGGGCTTTTGCGGTCTACCTTTTAAAGGCTATTGGTAAAAGCGGGGCGAGGATAACTGTCGGCCGGGACGTAAGAGTGCATTCTTCCGTGATCAGGGAAAACCTTGTAAAAGGATTGACCGGTTCGGGGATCGACATAGTTGATGTTGGAATATGTCCTACCCCTCTTCAGTATTATTCACTGTTTAAACTGCCTGTTGACGGTGGAGTAATGATAACCGGCAGCCATAACCCTCCGGAATTCAATGGGTTTAAGTTAAGCGTGGGAAAAGAGACGCTTCATGGTGATGAGATCCAGGCCATCAGAAAGATCATTGAGGCCGGGGACTTCAGGACAGGCAACGGATCTGTGGAAGAGTATCCGATAGTTGACGATTATGTTGATATGATGAAGGAGAAATTTCAGAGCTTGTCCGGGATCAAGGCGGTCATTGATTCGGGAAATGGCACGGCTGGAATAGTCGCTCCAATAATACTTAAAGCCCTTGACGCGGAGATCACAGAGCTTTACAGTGAGCCTGACGGCAGATTTCCTAACCACCACCCCGACCCTACCGTTGAAAAGAACATTTCAGACCTTATCGCAAAAGTCAGAGAAACCGGTGCTCATGTGGGTGTTGCTTATGACGGTGACGCGGACAGAATAGGCGCGGTTGACGAGGAAGGAAAGGTTATCTGGGGCGACAGGCTTATGATCATTTTTTCAAGGGATATCCTGAAAGACAACGCGGGGGCAAAGATAATAGGTGAGGTGAAATGCTCACAGACACTTTATGACGATATCGCTTCTCATGGCGGACAGCCGATTATGTGGAAGACAGGGCATTCTCTTATTAAGGGTAAAATGAAAGAAGAAGGCGCTCTGCTTGCCGGAGAGATGAGCGGACATATTTTTTTTGCTGATAAATATTTTGGTTACGATGATGCCATATACGCCAGCCTGAGACTTATGGAAGTTATAAAAAAAGCAGGTTCTCCATATAGTACAAAGGCCCTTTTAAATGGCGCGCCGGTTATGGCGTCAACTCCGGAAATAAGGTTTGACTGTCCGGATGATGTAAAGTTTAATATAGTTGAAAAGGCAAAAAAAGCTTTCAAGGATTTTCCATCTGTTACAATAGACGGCATCAGGCTGAAATTTGATGACGGATGGGCATTGATCCGGGCATCAAATACTCAGCCCGCGCTTGTGATGAGGTTTGAAGCGGTCAATGAAAAAAGGCTGGGCGAAATAAAAAAATTCGTCGAGGACAGATTGAAAAGCATAATGGAGGGCTGAAGGAATGATACAGCGAAAGACAGTACTTGTAGTTGATGATGCTGAAATGTTTCAGAAGATATACAAAAGCAAACTGCTTACCGACGGGTTTAAGGTTAAAATAGCGGGAAACGGGGTTGAGGCGTTAAAGATGATAGCAGAGGAAAAACCGGACATTATACTACTTGATATCAATATGCCTATTATGGATGGATTTAAAGTTCTACAGAATGTTAAGGGTGATATGGGGCTTGAAATACCTATTATAGTACTATCTTCAAGGGGACAGCCTGAAGAAGTTGAAAAGGCAATGGACCTTGGGGCAGACGGATATCTGATAAAGACAACGGCAAAGCCTAAAGAGGTAGTGGAAAAAATTAAACAGGCACTTGGAGAATTGGGTGGTGAAAAAAATGAAGATGATTAGATCCTGTATTCTGTTTGCCGCAATTTTTGTCTTTCTTGTAATATTCGTAACAGGATGCAACCCGGTGGAAGAGTATACCACTTCGCTTACTACCGCGTATGAAGGAACGAAGATCAAGGCCAAACAGATCGACTTGCAAAGTGCCAAGATCTCCATCCAGCGTTACAGGGCAATGAACAGCAAATTCCCTGAGTCCCTGGAAGAAATAGGGCAGTTCATGGGTGTTGTTCTTGATCCTCAGCTTTACAGCTATAACCCGGAGACAGGCAAGATAACCATGGAACAGCAATTCTGACCGTTCACTTCTTTTCTCTCCAGGGACCTTTGGCAGGAACATTGGAACTTCTTTCTGACAGCTAATGTGAATGTCGCCTGATTCTCTGGCAAGCCGTCTATCTTTCCTGATCGTCCCTATGACCATATATGCTGTGAGAATGGAATACCCAGTGAACCCGGCGGGCGGAATATCTGTCATTGAAGATATGCAGTATAAAGGAGACAGCCTGCAGCCTGTAAAAAGGCCGATATTTATCCTGTCCGGCAAATATCCGTTTAATGTTGACAACGGCGCCGGTTATCACTAATATTTGTGAGAATATCTGTTCGGTCGTTCAGAAATATTCGAAAAGAAAAACAAAAGGCACTAATTAAATGAAACAGGCGGAATTCGGCGGAGATAAAAAAGTCGGGAAATCGATCCTGAGCGGTTTGGAAAACAAATTTAAATACTGGGCTGTTCCAAAAATCCCGGGATTTATTGAGACCTATCATCTTACAATGATGACTCTGTTGTGGAGTATCATTAATGTTCTTCTGGGTTTTTTCGCCAGAGGCAATCTGGCTATTTTATGGTTTGTCTCGCTGATGATAATACTCCAGTACATTACAGACCTGTTTGACGGAGAACTGGGCAGACAGAGGAATACAGGCTTAATTAAGTGGGGATTTTATATGGACCATTTCCTTGATTACCTGTTCCTTTGCTCACTTGTCTTTGTAGGTTACATGATATCTCCATCCGGACTTGGCATATGGTATTTCGCGCTGGTGATCATACTCGGCGCTTTTATGGTCAATTCATATCTTTCGTTCGCAGCTACAAATGAGTTTGAGATATATTATTACGGCATCGGACCGACAGAGACACGGGTCATATTTATTCTTATAAACACATTTATTATATATTTTGGGACCAGCAGGTTTTCTATTTTATTACCGATAGTTGTCCTGGTATGCCTGATCGGACTGATTATTAATATATTCCAGACCCAGAAGAAGTTGTGGCGCATAGACATGGAGGCTAAACTGAGCAGGCTGCCTGTGAACGAGAAAACATGAAACGCATAATCGTAATAGTTGCAGTATTTCTTGTGTTTGTCAGTATGCTGGAAGCCGGGCAGGCCCCGGCAAAGCGTCCTGAACACTGGGCTGTTCCAATGTCGGTCAATGGAGTCCCAAATTTGCACCGGGTGTCCGACAACCTTTACCGAAGTGCTCAGCCAACTGCAGAGGGGATGCTGAAATTGAAAGAAATGGGGGTCAGGACAATTGTAAACCTCAGGTCTTTTCACTCAGACCGCGATATTATTGAAAATACAGGGTTGGCTTATGAGCAAATACGAATGAAGGCGTGGAATGCTGATGAAAAGGACATAATCATCTTTCTTCAAATTATTACTTCTCCTGAAGAAGGCCCTTTTCTTGTCCATTGCCAGCATGGCGCGGACCGGACAGGAACAGCAATAGCGGTATATCGTGTCGCAGTACAGGGATGGACAAAAGAAGAAGCTGTCATGGAAATGACTGAAGGCGGTTTCGGGTTCCATAGAATCTGGGGCAACCTTATAAGGTGGATTAACCGGCTGGACATTGACGCTATTAAGAATAAAGCCGGGATCCGGAGAACAGGCGGGATTAACCCGCACAAATCTTTTATATGAAGTGATTATATCATGAAAAAAAGGAGATGGAAAAATACTGAGGTAAGTGCAAAAAGGCTGTCTTTCCCTGATGATGAAAAAACACATTCCTGGCTTACTCTCCTCCTTGATGCCTATTATATAGTGGATAAGGGAATTCAAAAGGCGATTGAGGCAGAACGCGGAAAGGGCAGGAAGCCGGCATGCGGCAGGGGTTGCACAAGCTGCTGCACTACCCTGCGGGATATACCAGTATATCCTCTGGAGCTTGTCAGCATATCATGGTATGCCGCAGAGAAGGTCTCCGGTCCTCAGCGGGAAAAGCTCAAGGTAAATCTCCGGGCGCATAAAGAAAATGACTCATGCCCTTTGCTAGTAGACGGTATTTGTTCCACATATGTCATGAGGCCGATCGCATGCAGGCAGTTCAATGTTTTTAATAATCCATGTGCTGTTGGTGAAGATCCATACTACACAAGACGTGAAGATGTTCTTCCACCGGTAAAAAAACACATAGACCAGGCATTTATGATCATGCTGCCGTTCTATGGGATAGAAAAGGAGTCCGAGCGTATCCGGATAGTTGAAAGCGGACAGGTACATGAACTGGTGAAAGTCCTGCAGGCATGCAGCTGGACAGGCCTGGCAGAAAAGATGGAGGAGTTTGAGGTAAGAAGCAAATAAGAACAGTGAGACTGCTTCTTCCTTTCCGCAATCGACAATCAAAACACAAACTGTTCAAATTGTTCAAACCGATCAAACGGTTCAAAATAGATAAGATGGTGGGCAAGGCGGATGAACCCCCGTAAAGTTCTAAAAAACTTGAACAACGGGGCAGGCAAATCCATAATGCGACCTGCCTCTACGCGCCAAACAAGGCATGGGAAGCTGGTGATACAGTTCTATCCGACACATTTTAAAATAAACGCTGAGGAATTGACCAAATAAGCTGTACATGAAAAGCTAAAACAACATATTAATGATTTGTCGATTATAGAATTGTTGAGACAGTTTTTCATGACTTGTTTAATAACCTTCATCTTTATGAGCAATACCAAATCTTCTTAAATAGTAAATCAAATATCAAAATCGCATTATGAATTTTTCAAGCCGTGTTGCATATCAGACTAAACGCAAAATGTGGTTTTCTTTTTAAGGAGTCGTACGGACAGTCATCATCAGCCTCCCCGTTCTATTGAGAGGTGGGTTGCATATAACCATGAGCTATTAGCTATGAACTATGAGCTATGAACTATGAGCTATGAACTATGAGCCATTTGCTCTGAGCTTGTCCGCCCTCCAAAGGCGGGTAAACCTCTGGCGTGGCTAATTAGTCGCTTCTTTGATAGATTCCTCTGTAATCTGCAGGAGTTTTTTCAGTTCCAGGCTGGAAATACTTAACGGCGGCATTAATACGATAACGTTTCCAAGAGGCCTTATGATGAGGCCCTTTTGTTTTGCTATTGAACAGACTTTGGCTCCCGCCTGCTCAGCCGTAGTGTAAGGTTTTCCGGTTTTTTTATTTTTTACGAGTTCTATACCACACATGAAACCCTTCTGCCTTGTGTCACCCACATGAGGCAGACGGGCGATCTTTGATAGCCCGGCCTCTAATGTCCGGATTTTGCACTGCATCTTTTTCAGTGTTTTATCTTTTTTAAACACGTCAATGTTGGCAATGGCCGAAGCGCAGGCGAGCTGATTTCCCGTATAAGTATGTCCGTGGTAGAATGCCCTCAGATCTCCGGCTTTGCCCAGAAAGGCCTTATATATTTTTTCGGTTGTGAGCGTTGCTGCCAGCGGAAGATAGCCTCCTGTGATTCCTTTTGCCAGACAGAGTATATCCGGGGACACTTTTTCATGTTCACAGGCAAACATCCTGCCTGTTCTGCCAAATCCGGTTGCGACTTCATCCGCTATCAAAAGCACATTGTATTTCCTGCAGAGATTTTGTACGCCCTTCAAATATCCCGGTGGAGATACAATCATTCCGCCCGCTCCCTGAACAGCAGGCTCTATAATTAATCCTGCGATATTCTGATGATGAATCTTGAGAGTATTTTTCATTATTTTGAGGCAATCGAGCCTGCATGACGGATACTTTTCCCCGGTTTTACATCTGTAACAGTATGGTGACGGGGCCTTGTAAGATCTGAAAAGCAAAGGAGAAAATATCTTGTGGAATGTGTCGATGCCTCCGACACTTACAGCTCCGATTGTGTCTCCATGATAAGCATTCTTAAGATGCAGGAATCTTTTCTTTCCTTTAATCCCTTTATGTTTCCAGTACTGAAAGGCCATTTTCAGCCCGATTTCAACTGCAGTTGAACCATTGTCAGAGTAAAATACCCGAGCGAGTCCGTTCGGTGCTATTTTTATGAGTTTTTCAGCCAGAACTGCCGCAGGCGGATGGGTAAGTCCAAGTAATGTGGAATGGCTGATCCTGTCGACCTGTTTTTTTATGGCATTATTCAGCTCTTTTTTCCCGTGGCCGTGAACTGTTACCCAGAGAGATGATATACCGTCAATATACCACCGGCCGTTTATATCCTTGAGAAATGAACCCCGCCCCTCTGTTATTATTACCGGAGTTTCATCTGTCCAATCCTTCATCTGGGTGAACGGATGCCAGATATATTTATTATCCAGTATTTCCAGCTTTCGCATGTTTGATCTTATACCCAAATATCTCTCCCTGATGTTCAGTGCCTGCGTACTGTAATGGCGATTATATTAACATAATCAGTCCCTTCCCAAAAAGGAAATAGTCACCCCGAGGCGCTCAGGACATTTATCATTATGTCTTTACAAGGTCAAAGTTGCAGAGTTATAATAACAAGATGAGTAAAAAAGCCGCATTGGTAATTATCGTAATTTCCATAGTTTTCGGGTATTTGATAGGGAAAAGCCTTGATGTTTTGATGCCCGGTAAAATGATATCCCGGACTACGTATGTGCCGCAGGTTTCCCCGGCTCTTGTTGGGGAAAGCATGGCTTTTTCTGATATTGTCAAGGCTATAAGCCCTGCGGTTGTAAATATATCTACTACAAAGACCATAAAGGATGCTTCTCCATTTTCACATTTTTTTGATAGTCCTTTTGGAGGTTTTATAGATCCTTTCAATTTTCCGAAAAAGAGAAAAGAACAAAGCGGTGGATCAGGGGTGCTGGTTTCGTCTGATGGTTATATAATAACGAACTATCATGTTGTGGAAAAGGTTGATGAGATAAAGGTGACTCTGTTTGACAAAGAGAATTACAAGGGAAAAATCGTCGGTTCAGACCCGAAGACGGATATTTCTATTATCAAGATATCTGCAAAAGATCTCCCAGCTGTTCAATGGGGGGATTCCGATGATCTGCAGGTTGGTGAATTTGTACTTGCTTTTGGCAATCCTTTTGGGTTTAGCCATACGGTTACGATGGGAATAGTAAGTGCTGTTGGAAGAGAAAATGTCGGTATCGCCGATTATGAAAATTTTATTCAGACTGATGCTGCCATTAATCCCGGCAACTCGGGTGGACCGCTTGTTAACATCAGAGGTGAACTTGTCGGTATTAATGCGGCGATATTTTCAAAAACAGGCGGCTATCAGGGTATCGGTTTCGCGGTCCCCAGCAATATGGCCAAACTGGTTATGAATCAGCTTATTAAAGATGGTAAAGTTATAAGAGGATGGCTGGGTGTAACTATCCAGAACGTTACCCCCGAGCTTGCCGGTGAGTTCGGCCTTGAAAAAGCAGGCGGTGCGCTGGTAAGTGACATTATGAGAGGGGGCCCTGCCGAAAAGGCAGGCATTAAGAGGGGTGATATTATACTTGAGGTCAACGGTAAGAAAATCAGAGAGGTTCAAACTCTGAGAAACATGGTTGCACAAAGCAAAATTGGCAGTACAATTAAATTGAAAGCAATAAGAGATGGAAAGCCGATTGTCCTGAAAGCTAAAGTTACTGAGCTTCCAAAAGATATGGCCTCACTTGAGCCGGAAAAATCACAGGAAGTTGAGATAGAAGAGGATACGCTGGATGGAATCAGCGTAATGGGTCTTTCAGCCGATATAATCAAACAACTCGGCCTTTCAAGAGAAGAGCAAGGTGTTGTGATCGTAAGGGTACAGCCTTACAGTAACGCTGATGAAGCGGGCCTAAAAAAAGGAGACGTAATACAGGAGATAAATAAAAAGAGAATCAGTAACCTGAGAGATTTTAACAATGCGGTATCCCGAATAAAGGAAGTAGATACGGTCCTTTTATTTATTAATAGATCAGGAAACAAGTTCTACATTACTCTGGAACTGTATTCCTGAGAAAGAGGTGAATTATGATTTCCAGATTAATTTTTTTACTGGTTTTTACAGCGGGAGGATACCTGCTGGGAATAAGGCAGGGGGCGCTTTACCAGGGTGTTATTATGGGCGCCGGAGTTGGGGTTCTTGGCCTTATTCTGGAATACCTGTTCAGCAGGGCCAGAGCAGTTACGATATTCAGCGGACTTTTAGGCCTTACCATGGGGATTATATTCGCGAAATTGATCTATTACCCCATAAGAACTCTTTTGGGAAGTATAGATAACATCTATGCTCCTGTAGTGCTTAACGCAGTGTTTGGGTATAGCGGGTTTCTCCTGGGCCTGAGAAAAGGCGAGAGTTTTTCATTGGCCGGCCTGATCAATTCCATTAAGGGAGTAGAGGAAGACTACACGAAGATAATTGATACCAGTGCAATAATTGACGGCCGGATTGCGGACGTATGTGAAGCAGGTTTTATTGAAGGGACATTTGTCATTCCGCAGTTCATTCTGCAGGAACTCCAGCATGTTGCGGACTCTGCTGACTCCCTGAAAAGGTCAAGGGGCAGAAGGGGCCTTGATGTATTGCACAAGATACAGAAGATGTCCGGTATAAACGTGAAAATAATTGATGAGGACTTCCCGAAGATAAGGGAAGTTGACTCGAAACTTGTCGCACTCGCAAAAATGCTCAGCGGCAAGATAATAACGAATGATTTCAACCTCAATAAGGTAGCTGAGCTTCAGGGAGTATCTGTGCTGAACATTAACGAGCTTGCAAATGCACTGAAACCGGTTGTCCTTCCGGGTGAAAGCATGAATGTTTTTATCGTGAAGGAAGGAAAGGAGTCCAGCCAGGGTATAGCCTATCTTGAGGACGGAACAATGGTTGTTGTTGACAACGCAAGAAGGCTTATTAATAAAAATATTGACGTGACGGTTACGAGCGTTCTGCAGACCACAGCGGGCAGGATGATATTTACAAAACCCAAAGAAGAAGCTGACCGGGAAGAACTGAAGATGGCAAGGCACTGATGGGAATGAAGGTTGTTGCCATAGTTCCGGCGGCAGGTCTTGGAACAAGATTCAGCTCTTCCGTAAGGAAGTCTTTAGCAAAGGTGGCGGATACACCTCTTCTTGCCTTTACTTTAAAAAAGCTGCACGAGGCCGCGTCGCTGACGGAGATAATCCCGGTAATGAGACAGGAGGATATCGAAAAGGGATTTGAAATGGTCAGAAAGCACCAGCTGGACAAGGTGAAAAGGATTGCGCCAGGGGGCAAGGAGAGACAGGATTCCGTTTACAGTGCCCTGAAAATGATAAAAGAAGATTGCCTGGTCCTGGTGCATGATGGCGTAAGGCCTGTTATTCCGGCTGGAATTGTCGAAAGTCTTATGAAAGGTATTGAAGGTGTTGATGGTGTTATCCCGGGTATTCCTGTAAATGACACGCTTAAGGAAGTTGATGAGAACAATATAGCAGTAACTACAGTTAACCGCGGTAAATACTGGTCTATTCAGACGCCCCAGCTTTTTACGCTAAGTGTACTTAGGAAGGCGTATGACCGTGCGTTTGAGGATGGTTTCTATGCGACTGATGATGCGGGGCTTGTCGAACGAATTGGCGGAAAGATAAGGATCATACCCGGCAGCCGGTTAAACATAAAGGTTACATCACCTGAGGATCTTGATATAGTGGAGCACTTACTTAAAAAAAACAGGAAGAAGGTCAGGGTCAGGGGGCCGGTTTAGTAGTTTGGTTAGGGTAAAGTTGAGACAAACTACTTGACCTGATAACCAAACCGGTATCTTTACCTTAACTTAACAACTTAACCAGGAAAACAGGAAGAAGGTCTACTATGAGAATCGGACTCGGCTATGACTCGCATAAACTCGTAGAGGGTAGGAAACTGATTATTGGAGGTGTCGAGATACCTTTCGAAAAGGGTCTTGAGGGGCATTCTGACGCGGACGTGTTATGCCACGCCATAATAGATTCTATAATAGGAGCCCTTGGCCTTGGAGACATAGGCAGGCATTTCCCGGACACGGACGACCGGTGGAAAGGTGTTTCAAGTATTGAACTTCTTGCCAGAACACTGGAGTTAATGAAACAGAAAAGGTTTGATATCCTCTGGATTGATTCTGTGGTGATAGCTGAAAAACCTGCATTGGCTCCGTTTATAGAAAGAATGAAAGATAAGGCTGGAGAAGCTGGAATACCTTCGGGTTTAATAAACATAAAAGCAAAGACCAATGAAACAATGGGTTTAGTCGGTAAAGGTGAAGGCATTGCCGCTCAGGCAGTATGTTTACTTAAGTCTGTTTGATCTCCTCCGTAGGAAAAACTGTTTCGAAACGTTATAATACCTGAAACATATCGCAGTTAATATCTTTTGACGTATTAACCTGATGAACTTACAGAAAGAGGTTTATTGAATGAATTACAAAGCTATTGTTATTGTAGGCCTGGTAATTATTGCGGCAGTTGCGCTGATACGTCTTCCGGAAGAAAAAAGATATGATGAGATCGCTTCTGTAGGCTCAGCGGCCCCTGACTTCGAGCTATATGATGCGGACGGCAAGCTGTGGAAGCTGTCCGACCAGAGGGGTAAAGTCATATTTATTAACTTCTGGGCCACATGGTGTACTGTTTGTAAGTCAGAACTGCCTCTTAAAGAAAGCCTTTATGAAAAAATGCAGGGCAAACCCTTTCAGATGTTCGGAATATTGTATAGGGATAATCCCCGCAGTCTGAAACCGTATTTTCAAAAATACAAGGTCAGCTTCCCGACGCTCATAAACAATGACGACGCTGTTTCCAGGGCATTCGGTATTACAGGTGTGCCGGAGACATTTATAATAGACAAGGAAGGGATAGTCAGAGAAAAAGTTGTCGGCCCCGGAGAATGGGATGACCCTGAAATCATCGCCTTCATTGAAAAGTGGCTGTAGCGGAACTGAAAAATAAATACAGGGCTGATCAGGCCCAACCCTATCGCCCCTTTATCTGATAAAATCAGGTTTTCTATGTGCCTATTTTTTAGAGAAGGATAAAAATTAGATGGAAAATTATGTATGACGAGCTCAAGAATCTTGCAATATCTTCGGGAGTATCTGCCTTTGGAGCCGGCAGTATCGAGGACTTAAGGACGCTTTTCGAAGCACTTCCCCCTGACCAGACCGACGGACTTTCCTCTGCTGTATCAATAGGAGTTCAGGTTTCGGATTCTGTGCTGAAAGGGATCATTATCGGGCCTACACGCCATTATCTCCATCACTATAAAACACTGAATCTTCTTCTTGACCAGACCGCCCTGAAGATCGCACTTGCTATCCAGGGCAGAGGATATAATGCCCTTCCAATACCTGCAAGCCAGATAGTTGACTGGAAAGAACAGACTGCGCATATGTCTCATAAGATGGCGGCTGTCAGGGCCGGCCTTGGGTGGATAGGGAGAAACAACCTGCTGGTGCATCCTGATCTTGGTTCAAGGATCAGACTCGCGACTGTTCTCACGGATATGCCTCTAAAGACTGATGCTCCGGTTGAGAGAGACTGTTCGGGCTGTAAAAGATGTATTGAGGCGTGCCCGGTCTCAGCCATAGGGGAGACACATAAGCAGTGGAATAAAGAGGCATGCCTTGAGAAACTGAAGTACTTTGCCAAGGCTCATCACGTAGGCCAGTATATATGCGGACTTTGCGTCAAGGTCTGCCGGCCGAAGTCATAACGCTGCAAATAACCGGCCGGCTTCGGAGCGCAGCAGAGAAGCTAGCCCGAGTTGAAGCTGTTATTAGGCTTTCATCCCTATTTGTTTAAATGTTCTGTATTTGGTGCCGTACCTTTTCTATTAGTTTTTTTTAGTTATATCAGAAAAAACTGTTATAATCAACAGGCAGCATTTCGATTTATTTGCTATTGGGTACTCTCAATAATTTAAAGGAGATTATGGCCCGTATACGTTCAGCACCACTGCCGGTCAAGTTATTCATCGGCATGATCTCACGGGAAGTCTCCTTGTTAGATGAACTGAAAGAACGTTTGACAGAGATCTACGGCCCCTCTGACATGGAGAGTCCTGTTTGGGAGTGGGAAGATACGGATTATTACCTTGATGAAATGGGAGCAGACTTAAAAAGACGGTTTATTTTTTTTAAAGATCTGATTGATCCCGGCCTAATTTCAGAGATAAAGTTTACAACAGTAGAGCTTGAAGAACAGTATCTTATGGAAAATAAGGGACGGAGGATCAACCTTGATCCGGGCTATCTGGATTCGGCGAGAGTTGTTCTGGTGTCGGCAAAGGACTATTCCCACAGAGTTTATGTCGGAAACAGCGTATACGGAGAAGTCCCGCTTATTTATTCGGGAGGGAACTATCAGATAATGCCGTATACTTATCCTGATTTCAGGTCTGATAAATATTTTGAACTCTTTAAAAAGGCAAGGGAACTTTATAAGGCTGACATGGGACAAAAGACTTGAATTTAAGGAACGTTAAGAATGGATCTTAATATACGGGTATTGGGGAGCACGAGTTCCGGCAATTGCACTTTAATGTGGGACAGCAGCAGCGCCCTGATGATAGACTGCGGATTCAGTCCGAGATATATTTGCCATAACCTGGAAATGCTCAACCTTGATATGTCATCGATATCAGGTGTTTTGATAACCCATACGCACAGCGACCATGTTAAAAAGTCCATGCTGAAACGGCTTGTCAAAGAAAAAGTGCCGATATTTTGCCATACCAGAATTCAGAAGGGGCTTGTTGAAAAGTACAGGATCATGGAGAAGGCCGACAATATGGGACTGCTGAAGACCTTTAATGACAGGAAATTTGTCTCAGGGGCATTTACTGTTAAAGGGTTTGAGGTGCCGCATGATTCAAATGGCGGCTGTTTCGGTTTTAATATTTTCAAAAAAGTACGGTCAGGCATGAAAAAAGTAACAGTAGCAACAGACCTTGGATATCCTCAAGCTGACCTGATAAATCATTTTGTTGACTCTGACGTGATTATTATTGAGTCAAATCATGACAGGGAAATGCTTGAAAACTCCGGCCGTCCGCAATGGCTTAAGAAAAGGATAAAGGAGATCGGCCATCTTTCAAATGACCAGTGTGCTGATTTTCTGGTAGAAGTTATAGGCAGATCAAGGAAAATGCCTAAAGCCGTCATCCTGGCGCATATAAGCCAGCAGTGCAATACTAATGCGCTGGCCGGAAGACGGACTATGCACGCGCTGAATGAAACCGACTGCAGTGAAACAGAGATATACATGACTCACAAAAGGAAGGCAAATGAAATAGTCAGGATACAGTAAGCATAAGTCTAAAATGGTATAATTTTACTTACTATGAAGACTATACTTACTGCTGATATTGGCGGAACCAACAGCCGGTTTGCCCATTTTACAATCGATCAGAACGATAACCTCTCTCTTGTAAAGACCCTCTGGCTGGAAACAAATACAACCTCGTCTTTTGGGCAGCTGATTGATAAACTAAGAGACGGCTTTACACTTATGCCTGAGCAGGCTGATATCTCAGTTATGGCTGTAGCAGGCCCTGTTGAGAGGGGTGTATTCAGTTCCCCTCCCTTTATCGAATGGGACATCGACATATCAAACGCAAAAAAAGATTTCGGCTTCAACAGGTGTTTATTAATTAATGATTTTGTCGCGCAGGCTTTTGCCTGCCGTTCGCCAGCTGCTGATTCCGCGGAAAAAATACTGCCAGGCAAAACAGTAATAGATGCCGCGGCAGCTGTAATTGGAGCCGGTACAGCACTTGGGAAAGCTGCTCTTTCACCTGACGGTTCCGGCGGATTTATCGCGGTCCCGTCAGAAGGCGGGCATTCCAATTTCCCTTTTGTTACAAAACGCGAGTTTGAGTTTCAGGAGTATCTTCTGAATGAACTTGGAGAAGAGTATATCACAGCCAACATTGTTGTATCCGGAAGGGGCCTGAGTTATATCCATCATTTCCTTACCGGCGAAAAACTTGACCCCGGAGAAGTAACGGTTTTATTTTCGAGGGACTCTGAAACACTGCAGTGGGCGTCCCGTTTTTACGCGAGAACGTGCCGGAACTACGCGCTTGACATACTGGCGCTCGGCGGAGTGTATATAGCCGGCGGAGTGGCCGCGCGATCGCCTGATCTGCTCAGGCACGAGTCGTTTGAGAAAGAGTTCCGAAGTTCCCGCACAATGTCTGCTATACTGGAAAAGATACCGGTATTCCTCATTACCAATGAAGAAAGCGGTCTCTGGGGAGCCGCACTTCTGGGGCTTCAGAGTTTACAAAAAGGATGAACTCGATTTAATAAACAGGAACTGAATATCAAACAAGCTATTCTTGGGAGATAATTATGCTTCATAAGATTGATCCGTCAAAGACTGAAGTCTGGAAGAAACTGAGGGAGCATTGTGCTTTCATGAAGAACAGGCATCTAAGAGACCTGTTTGATAAGGAACCAGACAGATTTGAACGGTATTCCATTCTTTTTGGAGATATTCTTGTTGATTATTCAAAAAACCTGATTAAAAAGGAAACATTGAATTTTCTTTTTGAACTTGCGGAAGATATAAAGTTGAAAGACGCCATTGAGAAAATGTTTGATGGCGACATTATTAATGAAACAGAGGGGAGAGCTGTGCTTCATGTCGCGCTCAGAGAACGCACTGAAGAGGCGGTTTATATGAATAACAGGAATATAATGCCTGATGTGACCAATGTATTACAGCACATGAAAGATTTTTCCAATAAAATTATTTCCGGGGACTGGAAAGGATATACGGGCAAGCCGATAAAAGATATTGTAAACATAGGTATTGGCGGATCGGACCTGGGGCCCGCTATGGTAACAGAGGCATTGAAACCGTTTCGCAGGCGTAATGTCAATGTGCATTTTGTCTCCAATATAGACGGGACCCATATAAAGGGGACGCTGAAAAAATTATCCCGGGAAACAACGCTATTCATGATAGCATCCAAGACATTTACCACCCAGGAGACAATGACTAACGCGCGAACAGTCCGCAGATGGTTTCTTGATTCAGCAAAGGATGAAGTTCACATAAAAAGCCACTTTGTAGCTATTTCTACCAATGCCGACGAGGTTAATGAATTCGGCATTGATACAAAGAACATGTTCGAATTCTGGGACTGGGTAGGCGGAAGGTATTCTCTCTGGTCGGCGGTAGGCTTGTCTATTGCCTGCGCAATCGGATTTGAAAATTTCATGGAACTGCTTGAGGGAGCGCATGAAATGGATGATCATTTCAGAAAGACTCCGTTTGGAAAAAATATTCCCGTTATGCTCGCGTTGATAAGTGTCTGGTATATCAACTTCTTTGACGCGCAGACTGAGGCGATTTTGCCTTATGATCAGAACATGCACAGATTTCCCGCGTACTTTCAGCAGGGCAATATGGAGAGTAACGGAAAACATATTGATAGAAGCGGAAATGAAGTCAGCTATAATACCGGGCCTGTTATATGGGGGGAGCCGGGAACGAACGGCCAGCACGCTTTTTATCAGCTTATTCATCAGGGAACGAGATTTATACCTTGTGATTTCATTGCCCCCGCGATCAGTCTTAATCCGGTCGGGAAACACCATGATATACTGCTTTCAAATTTCTTTGCGCAGACCGAAGCATTGATGAGGGGCAAGACTATGGAGGAAGTGACCGCGGAGTTGAAGGAAGAGGGGAAAAGCGATGAAGAGATAGCGAAACTTGCCCCGTTCAGGACTTTTGAAGGCAACAGGCCTACCAACTCCATATTGGTCAAAAAAATTACGCCTCGTATACTTGGAAGCCTTATTGCAATGTACGAACACAAGATCTTTGTCCAGGGTGTTATCTGGAACATATTCAGCTTTGACCAGTGGGGGGTTGAGCTTGGAAAACAGCTCGCCAAGAGAGTACTGCCTGAACTTACTGATGAAGCTGAGACCACGTCACATGATTCATCCACCAACGGCCTGATCAATGCGTATAAGGAAATGAGAAAGAGCGAATACTGACAGAATAATGAGAGATGATATTGTAATATCGGATTCGTTTGGCAAGTCGGAAATAACAAAGATCGTTCCGCTAGTATCAGGCATGGACAACAAGAAAGGAGAGAAACATGAAATGGTATCTTGAAGTATTGAAAAAGTATGCAACATTTGGAGGGAGAGCGAGACGGAAAGAATATTGGTACTTTGTGCTATTTAATATGCTCATTACCATAATTCTTACAATCATTGATGGAGTGACCGGTTCTTTGAGTGCTGAAGCTGGAATTGGTCTTTTGAGTGGAATATATACGCTGGCGGTTATAATTCCAAGTATCGCGGTTGGGATTAGAAGGCTTCACGACACTAATCGTAGCGGCTGGTGGCTGTTGATTCTGCTAATCCCGATAATAGGCCCAATTGTGCTCATTGTTTTCTTAGTGTCTGACAGTAAACCTGAAGAAAATAAGTATGGACCAAATCCAAAAGCGGCTGCAGCATAAACATTTGACAGAGCACTCAACTTGACCGGCGCAGACAATGCGCCGTCAAATTAGTGCAGACGTTGACGAGCATTAAAGGAATACTGATAAATGGGAAACCATGTATGTCCCTGGTGGCTTGCATTTGCTTTTGATAATTCGCTCCGCACTCTTTTCCACAAATCTGACCAAATATTTTCTCATATTATAAAAGAAGGTATGACTGTTGTTGACATTGGCTGTGGAATGGGATTTTTTTCGATTGGCATGGCAAAAATGGTTAAACAAAACGGGAAGGTAATTGCTGTTGATGTTCAAAAGGAAATGCTGGAAATACTGGAGAAAAGAGCAGGGCGTACAGGAGTACTGGATACTATTCAGACTCACTTATGCAGTGAGACTGAAATTGGTATTTCTGAGCCGGTAGATTTTGCGTTAACATTCTGGATGGTCCATGAAACACAGGATAAAAAAGCGTTTTTGCATCAGGTCAGAGATGCTTTAAAGGGATCAGGACTGCTATTGATCACAGAGCCGAAGTTCCATGTTTCGAGGTCTCAATTTGAGCATGAGATCGATATAGCAAAAGATGCCGGATTTAGAATCAAAGATGAACCCAAAATAACTTTTAGTCATTCGGTATTGCTTGAAAAGACCGGAGACAGCACTATATGAAAGGAGGAAGGAAAATGAAACAGATCATATATGCTTTGGCATTAGCTGTTATTATGTTATGCAGTACATCTGTCACTGCAGAGGAGTTAAACAAAGGGTCTTTAACACGATTGTCACACCTGCTTAAAAAGGGAAGTGCGGCGGGGATTAAATTGCCTGATGCTGAAAAGAAAGAAGTTGAGCAATTATTGCTGAATGTTCTGCCGGATAATAATTATATCGGCAGGAATAAAGAATGGAAAGTTACATATCATGATGTGAAAGACGGTGATTTCTTCCAGGCGGACTTAAAGAACAAAGGAGACAAATCTTTTGATAAATATATATGGTTTCATATCCTTTATAAACAGGAGAAGCCTTCATTTTACGGCAGTGAAGATTTTGAAGGTTATCGCGGCATGGGCATGAAGGATGCCCACTACTTCATCCTGGTTGGCAATGTTGAAATCAGGGCTGTGGCCAGTTCAGAACAATATAAAAGCGACAGCAAAATCAGAGATATGCTGAGGGCTTTTAAATTAAAGGAAATTGAAAAATTATGACCTGTCTCAGTCCTGATTATTAATTGAAGCATGAAAAAGGGAGCGGTTATATCAGTAATGATAATTTCCTGCCTGTTTTCTTTTATAGGTTGTAAAGCAATTGTCAATAAATTTGTCTTTCATCCGGATACAACAACAGTGTTGTCTAAAGAACATCTTCCGCCCGGGGTGCAGGAGGTCTATATCGAAACAGATGACAATGAAAGATTGCACAGTTACCTGGTCAGAAATTCCGGGTCAAAGCGGCTGTTGATTTTTTTTCATGGGAATGCCGGAAATATCTCACACCGTCTTCCTGACCTTGTCAAATTAAGCAAATACGATATTAATGTGTTGGGCGTTGGTTATCGCGGATACGGCAAAAGTTCAGGAAGTCCGAGTGAAGAGGGAATTTATCTTGATGGAGAGGCTGCATATAAATATGCAGCAGAACCCCTGGGCTTTTCACCCGGGAATATATTTGTGTTCGGGCGTTCCATCGGAACAACTGTAGCAGTGCATATTTCTCAAAACCGGGACATTGCCGGTTTGATCCTGGTATCACCTTTGACCAGTGGAAAGGAACAGGCAAAAGAACAGGGTTTTGGTATATTCGCGTCGGTAGCCGGTGATTCATTTGATAATATGTCTAAAATGAGTAATATAAAAAGCCCCTTACTGGTCATTCATGGCACCCGTGATAATATTATCCCGTTTTCAATGGGGAAAGACCTTTATCGTAATGCTTCCGGAAAGAAGAGGTTTATCTCAATTGAGGGCGCCGGGCATAACGATCTGTCAGATCCTCAGTATACGGACTACTGGGAAGCTATATCTGAGTTTTTACAGGGCAGTTTTAAATCAGGTAAATAAAGTAATGAGTTTACCTGTAACCAGAAGGACTTTCCTGAAATAAGGAATAGTCGGCGGAATTAGCTGTTTGGCCGCGAGTTATCCTTTTTTTATAGAGAGATGCCTGGTCCAGATAAATACTTATAACGTTCCGGTTAGTAATCTTCCAGACGAATTCATAGATTTTAGAATTTTACAGCTGACTGATTTACACCATGGCACACTTGTGTCAAAACAATTCATTGAGCGGGTTATAAACAAGTCAAATTCAATTCATAAGGATCTAATTGTATGTACAGGAGACTACATTTCTAAAGGGGCCAATGCATTAAAGAACATTGAAACGGTCTGGCCTTTGGTTGGGCCATTATTCCTGTCAGATTTAATTGTCCGCCCGAGATTGCAATATTAAATTTGAAAAAAGCCTGACAAGGCGGCTGTGATTGATGGTATTGCAGAAATACGGCAATGGGGCTTATTATAATGCCGGAAGTGAATCTATGAAAAGAACAAACATTAAGAACTCGGTCTCGAAAAACTGGTTTCGCGATTGGGCCAATGAATATGATAAAACGCTGGGTAAAGTTAAGCGGCATCATAAACTACTTGATCTTGTTGTTAAAGCTTCAGGGGTGAAGAAGAACAACAGGGTGCTTGATATCGGATGCGGTACTGGCCTGCTGTCCCTGAAATTTCTTAATAAAACTGATTGCTCTGTGACTGGGATAGACATCTCGTCTGAAATGCTTGCGATATTCAGAAATAAAATCAGAAAACTGGGTATTAGCGGTAAAGTTATGTGTAAACTCATGGATACCGAGAATATGACGACCAACGACAATTCATATGACATAATCGCTTCCACAGTTACACTGCATCACGTAAAAAACAAGTATCCTGTAATAAAAAAAATAAGTGATATGCTTAATCCAGGAGGGAAATTTGTTCTGGGCGATATCGACATGGATACTACAGGGAATTTAAACGATCCGAAAAGACTGCTTAGAATAATGGGTTACTTAAATCAGGAGCTGGCCCTTGCTTTAAAAGAGGGTGGAATAGACGCGTTCAGACGGATGTATGACAACGGCAAAAAGCATATTCTGAATGATGGCGAATATTGTGTAAGCTTCAGGCAATGGAAAAAGATGTGCAGAAGGGCAAAGTTCCGCAATATTAGGGTTGTGCCTCTTCCTGATTTCAGGTGGTTTAAAGTGTTGGTTGCTGTAAAATAAAAATATGCTATAAACAGGAGATGCCTGTGAGCCGGGGGCAACCAGATAAAAAAAGGGGATATACTATACGATCACAAGATTGTCCCTGTGAATGACCTCATCTGAGTATTTATACCCCAGGATCTTTTCTATCTCAGTAGTTCGTTTCTTTTTTATCTTTTCGAGGTCTTTTGAAGAGTAATTAGTCAGTCCTTTGGCTATTTTTTTGCCCTGCCTGTTAACGCACCTGACGTAATCTCCAACTTCAAAATGCCCCTCAATTTTTACTATTCCTGAAGGCAGGAGGCTTTTGCCCATTGTTGTCAGTGCGTTAATCGCACCGTCGTCAAGGACCAGCGCGCCTTTTGACCGTACCCCGTAGGCTATCCATCCTTTTTTGGATGACAGCCGCCGTTCGTTTGGTTTGAAATATGTCCCTACTTTTTCACCGTTAAGCAGGCGCGCGAGACAGCCGCTCTTCTTGCCGCTGATTATCGCGACAGGTATACCGTGATTATTGGCCTGTTTTGCGGCGATCAGTTTTGAACGCATTCCTCCCGTGCCAACAGCACTGCTTTTACCGTCAGCGAGTTTCTGGATATCAGAAGTTATCCTGTCAACGCTCCCGATAAGCCGGGCATTTTTATGTTTCGGGTCTTTGGTATAAAGGCCGTCCACATCAGAAAGAATTACAAGCATGTCAGCCTCAACAAGGCCGGCTGCGAGAGCTGCCAGCATATCATTATCACCGAACTTGATCTCATCAACAGCTATAGGGTCGTTCTCGTTTATCAACGGAATAACACCATAGCTTAGAAGGGCAAGCAATGTGTTCTTGGCATTTATGTATCTAAGGCGGTCAGATATGTCATCCCTTGTCAATAATATCTGGGCAACCTTTTTCCTGAATTCAGCAAAGCTCTGTTCATATGCCCACATAAGGCTGGACTGTCCGATAGCAGCGGCCGCCTGTTTGAGTTTTATGTCTTCAGGTTTTTCTTTAAGCCCGAGTTTCTTAAGCCCTGCGGCAATAGCGCCTGAGGAAACAACGACCGCTTCTATTCCTCTGTCAATGACCCCTGAAATATCTTTTGCGATCGCATGAAGCCTTTTGGTGTTCAGCCCGGTATCCGCTGAAGCAAGTATGTTGCTCCCTATTTTTATGATTATCCGTTTCATTTTATTGGTCGCTTTTTTCCTTAAGTTTTTTGTGCTGCTTCCCCAGATAATTAATAAGTTCTTTTATCCCCTGGCCGGTTACCGCGCATATGGGTAGAAAATCATACTGTTTATCTTTACAATAAAGAGCAAGGCTGTCAAGTCTTTTCCCGCTGCCTTTTATGTCAAGCTTCGTTCCTGCAACTGCCTGAGGTTTCTTGAGAAGGTCAGGGCTGTAAAGTGCAAGCTCATTATTTATCTTTTTAAAGTTCTCTATAGGATCATCCTCCAGCGTTTCCGATATATCTACAAGGTGCAGAAGCATTGATGTCCTTTCAACATGACGCAGGAACTGGAAACCCAGTCCGGAGCCTTTATGAGCGCCCTGTATCAATCCGGGTATGTCAGCGACAACAAAGCTGTCATAATCACCATACTGTACAACTCCCAGTGCTGGTACAAGTGTTGTGAACGGGTAATCTGCGACCTTTGGCCTTGCAGAGGATATAGCAGAGATCAAAGTTGACTTTCCGGCGTTTGGAAGTCCGATCAGGCCGATATCAGCAAGGAGTTTTAATTCAAGCACAAGGTTTTTCTCTTCTCCCGGTTCACCGGGCTGAGCGAATTTCGGGGCCTGCCTTGTAGCGCTTTTAAAATGAGTATTTCCAACTCCGCCTCTCCCGCCTTTTGCGGCAATAAACTCCTGCCCTTCTGCTGTAAGGTCGCTGAGAATTTCTCCCGTGTCAGCATCTTTGATCAGGGTACCGGGTGGTACCGGTATAATAAGGTTTTTTCCATTTCTTCCATGCCTGTCCTTGCCCATGCCATGCCGGCCTTTTTCAGCCCTGTATTGCTGCTGATATTTAATATCCAGCAGGGTGTTGATGTCCCGCGACGCAAGAAATATGATATGCGCGCCCCTTCCTCCGTCTCCGCCGTTTGGTCCGCCCATGGGAACGAACTTCTCCCTTCTAAAGCTGACACAGCCTGCGCCTCCGTCACCTGCCTTGATATAGACCTTTACTTCATCGATAAATTGCATGGTTCTAATGATACAGGAATAAAGATGGAGGATACAAGTTGACCCTCACAATTTTGCTAACGCAAAATTAGCCGCGAGGGCTGACGGAAGTGTGGAATTCGGAGTCCGGAGTTCGGAATTGCGTCTTGTTCTGTGGACTATGAGCTTGCCCGCCTCTGGCGTGGCTATGAACTATTAGCTATATGCTATTATGCCGCGGGATAAACGCTGATCTGTTTTCTTTTTTTGTTCTTGCGCTCGAATTTTACAACTCCGCTGATCTTGGCATAGAGTGTGTCATCACAGCCTATTCCGACATTAAATCCAGGATGAAACTTTGTCCCATTCTGCTTCATCAGGATGTTGCCTGCCTTCACGACCTGCCCGCCGTATTTCTTTACGCCGAGACGTTTTGATTCACTGTCACGGCCGTTTCTTGTACTTCCTACACCTTTTTTATGAGCCATATCCTGATTCTCCTGTTTATTTAACCTGAATATTTTTTATCTTGATAGTTGTGTACTGCTGTCTGTGCCCTCTGAGCTTTCTGTGGCCTTTTCTCGGTATTTGTTTAAAAACAAGGACTTTTTTGGCCTTTTTGTTGTCAATAACCTCTGCTGTTACCTTGGCAGATGAAACATAAGGACTGCCGACAGAAACCTTATCACCGTCAGAGGTCAAAAGGACATTGTTGAAAGTCACGGATTTCTTATTTTCAATTTTCTCAATATCCAGAGTGTCTCCTTCAGAGACCCTGTATTGTTTTCCGCCTGTTTCTATTATTGCATACATTAAAGATACTGCCTCCAATCACTGAAATAGACATATTTTTTAACATAAAATACAGGATAAAGTCAATTTATCGCTTATGTTGTTATCGGCCTCTAACAATACTCTTATAAAGCCTGTTCAATGTCTGACAACAGGTCCTCAGCATCCTCAATTCCAACAGACAGGCGGAAAAGGCTGTCTGTTATCCCAAGATCAGCGCGCTCCTGAGCGGACAGTTTTTCATGAGATGTAGCTGAAGGGGCGCAGATAAGGCTTTCAACCCCGCCGAGACTTACAGCGGGCCTGATCAATCTGAGTTTTCTAACGAATTCGGACGGCTCCGCTTTATCCAGTTCAAAAGATACAATGGCGCCGAAATCCTTCATCTGGCCTTTAGCTGTTTCATGGCCCGGATGGCTCTTAAGGCCGGGATAGAAAACTTTTTTGATCCCTGCATTGTTATGCAGAGATTCAGCAATATACAATGCGTTTCTACACTGTCTTTCTACCCTTAAGCCAAGAGTCTTCATACTGCGTTCAAGCAGGTAGCATGTCTCCCCGTTCAGACTGCCGCCGAAATTGATTGCTGAAGCCCTTATTTTCCCAATAAGAGTTTTTTTACCCGCGACAGCGCCGCAGCAGATGTCACTGTGGCCGCCGAGATACTTTGTCCCGC
>CAZNPC010000024.1:0-25689 GCA_964574765.1 uncultured Nitrospirales bacterium | reverse complement strand
CACAGGATGGTCAGGTTCTTCGGCAGTGATGAAATGTCTGAAGTCGATGATGACGATATGGACTGGGTATGGCTGTCTTACGGAAGGCGGCAGATGGGACTGAAAAAAAAGAACGGCCATTGTCTCTTCCTTTCAGAAGACAGGCAATGCACTGTCTACGATGCAAGACCACTGTTGTGTCGTACCTACCCTCTTGAAGTGACACTAACAGAGGATAATGAAGTTGATGACCTTCAGCTAAGGGACATAATACGCGACAAGTCTGTGGTCTGCAAATATTCCCATGGAAAAATGCGGTCTTTGCACAGGATACAAAACCGCGCTATACGTGATGAAGCAGAATCTGAATCTTTCTGGAAAAAACTGACAAAATGGAACAAACAGCCTGTAAAGGGGCGTAAACATGATTTTCTCGCCTTCATGGGATTTAAGACACTGGCTTGACAAATAACCCCTCGAAACCATCCTGATGTTTGATATGCGGCGAAATAACTGTATATGGAATTCATAAACAGCAAGTTAAAACATATACTTTTTGCGTTTCTTGCAATATTGGCAATATCATCTGTTTCATGCACTGACAAAAAGACAGATGCTACCGACTACAATAACAAAATCGTTGAACTACAGTCGTCTATTATCCAAAAAATGCTGGACCTGGCATCCTCCTTTGAATCAGGCAGTACTCCGGAGATGACTAATAAACACCGTGAACTTATTAATACCTGTGAGGAAATTATCAGGCAGAGCCGGGAACTGGAACCGTTTGAGGAAAATTCTGAATTGAGAGATACAGCTATAAAACTGTTCGAATTTTACTTGTCAATCAGCACGAATGAATATAGAGAGATAATCGATATCCTGGGAAAGGAAAATACCCCTTACAACATGCAAAGAATGCAGGAGGTCGTCGAAGATATCAGTATTAGAGAATCCGCACTCGACAATGAATTCATGATGGCCCAAAAAGCATTCGTGGAAAAATACGGAATCCAGATAATCGACAATCCCCTTCAGAAAGATGTTGACAGCTTATAGCATCCCGACTTCCAGCACTGTCCATAATGCCTACCCTGTTGAATGAACAGCAACATTGTAGAGACATATGACCCTGCTGAATAAATGGAAATCGTTATTACGGTTGTGACTATAAACGATGAGGAAAATATGGGCTTTCATAGTGGGGCCTTTTTCCCGGAGGAAGTGTTGAGGAGGGGGCGAATGTATACGTAAGGCAGGAAAATGGTTAGATTGACTTTCTATTACAAAGAGGGCTGTTGGCTGTGCGGCCATGCCGAAGAACTGCTGAACGGAATTAAAGTTAAATACGATGTCCACGCCAATAAAGTCGCCATTGACTCTGACGAAGAGCTTTATGAAATGTACAGGTTCGACATCCCTGTTTTTGAATTCAGGGACGGTTCAGCATTGCATGGAAGGATAAGAAAAAAAGATCTTCTCGTTAAACTAAAAGAAAACAGGGAATGATCAGCTACAGGAGCTTAATATCCTTTGAGCTCCAGCTTCTTTCTTTGTCAGAGAGGACCACTGATATACCGTTTTCAGTTAATCCTGATTCAGTCTCTAACATCTTCTTTATGAGATCAAGCTCTCCATAGTTTTTTTTCAGGACGTCCCAGGATAACACCAACTCAATGGCATCCGTAAGATAAATCCTTTCCAGTGCAGAAAGCTGTTTTATCTCCCAAGTCCAGAAGTTCACAAATTTCATTCTGCCGCCTTCAGTTACAAAATGGTCTCAAACACACCTCTCAAAAGTTGTCACTGTTATCAGTATTAATGCTAAACTCTATAATGCAGATTTTCCGTGATCATGATCACACGTACCTGATAGCTGAAACCTGCACTCAGTTTATTTAACCTTCTTATTTAACCTATAAATATTATTGATTTCTAAAAGTATTCACTATATGCTATATATGTAAAATGCTTGATTCTCAAAGTAAGAAACTGCAGCAGCTTAATACTCTTGTCGAAATGACGTCACTCATAAATTCGACGTTGGACCCCTACGCTATCAAAACAAAAGTCATTGAAGCTGCAACCAGACTGCTTGATTCGGAATCAGGAAGCCTTATTCTCGTTGATCCAAAAACCAAAGACCTGTACTTTGAAGTTGCTGTCGGAGAAAAATCCTATGAGGTCAAATCTATCAGAGTGAAGAAAGGTATGGGTGTGGCGGGCTGGGTCGCGGAGCATGGAAATCCCGTGATAACGAATGACATTGCATCTGAGCCCAGATTCTATGAAAAGGTTGATAAAAAGACGGGTTTTACTACAAAAAATATGGTTTGCGTTCCGGTGAGATCAAAAGAAAGGACGATAGGCGTGCTTCAGACCATAAATAAAATTGTCGGCGATTTCGATTACGACGACATGGTAATCCTGTATGCTCTTGCCAACCAGGTTGCGGTCTCAATAGAAAATTCCCATTTATATCAAAAATCCATAACAGACAGTCTGACAGGATTATATCACCATGAGCATTTCAAAATAACTCTTAAAGACGAAATAGACCGCGCAAACAAGTACAAACACACACTGAGCCTTGTTTTGCTGGATATAGATTTCTTTAAGAAGGTAAATGATACATACGGCCATTTGGTAGGTGACATGGTAATTAAGAGAATCGCCGAAATATTAAAGCATAGCACAAGAAAAAGCGGCGCGAGATGGGGAGATGTTGTTGCCAGATACGGCGGAGAAGAGTTTGTTGTAATATTGCCTTATGCCAATTATGAAAACGCTTTTAAAGTTGGAGAAAGATTCAGGAAGAAAGTGGAGGAGACGAATTTTGACGGGATCAGGCTTACAACAAGTGTAGGCATCGGGCATTTTAACACGAAGGCTAATGATGAAGATACGCACCTGGACTATGAAAGGCTCATAAAACTGGCTGACCAGTGTCTGTATAAAGCCAAAGACAACGGAAGGAACAGAGTTGAAATCGAAAAGATTTCAGTATCCTGATCTCCCGACTGCCGTTATCTGTTAATGGTTAAGCGTTAATAGTTAAAGATCAATCATTGCATCCGCAAAGGCCGTTAACTGCTTGAACAGCCTGCCCCGTGGTTCAAGTTCTTTAGAACTTTACGGGGGTTTAAACAGTTTGACCGGCTTGAACAGCTTCTAACTTCTCATCCTCTTATCTTCTCAATTTCTAATTTCTCACCCTCCAAGAGAATCGGCGGGCAAGCTTCTAACTTGTCACTAATTATGGTATCGCTATAGATTTACTCAACCGTCCTGCACATCAGGGTGCAGGGTCACTTCTTATCTTAATTGCACAATTCCAGATATTTTTTTACAGTTCTTCTATCAAGTCCGGTCTTTGCGGCAACTGCACCATATGTCCCCAGGTTGCTATAAAGAATTCTGCAGTAGCCGGACAGGACCTCCTGTGCGTCCAGTGAACCCTCCTTTATCCCGGCAATGATCCTCTCCGCAGTATTCTGATGGTTTGTATCCAGTTCATCTATCTTATAGCTTTGCTTCAAAAGAATACGTCTAATACATTGTTCTAATTCACGCACATTACCCGGCCACGAATACCCGGCCGGTATCTGCCTTCGGATCGTCTCCCCTACTTCAATTACAAGGCCGGGAGAAGACTCTCCCACGATACGCTTCATTGTATGCTCAATAAGATCGTCAAGTTCATCCGGGTCCTCCTGAATTCTAATGCGCAGCGGCGGCACAGTTATAACGTCAGAACAAAGGCGGTAGAAAAAATCATCTCTGAAGATTTTTTCAGACCTCAGAGTATGTACAGACCGGTTTGTCGCCGCAATTACCCGACCCTCAAAACGCTGTTTCCTATAACTTCCTACTGGTGTAAAAACTCGTTCCTGAAGAACCTGTAGAAGTTTAATCTGAACCGGGATCGATACCTCTCCTATCTCATCAAGTAATATCGCTCCATGAGGACTGCATCTTGAGAACACCCCCGCATGGTCTGCTGACGCTCCTGTAAAAGCGCCTTTTTTGTGACCGAACAGTTCCGATTCGATCAGCTGTTCAGGAAACTGGGAAAGGTTAAGTGATACAAACGCACGCGTGAAGCTCTCTGCAAAGCAGTCTTTCCTTTCGTCAAAAGGTATATATCCTGAACGGCCTATTGCTATTGCCGCTATTCCCTTCCCGGTACCGGTCTCACCCAGTAAAAGCGTAGAATAGTCCTCCATCCTGTTCCACAGACATCGCGAGTAGAGTCCTATATCATGAGTAAACACATTGTTCCAGAGATTCAGGCGCAGTTCCTTCATACACGGACTGTCTCCGACTATACTGTGTCTGACAAAATAGAACGCGCGCCTCATTTGATAAAAAGTGGCAAAATAGTGTACTGCGTCTTTATCGGAAAAACCCCGTTTGATTATCTCGTATATCGCATCCCGCGCAAAAGGCACTTTGCACGATGTATCACCAGTCTCGACCTGCTCCTGTATCAGTTTGTCAAAGAACGGATAGAACTTAAGATAAACATAAAAGAGGCATCCGTTCTCGATCAGCGTTCGGTCATTGCCTGTAAACTTCCTGACATCACCTTTGCCCTTTTTTACCAGATCTCCCATCTTTGCCAGTACTACCTGAATTATCAGCCGGGTCCGCTCTTCATATGATGCCTTTGGGTCGGCATTAATAATATTCCTGTCTGCTGACATCCGCTCATCGCTAAAGGGATTTGAAAACACGACCCGCGTAATACCTGACAGGAATTCTCTTTCAGAAGGGGTTAAACTATGCTTAGCCATAGTACATTTAATGTATACTTAATGTGCATTTAATGTCAACTGACTGCCCTTCGTCATCAGGCAGTCGATCCCCTTCAAAGCAATTATCTTCAATAAAATCAGACAGTTACATAACCGGTAAAACATTGGCACAGTATCTGCTCTATACAGTTGAGAAAAAAGCCCGAAGAAAGGAGGTGGTAGATAATTAATATATTGTCCCTAGTATTTTTTGAAATACCATTTAAAAAAATCAGGAGGTCTTAAAATGAATATAGAAAATAATAAACATACAAGTCTCATGAAAAGCCTTCTTTTGCTGTTTGCTGCGGCATTTCTGCTTTCTGTAATTATTCCCGTTAACGCAAACGCGGCCGGGCTTCTGATTGCTGACGGAGGGTTCGGCGGAGTACTGGAGATAAAGGATCACGACGTACAGGTTACGATTAACAACGGAATTGCCGTGACGCAGGTAACCCAGATATTCCGCAATACCGAAAATCGGCAGGTGGAAGCTCTGTACTCATTTCCAGTGCCCAAAGGAGCCTCTGTAGCCAATTTCAGCATGTGGATCAACGGCAAGGAAATGGTCGGTGAAGTCCTCGAGAAAAAAAGGGCGAGGGAAATTTATAACAGTTACAAGAGGACAAGGAAAGACCCCGGTCTTCTGGAACAGGTTGACTATAAGACATTTGAAATGCGGATATTCCCGATCAATGCGCGCGCTGAACAAAAAGTGCAGATAACATATTACCAGGAGCTTGAAGTTGATCAGGACCGCGCAGTATATGTCTATCCTCTTGCTACAGTAACCCGGAGAGACATTAATTCACGCACAACGGGCAGGTTCAGTATTAATGCGGAAGTGAAATCAGCCGTTCCAATTGCACGGATGGAAAGTCCAAGTCATGGCGATGCATTTGTTATTGCAAACCACTCTGACTCATATTCCACAGCAAGCCTTGAGACCAAAGGCGGCAGTCTGGCAGCTGATGTAGTTATCAGCTACAACCTGTCCCGCCCGAAAACCGGTATAGACCTTATTACGTCAAAGCACGACGGTGAAGACGGATACTTCTTAATGACACTGACATCGGGTAAAGAGCAGGCAAAGCTTGATGGAGGAATGGACTATGTTTTTGTTATGGATATATCCGGCAGCATGGCCAATGACGGGAAGCTTGCTGTATCACAAAACTCTGTTGAGGCATTCATTGATGAACTCGGAAGCGATGACCGATTTGAGGTGATGACATTCAACGTAAGTCCGGATACGCTGTTTGGGGAACTGAGATCCGGAGTTCCCCAAATGAAGGACCTGGCCAAATCCTATATGAGTTCCAGGCGGGCAAGAGGCGGTACTGTCCTATCTCCGGCAATGAATACAGCATATAGGTATGGCGATCCGGACAGGAGTCTGAATGTTGTAATCCTCAGCGACGGAATGACAGAGCAAAAGGAACGGCAGACCCTAATGCAGTTGATCCAGTCGCGTCCGGGAAACACACGCGTGTTCTGTATAGGCATAGGCAATGAGGTCAACCGTCCGCTGCTTGAGCAGATGGCAGAAGATTCCGGCGGTCTCGCAGCATTCATATCCAGAGGAGATGATTTTAAACTGCAGGCAAAGAGCTTCCGCAGGAAGCTGATGCGGCCCGCGGCATCGAATCTGCAGATTGACTTCGGCCGTCTGCACGTCTATGACGTTGAACCCAAAGTATTACCCAATCTCTTCCACGGCGCTCAGGTAAGGATTTACGGCCGTTATAAGGGCGGGGGTGAGACAACCGTAACTCTGAATGCAAACATGCAGGGTCGTGAACTCAAGCAGAAAGCCGGGCTGGTTTTTTCAGGAAACGATTCAGACAACTCCGGGATCGAACGCATGTGGGCATGGAAACGTATTGATCAGCTTCTGAAAAAAGCGGACCGTACAGGCTCACGTCAGGACGTCATTGATGAGGTCATCAGACTTGGAGAAGGTTACTCTATTGTTACAGAATACACTTCATTTCTGGTGCTTGAAAACGATAACGAGTACAAACGATGGAACATAGACAGAAAGAACAGCCTTAGAGTAAACCGTGACAGAAAGTCACAGGCAAAGATAAGGGAACAGCTCGAGGCCATCAGAAACAGGTCCATATCCGACCTTGGACCGCAGCCCGCTATGTCCGCATCTAAAGTGCAGGCAGCAAAAAGGACAGCTCCGGTTCCCAGCTCTGCAACTCCAAATTGGTCGCCGCCGAAAGATCGAAGTTTTGACCTTGATTTCGGAGTCGGCAGCGGGCCGGTAGGGCCTTTATTCTTCATAGCCGCATACTGGCTGAGCCGCAGGAAATTCAGGAAATAGCTGCTATGGCAGGGGGCATAAACATGCCCCCTGCCCTTTAATAATAATCGGGAGACACAAATGAGTGAACTTGTCATAGACACCCCCGGAGATTGCATCTCAGAAAAAAAGACCTGGATATCCATTGATATTATCATTTTCTTTATCCTGCTGATTGTTTCCAATATGCACTTACTGCAAGGCAGTTTTAATTCTTCCCTTATATTCATACCTTCCGCTGTATTATCCGGTGAATGGTGGAGAATAATCACCTACCCGTTTGTACATATAACATGGTATCACCTGTTACTTGACGCAGGTGCTTTCTTCCTTCTTTATAGGGAGCTTTACAACAAAAAAATATTGATAAAGATCTCCTATGTGGCCATTTGCTCAATAGTAAGCCTTGCCGCAGCGCTGGCAGCCTCTCCAGTCATTTATTCCATAGGTCTCTGCGGACTTTCAGGAATCGCCCACGGACTTATGGCAATTTCCGGTTTAGAAATGATGCATCATAAAAGTAACTTTCGCACGGGGCTGATCTTTTTTATCATAGTTGTATCTAAAAGCATTTATGAAACAATTATTGGAGATGTATTTTTCTCCTTTATGCACCTCGGTATGTGCGGTGTTCCTCTGGCTGCCAGTCATGCGGGAGGCGTACTCGGAGGAATTATCGCATATTACGCGGCTGAGCAAATGACACAGTGAGTTTATGCGAATGAATATAATGCAAAGCGAGCAACTATCTCGTGAATAAAAAATATATGCATAGTGAGCGTTAGTGAACTAACATGAATAAAAAGAAAAATCCTTACATTAGATTCCCGGAGGGAAGATTAAATAAGCTAATCCTATCATTAGGGTTTCCAAAGGGAACACATAATTCATATAATCTCCTTATATTTCTGCTCCTTTACAGGAATAGCTAATACTTCAAGGCCGGACGTTTCACCTTATAATTTACTTGAGGTTTGGCCCGCATATACTTATATTTAATACTATTTTAATTATAGCCCGAAAAGTAGTCAGACAGCATATGATCCAATGCCTCATGCTTTGATATAATAGAGTATGTTGAAAATATACGCAGCAGTCTTATTATGTATCGCCTTGACGTTGACCGTTATCTCAGCCGGAGAAACCGGGCAGAAGTCATTTTCAGAAGGGGACCTGGAGAAATATAAACACCCGTCAGATACTGCGCCGCCTTTGAACTCCGAACCAAACAAAGATAATCCCAATAGCCAAGATGATGGGGAAAATACTGACGGGCTGAAAAAGCATGTAATACCCTACACAGCATATGAGGGAACCGCCAGAAGAATAATTATACCGGTAACTTTCAATCGCCGGGTGACCGCCCCTATGCTTCTTGATACAGGAGCTCCCGGAATGCATATCTCCTCCGAGCTTGCCGAAAAACTGGGCATCATGGATAAAGACGAAGGCAAGCTCTGGATTCATGCATCAGGCATTGGCGGCTCTGTCCCCGCTGTATTGACAATAATTGACTCTATACAGGTTGGAGAAGCTAAAGACGAATTTATTCCGACAACTGTATCACCTTCACTTTCCAGCAAGTTTGAAGGCCTCATAGGGATGGACTTCATGGCCAATTATTCTATACAGATCGATGCAGGCCGGCAAGTTATAATACTGGAAGAACTCCCGCCGAGTTTGAGAATGCCTGCCGGGCATGACGAATTCTGGTGGCGCTCAACATTTCGAAACTTTTACTCAATAAAGTCCGCGTGGAAAGAATACAAAAATTCGCTCAAAAACCTCGATGTTGACAAAAATAGACTGGAACAGATGAAAACATTTGCCGACCAGCAATACAAAGAAGCTCAGAATCTGTATGACAAACTTTCGGTATATGCCAGCGAACATGCTGTTCCGCGCGAATGGCGCTGATTCAAAGACTAAACCAGCCTATTGATAACCGGATGGAGCGATCTTAATCTCAACCCTTCTGTTTTGTAACCGGCCCGCCTCTGTCTCGTTTGAAGCAACCGGCATGGATTCTCCAAAGCCGGCAGACTCTACTCTAAGATGAGAAACACCTCTCTGAACCAGAATATCTTTAACAGCCGCCGCGCGCCTCTGCGAAAGGTCCATATTATAGGCTTCTGACCCAATGCTGTCTGTATGACCTTCCACTCTGGATACTGTCCGCGGATACCGGTTTAAAGCCTGCCCTATTTTGTCTATTTCCGAATAGAGTCCAGGCTTAACCATGGCTGAGTTAAAATCAAATGTTACGTTTCCCCTCAGACTTACCGTCAGAAGGTCTCCTTCTCTGCGAACTGCAGCCGCTTCCGAGTCAGCAAGGGCCTGCCGAAGGTCCCTTTCCTGATTATCCATCATATTTCCGACTCCTGCTCCTGCAAGACCGCCAACAGCAGCACCGATCGCTGCACCAATAAGAGCGCCCTCAGTGTCCTTTGCTATCAGTGCGCCGGCAATTGCTCCTGCGACAGCGCCGCCTCCCGCGCCGTACGCCGCTCCTTTTTGAGTTTTTGTTTGAGGGGTTGCGCACGAAACCAGCAAAAGACCTATGAGACATAATCCGAAAAGTCTGTTCATTTTATATTCTCCTTGCTATTTGATATTCGTCATAAAAGTATTTCAATTCAATTTATATTAACAGTATGGTAATTAACAGTCAAAGTCAAGACAGACACAGAACAGGGGGATACCGGGCTGTAATAACAGCCCGGTATCCCCCTGTTCTATGTCCTATCAGTAAAAAAACTGCTTTACGGCCTGTACTGACGGTCGTGCTTTTCTTTGAAAATATGCCTGCTTGAGCGGTCAAGGCTAAGTTGGAGGTTAACTCTTTCTCTTTTTGTAAGGATGCCGTCGGATTTAAAAACTCTCTCTTTTCTGGCTATATGCGCCTGTTCTTTTGATAGCCTGAATGCCTCCCTGCGGTTCAGTTCCCCGCTTTTAACACCGTCAACTATCCTGTGGCGCTGGACCTGCTGTCTTTTGTTAATACCCGGGTCATAGGTGTTGCCTGCTATTGCAGGGGTCGTAAACAGGATCACTGCCAGTGCTGCCATTAATGCCATGTTCTTTTTCATTGTCAACTCCTCCTTATGTGTTTGGTTTCAGTTCTGATAAGGCCTTTATCATCTTTTAATTTATTAGATTCATGAAACGGAAAAAGGTTTAATCAATAAAATAAATTTCAGTATTGTACGTGCGGCACTACCCTCTCCTCACCTGTTATCTGACGACCTTTGAAAGGTCTTCCCGTCTTTAATGAATAAAACACTTCAGGTCTATTATGGACTTAACAGCATTCCCTTCTGTCCCATTCAGGACAACACCTTAAATGCTTAAAATACAAAATCGTTTATTTCCAAGATGTTAATACATGGCACATACCTTGCTTAAGGGATATCATCTTTACCTGATAATCGATTGTTTATAAAAGGAGGACAGACTCGTGACTGAAGCATCAATAAAGAAACGATCGTGGGCACTTGGGATTACCGGTTTCTTTGCTCTTATCAGTATCACTACCTATGCGTATAATGAATACTACATCTATCTTTCCGCGTATCTCTGGTTTGGCTTCATATACGGAATGTGTCTTCAGTATGGAAGGTTCTGCTTCGCCTCCGCCTTCAGGGACCTCTTTGCTGTCGGGGTCCCCAGAATGGTTGTCGGCATTATGATAGCCGTTATCCTGTTCTCGTTAGTCTCGGCGTTCGTAACGGCAACCGGGATAAGCACCTTTCACTCCTCCCCGCACAGTATCCACTCGGTTATCGCCGGATTCATATTCGGGGTCGGCATGGTATTTGCGGGCGGCTGCGCTTCCGGCTCATTGTATAAGACCGGCGAAGGCAGCAGTACAGCCCTGCTGGTTGTTTTATCAATCAGTATTACACAATCATCATTTGTTGATATCGGCGGCTGGATGAACAGGCTCGTACCTGCGTCATGGCATGAATCCGCCATGGCAAAGGGGCTCCCGGAACGTATCAACGTAGGGGACGGTTGGGTAGACCAGTATCTTGCCGGATATGTCTGGGACCAACCCATTTCAACATTCGCAGAGATGCTTAACATGACAAAAGAATCGTTCTTCGGGGCCTATGTCGGCAATGTCTTAGTAGGTGTTGTACTTCCCGCGGTGGTCCTTCTTACCATTGTCTATCTTATCTGGGGAAGGAAGCGCCAACAGAACAAGTCAAACGCAAGTAAAACAGGCAGCAACATCAGTTTTGCCGGATTCTGGAACATGATCTGCTCTTCAAAGAGAACAGCCATTGCAGGGCTGATTCTCGGCATCGCCTGCGGACTTCAAATGTTTGTCATTGAGGGACTCCGCATAAAGTACGGAATCAGAAATGCCGGGGAAATCCTCCAGAGAATCGGATTTGACTATGGCCTGTCTATCAGAGGCACTGTCTTTGATCCGGGTTACTGGTATGTCACCACCCAGGAGGCCCAGTGGGTCGGATGGATCATGCAAAAACTCGGGTGGGATAACATGGACAATATCTTTTTTGGCTATATCAATGGAATTCCCAACCCTGCTCTGAATCCTGCTGACTGGATGTCCCTCGCATTAATAGGGGGAGCCGCAGTAATGGCGCTGTTGAGTAATGAGTTCAAGTTTAAAAAACCAACGTTTGAACTTGCTGTGTGGGCAGTCATCGGCGGCTCTTTCATGGGTATCGGATCCAGGCTCGGTCTTGGCTGTAACATCGGAGGCTTTTTTGTCCGGGTAGCAAACGGTGATCCGGCGGGCTGGTTATTTGGCCTGGGCATGATCGCGGGGGCATTTATCGGGGTCAAGTTTTTCAACTGGTGGACAGAAAGACAGCTGGCAAAAGAACTGTCCTCCATGGACTTCTGATGAAATAGGCTGAAGCAAAATAAGGGGGACAACATATTTACCGGATTAGAAAAGGATAGAAAAACATTACCCTCAGTATTCTGGAGGAGATCATGAAACATACATTCGGTATCATCATTATCATCATTACTATATTCATCGGTTTTTTACTGGGATACAGCATACCCCCGTTCTTCCACGCCGGTGTCTTTAGTGAAAGGGCGGAAAAAGGCGTTGAAGTAAAAGTCGATGAAGACCTGGAACAGTTTTACGAAGATTTATACAAGGACAACGAAGAAGATGAAGAATAACTATATGATTCAGTCCGTTAAGGAGGAACACACATGGACAGGCGCTTGTTAATTCTTATGATCATCGTCCTGATCACGGCATTCATGTTCGGATTTATAAGCTCTTATTCGACAGGCATACAGCCCGGCTATTTCGAAAAAGCAGAAGCCCCCGCCTACGGGGTGGGAGGCGGTGAGACGCTAGGCTCCGGAATGGATGAGGAATATCAGGAATACCTGAAGACTCTGTATGGAGAAGAAGGCGATGAAGAGTAATAGACGGGTAAAACTTTCATGAAAGGAGGTCTAATAAGGCAATACTCACCTTGGCGTAAAACCATTAATTTATTAAACTGAGGAGGTGTGATCATGGCAAAAAGATTGATCATAGTACTTGTAATGAGCGTTTTCATTGCAACATTTGCAGGTCTGTCCAGTGCGGCACAGTGGGCAAATCCTGAACTGCTGTTTGATGCAAAGCAGTTGAAGGACAAGATCGGCAAATCCGACTGGGTAGTGCTTGACTGCAGGAAACTCAAGGACTACGCAAAAGGTCATGTCCCCGGAGCGATCAGTATCGGTAAGCAGTGCAAGAAAGGGCTCAGGGACAAGACATCAAGAGTATTCAGGGACACTGCAAAATATGAAAAACTCTTTGGCAAGGTCGGTATCGGCAACAACACGCATGTTGTCATATACGGAGAGCATATCAAGAGCGACACCATGAAGGACACTACTGTCGCCTTCTGGATACTTGAATACCTCGGACACGATAAAGTCCATGTCCTGAACGGCGGTATCGACGCCTGGATCAACGCCGGCTACTCTCTTGATAACAAGCCGACTATACTGAAACCGAGGACATTTAAAGCCAAAGTTGTTCACAGCAGATACGCCTCGACCAACGAGATATATGATATAGCCACAGGCAAGAAGAAGGGCATACAACTCATTGACTCCCGGACGAAAAAAGAATATCAAGGGGCTGACCAGCGCGCGCTCAGGGCCGGTTATGTACCGAACACAACGATCAATGTTTCGCACAAGGACACATTTGATCAGGTTGAAGACCGCGAGACCGGCAAGATGAAAGACAACGGTTTCCTCTCTCCCGACCGGGTCGCGGGCTTCTTCAAGGGCCTTGATCCCAATAAAAGGACAATCGCCTATTGCCAGACCGGGACCCGCTCTACACTGACATACCTGGAGCTCAGGCTCCTTGGGTTCAAAGACCCTGCAAACTGGGACGAGTCATGGAGAGTATACGGTTCTCACTATAAGGGATATCCTGTCGCAAATGAGCAGTTCTTTGACTTAAACAGGGTAAGGAAGCTGGAGAAGAAGATAAAGAAACTGGAAAAAAAGATCGAAGCACTCTCACCAAAAGAAGAGTAGAAATAAAACAGCTACGAGGAAAGGTCGGCGGAGAACCGCCGGCCTGCTCTGCATTTATTTTCCAATCAGAGTTGAAAAGTTTGAAGGCAGCTCTTTGAATGAGACGATTCCTCTGATGGTCATAATGTTTGTAATCGCCTGAAGCATATCGCATTTCTTCATATATCTGAAGGTCTTGCCCGTCATTACCGCTGGAATGGAAAAGGAAGACCCTTTTCATTTGATGGACTTTCACATAAATCGTTAAATTGCACGATAACATACACTTGCAAAAAATATAACCCTTTAGTAAAGTTACCTCATCAGCTCCGAGGTTCTCATGATGTCTGTTGAACCAGCGTGATACATATGGAGTGGATGGCATACCACATAACAGAGGAAATCCTGATCTCGGGAATTTGCGGGGCCATTATGCTCAGGGCCTTTACTTCCTGCAGGTCGGGGCATCTGTCGCAAGAAATATCAAGCAGGATATTACTCATTGGTTCCGGGTTTCTTATCCTGGGCATCAGCAGCGCAACCCATTCCGTTATCCACGCATACGAGCTGAACCTCAACCTGCTCTATCAGACCCTCTGTGGGTACTCCCTCGGCCTACTCACACTCATCGTCGCTATCTCATCAGAGAAACCCTGGAAGAATACATACTTTCCTGTTTTATACATACCTCTTCTTCTGCTTTTTCATCCAAATGTTTATACATTTTTCCCCATTTTCGGTGAATTCCGTCCGCTTGTATGGCTGGCAATATCTTACTTTTCAGGGGTGCTCTTCATGTTATATATAGCGGCTTATTACCGCACTAAAGCAGGGCGCTATCTCTATTCCTCTCTTGGCCATGCCCTGATATGCACCGGCGCGATTATGCTGTTCTTCCCCGCGCCGATCGGATCAACACCATGGATATACGGGCATCTCTTCAGGCCTATTGGTTTCATTACACTGTTCTTCAGTATGAAGAGTGAGGACCTTACAAAGCTTTCCGGGAGCATCCTGTATAAGGCCCTTACCGCGTTCAGCCTGCTTGCATCAATACCGCTCTTTGTGTTCGGCACGGTCATGTTTTATGAGAACGTTCACCCTGTAGCTTTCGTTGAGCGGAATTTAATGGTATTTGTTCTTCTCCTGGTGACCCTTGCCTCAGCGCTCGTATTCGGTCTGGGTCTTATCATCAGACTCATACGCCCTATTCTCCTCCTCAAGGATTCTGTAGGTGGCCTCGTTGAAAAAAACCTGAATGAAAACGTGCAAGTCACGAGCAATGATGAGATTGGAGAGCTCTCTCATGCATATAACGATATGGTAGTAAAATTACAGACGTCTATTTCAGAACGCGAGAGGCTGAGCAGACTGGCGGCCACCGGCGAACTCTCTGCCACACTTGCTCATGAAATAAAGAATCCGCTGAACGCGATTTCAGTAGCCGCGGCATATTTGCGGGAGAACTACAGGGGAAAACTCATTAATGAGTTTATCAAAATAATCCAGAGCGAAGCTTCCCGGATCAATAAATTAACAACCAATCTTCTCAACTTTGCAAAGCCGCAGAATCCGGAACTGAAGGCATCCGATATCAATGACCTTGTTAAGGAGACCGCGTCTCTTCTTAAGCAGGAATCAAAAGAGCAGGACATAGAAATAGAGATTGCCACCGGGCCGGAGATCCCCCTCTTCAACTTTGATTATAATCAGATAAAGCAGGTATTATTAAATCTACTCATCAATTCCTTTGACGCGGTGGAAAGCGGTGGAAAGATCAGGATTCAGACACTTCTGTCGAACGGCACCGCGCTTCTTGTTGTAGAAGATAACGGGAAGGGGATATCCGGGGAGGACATAAAGAACATCTTTAACCCTTTCTTCACTACCAAGACACGGGGGACGGGCCTTGGCCTGGCCATATCAAAAAAGATCGCCAAAGAACATGGAGGAGACCTGCAGGTTGAGAGTGCACCGTCAAAGGGAAGCCGGGTCACCCTCCAATTGCCGGTAAGAAGATGAATAAGAAGATATTACTCGTAGAGGACGAAGTAAATACTCTGAGGGTCCTCTCGAAGGCGCTAAAAAAGAATGATTTCGATGTCGAGACCGCCTTGACCGGCGAAGACGCGCTTCTGATGATCAAAAACAGCAGGTTTGACCTCATCCTGTCCGACTACAAGCTTCCGGGCATGAATGGAGAGGCCCTCCTTGGGAAGATCAAAACCGAGAATGGGGGAACGCCGGTCATACTCATAACAGCCCATGGAACAATCGACCTGGCGGTAAATGCCATGAAGAAAGGGGCATATACCTTTCTCACCAAACCGGTAAACCTTGACCTCCTGCTTGCAACCGTAAGAGATGCCCTGCGTCTAACGATCAGGGAGGCAAGTGATGATGTCCACGGTCCGTATCATTTCCTGAACATCGTGGGAAAGACGAAACCGATGCAGGAAGTGTATTCAATGATTCACCGGGTCAGCAAGACCGACGCGAGCGTATTGATCCTCGGAGAGAGCGGGACCGGGAAAGAACTGGTCGCGCGTGCTATCCACTACACTTCCTTAAGATCGGATAACCCGTTTATCCCCATAGACTGCACCACCATCCCCATAGAGCTGATGGAGAGTGAACTGTTTGGCTACGAAAAAGGGGCCTTTACCTGCGCCTATAAGGATAAAATCGGTCTTATAGAAATGGCAAAAGGGGGAACCGTCTTCTTCGATGAAATAGGGGACCTGGATTATCCCCTTCAGAAAAAACTGCTCAGATTCCTGCAGGAAAAAGAATTTCAACGACTCGGGGGAGAGAAAAAAATCAAGGCGGATGTTCGGGTACTTACGGCAACCAACAGAAACATAGAAGAATTGGTTGGAAAAGGGGACTTCAGGAAAGACCTGTACTACCGGCTTAATGTTATCTCCATTAATATGCCGTCTCTGAAAGAAAGGAAAGATGACATTCCCCTGTTAGCGCATCATTTTCTTGAAGAGATCAGCTTGAAGAACAAGAAAGAGATCCTGGGCTTTGAAGAGAATGTCCTGGACGTACTGATGGAGCATGAGTGGCCCGGCAATGTCCGTGAACTTGCAAATATCATCGAACGCGCCGTTATCCTCTGCCCGTATGATCGGATTAATCTGGAATGCCTGCCGCGCAATATCATAACGAGAGAAGATGAAGAATACATTAATGCGGACAACCTGAACCTCCCTGAGATAGAGAAGAAGATCATCGTCAAGGCCCTTGAGAAGACATCATGGAACCAGTCAAAGGCCGCAGTCCTGCTGGGGATAAGCCGTAAGCAGTTGATGACAAAGATGAAGAACTTAGGTTTGTCAAAATAGAGCAAGGGCGGCAGTCAGGATTTTCAAATCCTGCTATCAGCACCGGATTATTTTCCATTTCCATATCCTCCCTATATTGCCGGTTTCATTTCTGATCAGGCCCGATCTTCTTTTTATTTGCCCCGGATTCATGAAACGGAAAAAGGTTTAATCAGGATGAAAATACGGCAAACTTCTGCGGATATGTTTGATATGATAAAACACTCGAATCCTGTGGAGAAGCCGGAATTATACTAACGAAGGGGGATCATACCAATGAATATTAAGACAAAATACGTAATCGGCCTGTTCGTGATGGGAATAGTAGATGTGGTAGTCCCATTACCAATACTTGAGTTCACACTCATATACGTTATCCTGAGTAAACCACCCTGGTTTAAGGACACCGTATGCAGGATCTACTCTGAGTAGACGGGGAGATCAGTAAGATCTTTTGCCAAGCAATTTCTCTACTGCCTCAATTAATTCTTCGCTGAACAAAGGTTTTCTCAGAAACTCGTCTCTGCCGCCCGCCTGCATAAAAGCCCTATGACTTTTCTTTATTTCCTCGGGGTGGCCAGAGACAAGTACGATCTCGGTTTCAGGGTAAATAGCCTTGATCCGCCTGCAGATCTCAACTCCGTCCATCTCAGGCATAATAAGATCCGTAATAACAACAGCCGGTTTCTCTTTTTTTGCTAATTCAATGGCCTCTTTGCCGCTCAGAGCGGTATTGACCTTATAACCGGCTGAGTCCAAAGTATGATGCCAGCCGCGTAAAATAAGTTCTTCGTCATCAACTATTAATATTGTATGTTTAGTTTTCATTCTACTCTTAGGGTTACGTTTCAACTGGCAGGAGGACCGTAAATCTGGCGCCTTTACCCGGTTTACTGTCTACCATGATCTGACCCCGGTGATGTTTAATAATACCATATGATACCGAAAGACCCAAACCGATTCCCTCTCCCTGGCCTTTTGTAGTGAAGAACGGATGGAACAGTCTGTCAAGGTCGTCCTTTTCAATTCCGATGCCGTTATCGGCAAACTCCATAAAAACGTTTGCCCGATCTTCGGAGACACCCGTTATTATCGTAAACCGGCCGCCTTTCTCAAGAACGTCTCTTGCGTTCGTCATCATGTTCAGGATAACCTGCTGCAACTCTGTTCTGTTGCCCAGGACGGCCGGAATATCACTACCGAATTCCTTTATGATCTCTATCCCCTTTCTTGTCAATTGGCCTTCTCCAAAGGAAAGAGTCGATTCGATCAGATCGTTGATATCCAGTCTGGTAAAATCCCTTCTATCATCTCTTGAAAACGATCCGAAATCCCTGACAATTTTCGCCATATGCAGACATCCATTAAGCATCAGTGTCATTTCCCTGTGTTCTTCTGAATTTTCATCTTCTCTGGCCCTGTATTTCTCGATCAACGGCAATAATCCTGCTAAAGGAGAGTTAAGTTCGTGTGCCAGGCCCGCAGCCAGCTCTCCCATCGCGGACAGCTTCTCCGACTGGATCAGCCGCAAATGAGATTTTCTCAATTCTTCAGTTCTCACTCTGACTCTCCTCTCCAGTTCCCCGCTCCATGTTTCGATCTCCTCCTTTGCTCTTCTCAAGGCGTCCTCAGCTTTTTTGCGTTCTGTAATATCATATGAAATAATCTGAATAGAATAAGAATCGCTTTTTGTATCTTTCAGCACCATAATGTCTGACATAAACCATTTCTTTTCACCGTAAGGAAGCTGCAACAGGTCTTCAAATACTCCGCACTGCCCGCTTTCAAAAATCTCGGCATGCCTGCGGACCAGCATATCGGCTGAATCAGGAAATATTTTGTATAATGATTTTCCAATGTAATTATCGGGAACTCCGCCAAAATACTTCGCACCTAAATTATTGATCATTAATATAATGCCTTTTTCATCAATAACAGTAACTGAAGCCGCAAGAGACTCAAAAAGCAGTTTGTATTTTTCTTCACTCGACTGCAGTTCTTCAAGCACCTTCTGTATGCGTTCAGCCATTAAGTTAAATCCTGAGGATAGCCGGCCCACTTCATCCTTCACGCTGACTTCTATTCTCGTATCATATTTGCCCGCGGTCATATCAGCCATTCCAAGTGATAATTTCTTTATCGGTTGAGTAATTGTGTTTGAGAGTAAAAGCGCAACAAAAAGGGCGATCGAGCTGGAAAGGATCGTAAGGCCTGTCCACGTCAACATAAAATGTCTTCCTATATTATTGATAACAGACTTATCCAGGCCTTCCTCATTCATAACATCCTGCAGGATTTTCAGTATAAACGTATTGGTAATAATAGCCCAGAGTACTATTACGAGGACAAAGGCGATAATGATATTGTTCCTTAAGCTTGCTGAAGATGTATTTGTCTTGATCGTCACTTTTGAATCCTGACTACATCGACTCTATTATGAATATCCCCGCAAAAAAAACAGCAGTAGCGGTAAAAGATCCGGCAAATGCCATTATCAGAGACTTTATACCATTATTACTCAATAACTGTTTGACATCGGCATTTAATCCTATGGCTGCAAGCGCAATCGACCAGGATATATCATGGATAACTTTAATATGCGGGATAAGTGTCTCGTATATTTTCTCATATTTAACATACATATATGTACCACCTAATCCGGCAATTAAAAAGATCCATAACACCCAGGGTATATGAAACTTCTTTTTAACAAAACTGCCAAACAGCGGAATAGCTATTAGTAGTCCAAGAAACCTGACAGATTTCACTGAAAGAGCAAGCTCCATTAGTTCCATTTCCGACATATCAGTTCTCAGGAAAGGCACATTTCTGACAGCCACCTTTACGAGACCGGTAAACTGCAGAACAGACCCTGATAAAAGGCTGAAGGTCCTTCCCGTGATGTCAAACAAAGTTGCCAGAAACGGAAGGATTATGGAAAAAGCGACAAGTGCAGCCAGAGCGACTGATAAAAGAGAAATTGCTGTATCATCAGGTTCCGCATCAACAGCCGGGGATGTGATAGCAATTGCTGACGCTCCGCATATAGCTGAGCCGGTAGCTGTCAGGAACGTAATCTGCTTTCTCTGTTTAAGAAGTCTGCCTGTCAGAAGTATAACAATAAAATATACAAGAACAACGACAAGCATAAGCACTGACATGTTTGTTTCAACTTTTGCAAACTTGGCAAAGTTCAGATTATGCGCAGCATAAAAAAATATTCCTACAGGGATAAAAATTACCGGGGCAAAAGAGATTCCGGATCTGTATTGTCCACAGCTCCCGATTAGTGTCCTGAATACTATACCGAGAACCATTGCGACCAAAAGAGGATCAGCCAGAGGCGAATTTATTACTACTGTTATTCCATATCCGGCAAGGCCGATGAATAATGCCAGTATTAGCCCGGGCCAGACTCCTGTGCCCTGATTATCAATATCCTGTTTTTTCATGCTTTATATAAGATTGAGTAATAAAATAACAAGCCTGAAGTAAAACAATAAAAAAATACTTGCGACCATGAACAGGTATATATATAAGTTTATCAAAATTGCGTTAAAAATCAAATGTTCTTGTTAATATTCGCCTATTTTTCAGTAGATAATAATATCAAAAAGATTTAACCTAATATAACTGCTTTACCATACATATAAAAATGAGCATTATTGACATTATCTCGATCCTGATCACCCTCACAGCGTTGTTCAGCTATGTAAATTACCGTTATATCAAACTTCCGGCAACTATAGGATTAATGCTGATATCGCTGATAATATCGCTTGTCCTGATAATATTGGGGCATCTTGGTTTTATCAGCAGTGAATCCCCGATACTTAAGCTTGTAGACAGTATTGATTTCAGCAAAACAGTTCTTCAGGGAATGCTGTCCTTCCTGTTATTTGCAGGTGCACTGCATGTAAATATAAACGATCTTCTCGAAAAGAAATTTGTGATCTTCACTCTGTCAACAATAGGAGTCACTGCGTCAACATTTCTTATAGGGACTGTTATGTATTACACTCTATCATTACTGGATCTTGATCTTGGTTATGTCTATTGCCTTTTATTTGGCGCGTTGATTTCCCCGACAGACCCCATTGCGGTTCTCGGAATCCTGAAGAAATCCAAAGTCCCAAAAAGCCTCTCAACAAAAATCACGGGAGAAGCGCTGTTTAATGACGGGATAGGAGTTGTTGTATTCCTCGCGATACTCGGAATTATCACAGGCAAACATGAAGTTACAGCTTCAGGAATAGCCTATATCTTTGCTGCGGAAGCCATCGGCGGAGTCCTGTTCGGGCTCCTGCTGGGACTTACGGGGTATCATATACTGAAGAGTGTTGATAATTATCAGGTTGAAATACTTGTAACCCTGAGTCTGGTTACCGGCGGATATTCACTCGCTTCCGCACTGCATACATCCGGTCCTCTGGCCATTGTCGTAGCCGGCCTGCTGATAGGGAATTACGGGCGTAAATTCGCAATGTCTGAAAGAACCCGGGAACATCTCGATACATTCTGGGAACTGATAGATGAAATTTTAAACGCCGTACTATTCGTACTGATAGGTCTTGAAATACTTGTTGTCACACTCACAGACCTATATATCCTCGCAGGGGTAATTGCAATACCTGTTATCCTGCTTTCAAGATTTATCAGCATAGGTGTTCCTATAAGTATATTGAGATTGTTTCGCAGTTTCAGTCCAAATTCAATAAAAATCCTTACATGGGGCGGATTACGAGGGGGGATTTCCGTAGCACTCGCGTTATCACTTCCAAAGGGTTATGAGCGTGATATCATACTAACTATGACATACGCTGTTGTGGTCTTTTCTATCCTGATACAGGGACTTACTTTAAAGTATCTGCTAGACCCGTCTAAAATGGAAGAAGAGCCGAAATCTGGTTAACCGGCAGGGGTCAGAAACAGACTTACTCTCTGTCGTATATCTTTGTAAGCCGCTTAAGCCTTTTTGTTACCAGAGGTGTGATCTGTCCGGGAAGAAGCCGCCATTCCCAGTTCCCTTTTGAACTTCCCGGAAGATTCATCCTGGCCTTTTCTCCAAGACCGAGTATGTCCTGCATGTTAGTTATGACCATGTCCGCAACAGAACCCATTACCAGCTTTATAAATTCAGCGCTGATATCCTTCTCCAATACCTTTCTGCCCAAATACTGAAAAATCCTCTGCCTTACTTTATGTCCGGCCTCTTTCCTGAACCAGCCCTTGAGGGTATTGTTATCGTGCATTCCGGCATAAGCAGCGCACTTTTTAACATAGTTATGCGGTAAATGCCGGTTTGCGGGGAAGTTCTCTCCAAAACCAAAGAGCAGAACCCTCATACCCGGAAGCCCGAACACATTTAACAGCTCCCTTACATCCGGAGTAATATCGCCGAGGTCTTCAGCAATAATGGGAAGATGAGTGAATCGCTTAACCAGAGTATTGAAAAAATCTTCCGCAGGCGCGCTGACCCACTTGCCCCTGACTGCTGTTTTTTCTTTTGCCCTCACCTCCCAGTAGGCTAAAAAACCCCTGAAGTGGTCAAGCCTGAATTTGCTAAAAAGTTTGATATTGTGTCCCATTCGCTTTACCCACCAGTGATATCCTGTTTTCCTCAGGACATCCCAGTTATATACGGCCTGGCCCCAGAGCTGCCCAGTCGGGCTGAAATAACCAGGAGGTGTGCCGGCAACAAAAGCAGGCTTTTTTGTCCTGTCCAGCTTAAATATATCAGGGTTTATCCAAACATCCTCGCTTTCGTAGTTAACTGAAATAGGTACATCACCGATTATCTGAATATTTTTGTTTTCACAGTAATCTTTTAGAGAAAACCACTGCCTGAAGAAAATGTACTGAAAAAACTTCTCCATCAATATTCTCTCTGAAAGTTTCTTTTCCCACTTTTTCAATGTCTGCCCTTCCCTGTCTCTTATATCCCGGGGCCATCTGCTCCATGGTTTATCTCCAAGGTGTTCCTTTAGCGCGATAAATAACGCATAGTCATCAAGCCAGGATGTGTTATCAGCGCAAAAGCTCCTGAATTCGCTGTTCGTCGACAGTCCGGGTCTGTTTTTGATAAAAGCATTGCCGAGGATTCTGTTTTTATATATGGTAACCGTCTTATAATTGACTCTTTGTGCGGAAAAAGAACGAATAACTTTTATGTCGGCCCTGGAAAGAAAGCCTTGCTTTACCAGAAGATCAGGGCTGATCAATAAAGTGTTGCCCGCGAAAGCGGAATAACAGCTATAAGGCGAGTTCCCATGTTCCGTATATGTTGGATTGACCGGAAGTATCTGCCAGTAGGACTGGGAAGCCGCCTGAAGAAAGTCAGCGAACTTATATGCCTGAGGGCCAAGGTCACCAATACCGTATGGCGATGGAAGAGATGTTAAATGAAGAAGTATTCCGCTTCCTCTTTTCATGGATAAGCCTGCAGAGGTAATGCAATCCGGAAAGAATAGACAGGATACATATTACTGATCTGCATTCTTCTCAGTCTCCAAACCATATTTTTTCAGTTTCCGCCAGAGCGACACCCTGTCTATTTCAAGTATCTGAGCGGCAAGTGTCTTATTCCCCCCGACATCTTTCAAGACCCATTTTATATAATCCATCTCCTGCTCTTCGAGAGACGGTATTCTGCCTTTCTTTTTCCTGAATGTCCTTATACTCAACTCCCTAAGGTCTTCGGGAATATGTGAAATATCTATCGTATTGGTATTAGAAAGAGCGACACCTCTTTCTATAACATTTTCAAGCTCCCTCACATTTCCAGGGAAGTCATAGTTCATGAGAACGGCGATAACATCAGGAGATATTTCATCTATTGTCTTTTTCATAATAGCATTATATTTTTTCAGTAAATAATAGCTCAGCAATGGAATGTCATCTTTTCTTTCTGAAAGCGGAGGAATGATCAGGGATACGACATTCAATCTGTAATACAGGTCATGTCTGAAGTGTCCGCTTTTAATCGCATCCTGCACATCACGGTTTGTAGCAGTTATGACTCTCACATCAATTGCGGTAGGTTCTGTTGCTCCAAGTCTTATGACTTCCCTCTCCTGAAGCACCCTGAGAAGTTTAACCTGCATTGACGGCGGCATTTCCGTTATTTCATCAAGAAACAGCGTTCCTCCGGACGCCATCTCCAGCAATCCTTTTTTCATTGTGTCTGCGCCTGTAAACGCACCCTTTTCATGACCAAAAAGTTCATTAGACAGGAGTTCCTCTGTAAACGCGCCGCAATTTATAGCAAAAAAAGACCTCCCTGCTCTTTTGCTGTTGTAGTGAATATATTTCGCAAAGAGTTCTTTGCCGGTGCCGCTTTCACCGCTGATAATAATATTGCAGTCAGTAGGAGCTATCTGTGCCGCAGTTGCGATGATTTTTTGCATCGCCATATCCTGCGTAATGATGTTTACCTTTCCTTTAATTCCTTCTATCTGCTCCCTTAAATGAACATTTTCTTTTTTGAGCTTCACCTTTTCCGAGGCCTCTTTAACGATCTTTCTCACCTCATCCAGTTTAAGGGGTTTCACAATATAGTAGTATGCTCCACTCTTGATAGCCTTGACGCTCGAATCTACAGTAGCAAAACCTGTTATAACAATAATCTCTGTATCAGGATACAGCTCACGGCATTTTTGCAGTATCTGCATACCATCCACATTTTCCATCTTCAGGTCTGTGAGCACTACATCAAACTCCCGCTCCTGCAGGAGCTTTAAGGCATTGGGGCTTCTATGAGTGGCAGTAACGTCATACCCTTCTTTTTTCATTGCGCGCTCCAGGTTCTTAAGAGCGATCTTTTCATCATCAACTATAAGCAATCTTGTAGTGGTATTCATCTTTATATATCCTGTGGAATTCTTGCTGATCATAGTTTATCACTCATCATTGCAAAATGCAACTATTGCTGTATCTTTCGCAACAGTCTATAATATCCATTTATTATCAATGGGTTCGATTATATTTGATTTTTTTTGTTGCAAATTGCAATTTATTCTTCATTGACCATAATTCAAAAAACACCTATTGATATTCAATGAATTCAATAGGTTATCCGGTTTAATTACTGCTGGCATAAATATTGATACATATTAGTTATGATGGCACAAAAAGAAATCATAATAAACCAACACAAGGAGGCAGCAATGAGAACATTACTTGAGAGATTTGAAAGGACAATGACAGCCGCATCTTTTGCAGAAGCAGGAGAACACGAAACAGCAAGACAGATAATGGGAGAAGTAAGGCCTGTAAAGAGAGTGCGTACAGGAAGGTTTGAGAGATTAATGATGGCAGTTACGTTTGCAGAAGCCGGTGAGTTTGACACTGCCAGAGATTTCATGAGAGAAGAAAAAAGGGTTCAGAAGAGAGACCGAGTCACTCCAAGGCCCCGCCAACAGTTAAGAGCTCCGGGAATCAACAGTTAATAACAATTACATAACTGCAAAAAAACAGGGTTCATAACCGGACCCTGTTTTTTATTCCTCTTTCTCTGCCAATACCATATCAAGAATTTCTTCGATATTTCCTGCAAATTGAATTTCCAGGCCTTTTTTGACATCTGGGGGAATGCTGTCTATGTCAACTTTATTTTTAAGCGGCAATATGACAGCGTTTACCCCCGCCTGCCGGGCTGCAAGCAGTTTCTCTTTAATCCCTCCCACAGGAAGAACCCTTCCGCTCAATGTAATTTCTCCTGATACGGCAACGTCTCTTTTAGCGGGTTTCCCGG
>CAZNPC010000023.1:0-26257 GCA_964574765.1 uncultured Nitrospirales bacterium | reverse complement strand
AATACTTTTCTTCATCGCGCTGCTATCTTTTTTATTTATATGAAATATTAAATTTCGCTGCAGTTGAACGCAATGTCCTGTCAGCAGTCCATAAAGGTAAGTTGGTCAACAGTGAAGATGCTAATAAGTGAACATCAATGAGACCTATTCCAATGCCCATAAGTTTTTTACGCTCAATAAATTCAAGAATTTCATCATGATCTGCAAGCAGTGTCGGAGGAAGAGCCTGGAGAAGGGTAATAATTTCTTTTCTGTTTTTTATGTTGCCACATGCCAACTCACCAATGATCAATGGATGGCAAGCGATTGATTCATCCAGCAACAGCTTATTGAGGTGCGGATTATTTTCTCTGAAATGAGATATCCAAATTGAGGTATCAACCAGAACCATGCTTAGTTGCGTGAAATTCTTCTTCTTGGAACAGCTTTAAGAGACTTTTCCGAGCCGCCAAGATCAGCGAGTCTTCTTGCACTTTCGCGAGCAATTAACGCCTCAAGACCTAACCGCACCAAAGAAGTTTTTTCTTTCACACCAGTAAGCTTTGATGCCTTTTTAATTATCTCATCATCTATATTTAATGTTGTCCTCATATGTATTAATATGCATTATATATGCATATTATGTCAATAGATATTTTGAGTGGTTTATTTTGAAGATGAAGAATTATTTCTTTTTTGTAACTGCATTATAAACCACGGCGATTATTAGTCCGCCTATTGCACCGTCGATGAATCCCCACACGGCTCCAATGATACCGCCTAAAAAGGTTGGTTTGAGCCCGACATAAATTGAAGACATTACCTCAACGAACTCTGTACACCAGCCGAATATGGAGGCCCAGCCGGCAAACAACATGCAAATCGCCCATGAGGCGCCGAGTCCAATTGCCAATCCTTTCACACTTAACTTTTCCATTTTTCCTCCTTATACAGTCTTTTTTATGGGACTCCTCTTTTTTGAGGGGTCATCTAAATAAGATTTTGGCATTGGCTGAATTAATTATGGCAATACCGTCATTGTTTTTCCTGCCGCTGATATTATTAAAATATACAGCTATAGATATATTGTCATTTTCAAATTCAACCATCATCTCTTCCATGTTTAAATTACCAAAACTGTCCCCGGGATGATTTTCAATAAGTTTATCTATGAATTCCTGTAAAGAGAATTCTGCTATTTTAGCCTTTTCTTTAAAAGCAATAAATTGATTATCTTTAATTTGAAATGAATATAGGCCATCTTCATCACTACCTCTGCCATAATACGGGGAATTGATCTCTTCCATATAATTATAGTTGGAAATATCGATCATTTTACGCATTGCCGAATAATCAGCATAGAAATTAAAATTCTTGCTATTCACATTGCGTCCTTCCCATTGATTGACATAGTCAATTCCAATCAATTCTTCAACTATTGTTTCAGGGGTAGGGTCTAAAGGAACTATATGTTTTTTGTCTTCATCATCGCATGGCTCTGATAAAGTAGATAAAGAAGAGAAATCCTCGCTAAACAACGGCTGAATACCGTCCAGGCCGTGAACTTCGCTCAGATAACGAATTACAGCGCTTATCTCCTTGCGGTCCTCAAATGCAACACCTCCGTCCGTTTTTTGAATCTTGTTATCTACGAGTAAATTATTTTTAAGAAGCAATCCCTCAAGTCGGTTTATCTGACTTCTTTCTGATACAGCAAATGCTCCCCAGGGGCCGAACGACGAAAAAAGAACAATAATGAAAATAGTGATCGGGATAAGCTTAATATCCTTTTTCCGCCCGGCCAAGAAATATACAGCCATTGCGATCAGCCAGACCCCGAAGACAAAGACCAGATACCTGTTTTCGGTTATGCCGTATTCTGAAACCCTGAACCAGAGCGCCCAAAAAAGCATGCCGACCTGTGGGATTAATACAATATAAAAAATATTGCCCGCTTTCTTTACCCAGGCTGTTTTTTCCCTCAACGGATGCAGGCTGATGTATGTAAAAACTCCGAGTAAAGAAAAACCCAGTATCATATAAGTCAGCACTCCCTTGGGCCATTCCTGAACAACTAATATTTTAATTGTGTAAGCGTATAAAATTAAAAAATATATTATAACCAGAGGCATAAGTACATATTGTGAAAGCAGCCTCAATTCTCTCGGGTATTCAACTTCTGCTTCAAGTATCTTCATATCCCGCGGAACGCGATGAAGGAAAAAAGATGTGCTGAATATCCCAAGGATTACTATCCATAATTCGAAATATCTATCACCGTCTATATCAACATTGAAAAGGTAATCTGTTGAGGCCATGGCAATAGAAAGACCGCCATGAATTAAGGCTGCATACACGGCGGTTAATGCCAGGGAATAAAACAGGATCCTGTTATATTGCCAAAAGGCGATTGAATTCGCGCGCTCGAACTTCTTTAGAAAAGGAACAAAGGTAATAGCCAGACCAAAACCAATCCCCCACATAATACAGCGGAATATGAACATGGCCTCAGCTTCAAATATATTTTCTGGAAGCAATATATAGTAAATTACAAAAAATATGACTGCTGCACCGTTGGCAATTAAATACTTTCTAACTCCCCATAACCGTTGTTCGCTAATCAAAACAATTGCTGTAAAAACCGGAAAAGCTAAAATAAGTGTTATAAGAACATTTGGCCAAAAAGAAGAGTCATCAATGTGAATTAGAGCTATTGATATTGCAGTTCCGGCTAACGCAGTAAGCATGGCAAAAGGAAAGCGCTTTACCGCTGCTTTTGCGCCGTCAATTATTCTGTTTAAAGAAGGTAAATTGATCCCCATAACGAAAACCTCAGTGAATCGAACCCTTGAGAATACTAACATGATGAAAAGCAATTTTAATACAAAAATCATGCAAATTCCATAATTATTCATTTATCAGGATGAAGGGCCCCGCCTTTTGTCAGCCAGGATACACCGAAAGCAATTAGAGCAACGGTTTCGGCCCAGAACACAAAACTGGATCCCGAGTTATCTACATGCATAAAATTATAATATATCGCAATAGAAATCAGACAGGCAATCATGATGAGGCCGCAGATCACGTAGATCTTGTTTCTTGTCAACTTTTGCGGTGTTGGATCCTTTCCTTTTATGGTAAACAGGAACAATGAAAAACCGGCAAGGGTAAGAAAGAATAACGTTGCGCAGGTGAAATGTACTTTGCCTATCCAGGTACTTGGCCCCAATTCTGTGGTAGGAAACCAGGCTAATCCTATCGCAAATAATGCGGCAAAGTTTCCAACCCAATTGTCCCATTTGTCATACCCGCTGTAAAAGAATAAAAATAAAGCTACAGCACAGATACCGCCGACAAATACATCACGCATGCCAGTGTAATAATAATGGCTGATGGATTCCTGAATGACATTCCCCTTGAATATTACGAAAACTCCGATCATTAATGTGAAGGGTAACAATATACCTATCCACCCGACTGCTTTTCGTAAAGCCCAATATGAATGGGTGTGCCGGGTATATTTGTCAGTTGGAGCCATAGTCATTTTACTTATTCACACTATGCACATAAAGTTGAAATAAGTGACGTGCGACAGCACGCTCAGCTTAATTGACTGGCTGCGTGTCCTTCAACGCCCCTTTTATATCACAATATTTCAGTTTTGATAAATTAATAAGTCTAATGGATTATATTAATTAAGTTAATACTAATGAAATGATGAAAATAGAGAACAGAAATGACAACATACCCTCCATCCGAACCGGCGGGCAAGCAGCACAAAAATATGGAGGTCCGTCCTCCATATTTTTAACTCAGCCTCAATTATTCGGCGCTTTGTCCTTGTCCCACAAATTTATTTGGCCCTAAGCTCTAAAAACATGATTGATTTATAAAAGATTTGGGTCAAAATCATACGCCTTTCCATTAAAGACAATTTTCCATGAGACATCGTTGTAATTCAATGCCATCGTTGCTGCGACTTTTTGAATCACTTGATTAACGACCTTCTTAACAACTGTATTTAAAAGTTTATCAACATTGGTTGAATGTCGCACAACCATTCCCTCATTTTCACGGTCTGTTTCATTAAATGTAGTATCAAGGCGTACTTCTTCGCCGTCTACTTTAAGCATGATGAGATTCAAAGTCACAGTTCTGCGACTGGTTACGGTCCAAAAACCGGCATCATTAACAAATTCAAATATCAATATTTCCCCTCCAAGGATGTAGTCTGCTTTGTCTTTTTCACTCAGAGTCCGGATATCCGTGATATTTTGTTTGGACAGAACATGATCTATACGTTTCGCATTAATCCCTGCATTTATAAATTCTTTGATGAATATAGACTGGATAATATCCGTTACAGGAATATAGTCTTTGTCCTGGTAGGTCATAGCAAATTTCCACGGAGATTGCATAGCTATGTAGCTTTCACTCTTAGCATCGTTCTTATCCACCCATGACCTCTCGTCGTCAAACTTGGCTACCCCAAGCGAAAGATTAGCTATAGCATCCGCATTGCTCAGGCGGGTCATATCCGCATTATAAGTTGCTGGAATTGACTTCGTGCACCCTGACATTACAAAAATTATTGCAATAAGGCTTATTAATGACCATGCATAACTTCTAATTTTCTTCATATTAGTATCTTTCCCCCTTTTGGTTTTTGATAACTTATATTTTATCTATTTCAGAACAACGTTCCTTTTATATCACAATATTTCAGTTTTGATAAATTAATAAGTCTAATGGATTATATTAATTAAGTTAATACTAATGAAATGATGAAAATAGAGAACAGAAATGACAACATACCCTCCATCCGAACCGGCGGGCAAGCAGCACAAAAATATGGAGGTCCGTCCTCCATATTTTTAACTCAGCCTCAATTATTCGGCGCTTTGTCCTTGTCCCGTTTTTATTTGTAATGTTGCAGGGAAATCTGTATAATTCTTCAAGATTAATTTACAGGAAGGGGAAAATGGTGGGCAGTCGCAGAATCGAACTGCGGACACGAGGCTTTTCAGGCCTCTGCTCTACCGACTGAGCTAACTGCCCTTTCAAAAACGTAATTGAAACTATAACTTATATTTTTTTTCATTGTCAAGGGAGCTTGTTAAACGAATCCCTGCTGATTTTGTAAAAATCTATGTCAAAAAAGAAAGATATAGCTCTGGCAATTCTATCCGGCGCCCTGCTTGTGCTCGGATTTCCTCCGTTTGAAATATTTCCTGCAGCATGGATAGCAATTGTTCCGCTTCTTATTTGTCTGGGAGGAAAGGGCCTTAAGTCGGCTTTTTTCTATGGCACGCTCGCCGGGTTTGTATATTTTATCGGCACAATATACTGGGTGTTTAATTCAGTATATTTCTATGGTGGACTGCCCGTTGTTCTCAGTCTGCTGGCAGTTGTTCTGCTCTCTCTTTTTTACAGCGTGTTTATCGGTATATTCGCGCTGCTCTTCAGGTTTCTGTCCCGCCGCTCCAGGATTCCGGCCCTCTTCATTGTTCCTGTTTTATGGGTCATGATGGAATACGCCCGAACGCATATAGTTATTATGGGTTTTCCCTGGTCAAGCCTTGCGTATACTCATTATAAGATATTACCTCTTATCCAGATTGCCGATATCACAGGGGTCTACGGCATCTCATTTCTAATCGCGGCTGTTAACGGGGCTGTATTTGATGTTGCGGTGTATTGGCCGAAGAAATTAAACAGAATGCCGCTTTTTGACAGATGGCCCATAATTGTCGGGTTGTCGTTTCTGGGCGTGATAATCGCGACATCTCTGATTTATGGTATGTGGAGGCTTAATGCTGATGAACAGGGCGAGATAGTCAGAACAAGTGTGATACAGGGAAACTTTGAGCAGGATAAAAAGTGGGATTCTGCTTATCAGGGGGAGATAATTGATACTTATAAGAGACTTACTATAGAGGCGTCTGCGGCAGATCCTGACCTGATAGTCTGGCCTGAGAGTGCGCTGCCTTTTGTTTTTGGAAGAGATGAGCCGTATACCTCCGAGCTTCTGGAATTTCAGAAACAGCTTGACGCGCATCTTCTTTTTGGCAGTGTATCATATAAGGGGATCAGTGACGGCAGATATCAGCTTTCGAACAGCGCGATACTGACATCTCCCTCCGGCAAGGTATTGTCCACTTATGACAAAATGCATCTGGTTCCATTTGGTGAATATGTCCCGCTCAGAAAAATGCTCCCATTCATAGGAAAGTTTGTTGAGGCTATTGGAGATTTTGAAAAGGGCGATGAATATACTGTTATGGCCACTCCTAAAGCCAGGATCAGCAGTCCTATCTGCTTTGAGATAATATTCCCGGCTTTGGTCAGGAAATTTGCAGCTAACGGCGCTGATCTGATCGTCACGATCACCAATGATGCGTGGTTCGGACGATCACCGGCCCCATATCAGCATTTTGCAATGGCGGTCTTCAGGGCGGTGGAGAACAGGATGCCTGTGGTAAGGGCCGCAAATACCGGAATATCGGGTTTTATAGACGCAAAGGGGCGGATAATAAAGACCAGTGATCTTTTTGTTGAAGCGGTATTGACTGAAGATGTAATAATTAAATCATTTCAGAGGAGTTTTTATTCTGCATATGGAGACCTTTTTGTTTTTTTGTGTATAATCAGTTGTGTGCTGATGATGGCAAACAATATTAAACCGGGAAAGAAAGCTGTTAATTCGAACTTTAGCCGGAATTCATTCAAGAGGAACTGGTAATGATATCCCATGACGGATTAAGTGATAAATTGAAAGATATCGAATCAAGGATCAAAACCCTGAGGAGGTATCTTTGATGTACCCGCACTCTCAGAGCGCCTTAAAGACCTCGAAAAGAAACTCTTAGCTGAAGATCTCTGGGAATCACCTGCAGCAGCCCAGGAATTGCTCAAAGAAAAAGCCGGCATTGAGAATTCCATTCAGCCTTACACCTCGACACAAAAAAAATATGAAGACCTTTGCGTTCTCCTTGAGCTTTCAGCAGAGGAGGGGGGGGAGGAGTTCCTGCAGGAGGCTGAGAAGGGTGCCGGTGAACTGGAAATCGAGCTATCCGATGTAGAACTTAGAAGCACTCTTTCCAAGGAAGAGGACAAGTTCAATGCCATAATGACCATTCATCCCGGCGCCGGCGGAACAGAAAGCCAGGACTGGGCCCAGATGTTAATGAGGATGTATACTAAATGGGCTGAGTTTAGAGGGTTCAGGGTAGAGATTGTCGAGCTGCTGCCCGGCGAAGAAGCAGGGATCAAAAGCGCGACTTTGACCATTTCGGGAAATTATGTTTACGGATATCTTAAGGGTGAGGCCGGAGTCCACAGACTGGTCAGGATCTCGCCGTTTGATGCCAACAAAAGAAGGCATACATCATTTGCCGCAATTCTTATTTATCCTGAGATAACCGAGGACATTGAGGTTGAGTTAAATGATGATGACCTGAGGATAGATACCTTCAGGGCTTCCGGCGCAGGGGGTCAGCATGTAAACAAGACCTCTTCCGCAGTCAGACTAACGCATATTCCGACAGGTATTGCCGTCAGTTGTCAGAACGAAAGGTCACAGCATAAGAACAAGGCAACGGCCATGAAGGTGCTCAGATCTCACTTGTACACCTTGAAGAAAAAGGAACAGGATGAGAAACTGGATGAGTTTATCGGAGAAAAGAAGGACATCGCGTGGGGAAGTCAGATCCGTTCTTATACGCTTCAGCCGTATCAGCTTATAAAAGACCACCGGACAGGTATTGAGACCGGGAATGTAAACTCAGTTCTGGACGGCAATATAGATGGTTTTATTAATGGGTATTTGCTGAAGAAGAAAGAGAAGCACAAGAAATAACATTCACGATTCAGGATGCATGATAATGGAAATCTTCGAGCTGATAAAAACAAGGCGGAGCATCAGGAAGTTTACAGACCAACCTGTATCTGATGAGACAATTGATAAAATAATCGAGGCCGGCGCATGGGCGCCTTCAGGACTGAACAACCAGCCGTGGAAATTCGCAATAATTAAAGACGAAGGCATTAAAACGAAGATTTCCGGGTTGACTCAGTATTCTAAAATTGTGCTGAGCGCCCATGCCCTGATAGCTGTTTTTCTGGATCAGGGGGACAGTTATGACCGCACGAAAGATTGTCAGGCAATAGGAGCGTGCATACAGAATATGCTTTTATTTATTCATTCAATCGGTCTCGGCGCTGTATGGCTCGGGGAAATACTGAAAAGTAAGGACAAAGTTCTTGAACTGACCGGAGGTTCTAAAGCCCTTGAGCTTATGGCGGTTGTGGCCCTTGGTCATCCGGCTCAGAAAGGCGGAAAGGGCAGCCGCAGGAAAATGGATGACACAGTATTTTACAGGAAATAAAATCAGTCCCTGCTCTTTTCCGCTTACCACGTAATGGTGACTGTGAGGGTTTCGTTGTACATTCCCGCTGAAATATCCTGCCCTGCTGGTATCCTGCCGTAAGCAGACACGCTTACTACTGTCCAGGCGGCTACTGTCCCCGATACTGTATAGGTACTTCCGCTGCCGTCTCCCCAAATTTGTGTTCTGGCAGGGTTTCTGTACACGTTATAGTCCATGAGGTCAGGTCCGGTTGTAAGCTGCATCTGTCTGGGGTCGAACCCGCCGGAGTTGGGACTTGGACCAATTGTTCCAGTCAGGAAAGTCACTGAAGTGCAGAATACACTAATTGTTCCTGCAGAGTCAGTTGGCGCGGGGGAGAAGACGTCATAGTTCCCGAAGTTTACAGAGGAAGTCCAGACCCAGCAGATTGCCGAGGCATTACCGGCCCATAAAAAGATAAGAAACAGTATTACCAGAATCCATTTAACCTTACTCACAGATTTGTTCTCCCAGGTCAATGAACATCTCATCACTCTCTGGTATTATTATATCAAACTCGCATTTTTTTCCGATGTAAGTGATCTCTGCGGTATATTCTCCGGCTGGTATGTTCTCCAGATAAAATTCTCCATCCATGCCGATCAGTCCTTCAACAGGGCGGCCCTCTACCTGAACAAATATAACTGCAGACTCGATCGGCACCTTTACCCCTTCATCTGTCAAATAAACTGTTCCTGTAATGCCCTGTATCTTGTGAGTATCAAACCTGACCAAAGAACCGCTCCTGTAAGAAGGAACGATGTATTTGGTAAACGATGGAACATTATAGTAAATTGGGATATCCCTGTTTTCTATACTAATTTTATTATTGTCAAAAGAGTGCAGATTCGGAATTATAAGGTTGCCGTTTCGGTCAGTTCTGCCAACCTCATTGCCATAATAATACACCCTGACCCCTTTCAGCCTGTCAACAGTAACCTTTGCGAAACTGTCATTTATTGGTCTGCTGAAGAATATTGATTTGCCAATATACCCTATGCCTCCGGAGGCAGAAAACCTGTAACTATCGATATCCTCTCTTCTGTGATAATTTGCCTCATAAAGTCCATACCTGTTCTGGTACTGCAGTCCCCCATCAATATTATTTTGATCGTTGGAATTTTCCACATCAGCCCTAAAGCCAAAACCGCTACCAACCGGGAGACCCTTACGAATACCAATTTTTTTGCGCTCTTCACCTTCCCCACCGGTGTAGCTCATGTTGCCGGAATAGCGTCTGCCCAGATATATATGAAGGCCCAGAAAAATCTCATCTTCAGTGGTAGTATCCTTTGTTTCACTTGCAATCGCAAAGAAGGACACGTTCCTTGTTATGGTCTTGTTATAAGAAATAGAAATCCTTGAGGTGTTGGTACCGATATGCATATTGGAGGACGAATACCCCGCTGTTAAGGAACCGAAACCTTTTGCCTTGAAGCTTGCTATACCACTGAACTGTAATTTTGCCTTGTCATCCGGCGGCTCAATTGTGAGGTTGGAATATTCTTTAGAATTAGACCGTAAAGAAAGCCTTATCCCGATATTGGTTGACTGAAAAGAATATCCCAGAAAACCGCTGTATCCGGTTTCACCCGATGAGTTGCTCAGGGCAAACGCGGCATCCAGGACCCCTGCCTTTGGAATAAGTATTGCGGCTGTAGGTCCAATGTTTATTAAATCCTCCAATGCCTCTGCAGCATATCCCGCTTTAAAATTATTTGTAAATCCGAAACTGTGAAAACCCAGGAATGCAGCTTTTGAATATGAAAAACTTTTCTCTCCAAGCCTTTCCCTTGTGAAACCGATGTTATAACTATATTCATGAAGACCTTTTTTCAGGAGTTTGTCGGTATAATAATATGGTGTTGATATAATCCTTTCTCTTCCGTATGCGTCTTTAATGACTATGCTTGCAGTCCCCAACCCTACAGTTGCCGGGACATCAGTAAACAAAAACTCTCCCGGCGAGAGCCTTTCCTTTCTCACAAGCAGGTCGTTTAAATAAACCTCAATGTCTGACGGTGTCTCAAGGGCACCGCTCAGGTTCAGGGAGGGATATCTTATGAAGTACGGGGAAATGGAAAAGTTCTTAGAATAATTTATACCGCCGAGGATGACCCCTGAGCCTAATATGCCTGATAAGGCGGAAAAGTCACCGAATGTGAGAGTGCTCAGTCTCTGCCTGTCGTTAAAGGTTAAGCTTGTCATTAATCTCACAAAATTGTCCCCGTCTCCTGTATCCGTGTCCGTATACGCGAACGTGGTCATCCCAAGATGATCGCCGGCACTGATACCCAGCTCGCCCAGTGTCTGAAGAGAAGACTCATCAGCTTCATCAGAATAGATCAGTGCGTAATTGAGAAACGCGGAGGCCTCTTTTGTGTAAGTGATGTCGTAAGGTATCTTATAAGAGCTGTCAATGGAGTGTTTCCTGAATAAGGATGGATCCGCGGTGATGAGCAGGGCCACCGCTTTTTCATCGATCCGGAATTCAAGCCCCGGGATCGACCTTAATGAGACATACGTACCGCCGTCATACTTAACATCCCGGCCCAAATTTTCTTTAAGTTCCATATTATCAAGGTCATCCCTTTTTATCCATATGTCACTGTCCGGCGCCAGTATTAAGAAGAACTCGCCTTTGTCTTCTTCATTTAATATCAGTTTCAGGATTGCGGCCTCCTGAGACAGCACCACATTGACATTGGAGATGAGAGATAGGATTAAGACTCCCAGGAAGATGCTATGGAGCGCACATCTTCCTGGAAATATCAAGTTTCTCATTTAAGGAAAGTTTGTCGGTATTAATATCGATATTGAGTGTTTTTGTGTCCGGACAAGTATCAGCAGGTAGATCAATAGTAAAGACCTTCGAGTTCCCGCCAAGTAGATACCATCCCCCTATTTCAGTATTGAATGTCTCTTTACCGCCAGCGTCGGTCCCGTTCACTTTCACTGTTTTTATAATAAAATGGCTGTTCCCCTGGTTTTTTAAGGTGATAAACAGACGGCCTTTTATCAGTGCGGCTTTTTCTATGGCTGCTTTTGTCTCGGTCTTGAGGGGCGAAATGAATACCGGGACCCCTATCCTTAAGAGGATTCTTACTGTTGTTGTTTCAACTGTTCGCGGCCCCGGCACTTCCTCTATATAAAGCCTGTATGTCTTTTCAAGTCTGCCTAGTGGGAATGTAGTTCCGAGCCTTATTATCTTTTTTTCATCCTTCTGAATTTTGAAAATTTTCGGGAAAAAAATTAAATCCTTTGTGGGGATATAGACGTCTTTACCTTCTTTATCCTGTTCCCATTTGTATGCCCTTAACTGCACGATAAGTTCTTCCTCAGACGCATTTTTTAATGTAAGTAAGTCTATTTTACGTTGACCGTCAAAAAAAACCCGGGTAGGGCTTATGGAGAGATTTGCTGAAAAAGTACTTTCAGGCAGCAGGGCGGTGAATACAAAAAGGCAAATAATGGCTGGCAGCAGAGATATAAATGTATTTTTTCGCATATAACATATGATAGTTGTTATCAAAGAAGAATTCAATCCCGATTATATAAACGAACGGAGCATCCGTTCAGATGCCCCGTTTGTTATCGGACTATATCCGGGTTTTTTAGTACTCGACTGTGGCAGTCACTGACTCACTATATGCACCAGCCGCGGCATCCTGCAGTGCGGGGATCGTACCATATATTTGTCTTGTCATAGGTGCGATACCAGCTGATGTATCAGGTGTACCTACTGAAGCGCTCGGGAACACGACTGTTCTGGGGGCGTCTGAGTAGAGCTCATAGTTCAGTGTGTCCGGGCCGCTCATCACATTAGTTCTGACTATATAGACCCCATAGCTTGAGCCTTTTGTGCAACGGAAGGTGACACTGCCCTGACCGTCGGTGTCAGCAACAGGGTCTGTTGGATCATATGTGCCAAAATCCACATCTGTGGTACTTGAGATCCTGCAAACGTCAATACAATTCGCCAGCACATTAAGTGAGCTGGTGTCTGTTGCTGCCATTACTACGCCGGCAGACAATATAATCGCTGCTGTCATGAGCATTATGACTAATCTCTTCATCTTTCCTCCTCCGATTCTTTTTTTATTTGTCGAATTTTTGTGTTTCTGAAATGTTGTTTCTCTCATCGCTGTCACCTGTATTTATAGGACGCAAGTTAAATGCCAGAAATTTAGCGCGGGCCGCTAAAGAGTAAATTATGAGGGCAACTCTCTGAATTTAAAAAATTTATTTTGCAGCCAGGGTAAAAAGTGTGTATTTTTGCGCGTTGATTACGCAATTTTTTATCACTGCGGCTGTTCAATTATTGAGCTGTAAAAGGTCTGTTGTTGAGCGTTGCCAGCTAAAAACAATTACATTGAACTTATCATTATTGCAACAGGCCACTTGTATGTCCCTGGTACGGAATCTTCAGACAGATCAATCCTGAAACCGAGTTTTTTGGTGACGTGACCCGGTCCCTCATATGGCATATGCACTTCCCCGCCTGATACAGAGAGATTATAGGTATTACTCCCGCTTATTACGTTTATTCCTTTTAACTTACTGCTCTCAGCATAAAAGCTCAATAAATAGCCATTTTCTGAGTTGGTCTTAACTGAAATGATCATCGCCCCGCTGATATCTACGAACCCTTTGTTTATGTCTTCATGAGTTATGGTCAATTGAGTTTCCTGATGAAGCACGCTAAACTCTGCATTTGGCAGTACATTTGCGCTTACTGACACAACTGCTGTGCTGCTTTCGGCAAAAGCATTTCCAACTGATATGATCAGCATAGAGACCATTATGTATAGTATTTTTTTCATGTTAACCTCTACCCTATTTATAGCGATTTTCGAGCCAGGCTATAACGTGTTGATTTATAAATGTTATTTCCAATTATCCATAACAAGGTGGGCGTTTTTGGCATATTTCCATAGAAAACCTTCTGTTTTGGTGTGGGCGTTTTTGGTTATAAGCGGGCGCATACGCACATTCAAAAAATATCTTTGCTATTGATTGATAGAGTGTAATATTATATTGCAAGCGTTGTTTTTTGCTTTATCTCATTAGGATACTATCTATAATTAAAAGATAGTGTAAAATAAAGAGCCTGTCAAGCGCAGAAATGACTAATAGGTGTGAAAATGTTGTTTTTGAACTATTTTTTAGAGAGTTGCAGGAATGAAGAGCAGTTAGATGAAAAAGGCAGGGATTTATCCCTACATTTTATCAAGACCGTATTTCTGGATTCTTCTAAGAAGCGACCTTCTGCTTAAACCCAGTATTGCCGCGGCCTTTGTCTTGTTGTTGCCAGTAGTTAAAAGAACGCGCTGGATATGGTTTTTTTCTATGTCGTCAAGAGAAAGAGTTGTTAATACCTGAGGTTTCAGAGTTTTGATATATGGGGGCAGGTCCTCAACTCTGATAAAGTTCGCAGTAGTAACAAGTATGGCCCTTTCAATTAAATTCTCAAGTTCTCTTATGTTACCGGGCCAGTCATAGGACATGAGAAGATTCTGTACAGGCCTTGATAAGCCTAAAACATTTTTCCCTATCTTTTTATTTAAGCGGTTCAAAAAGAAACGGAATAACAGGGGGATATCCTCTTTTCTCTCTTTTAAAGGCGGCAGTTTAATGGTGACTACGGCAAGCCTGAAATAAAGGTCCTCCCTGAAAAGCCCCTTTTTCACTTTTTCACGCAGGTCAGTGCCGGCTGCTGCAATGACCCTGCAGTTTGCCTTCATTGGTTTTGCGCTTCCGACGCGTCTGAACTCACCGTCCTGCAGGACCCTTAAGAGATGCGATTGAAAGCTCTGTGGCATTGTCCCTATCTCGTCAAGGAACACAGTGCCGGAACCAGCGGCCTCAAACAGTCCCTTTTTGTCGGACACAGCGCCGGTAAAAGCGCCTTTCACATGGCCGAAAAGCTCACTTTCAATAAGTGTCTCTACAAATCCGCTGCAATTGAAAGCAAGAAAAGGCTCTTTTGAAAAGGGACTCAGTTTATGAACAGCCTTTGCCAGCAGTTCCTTGCCGGTTCCTGTATCTCCTGTGACCAGCATTGTGCGGTAATACGGCGCTATACGGTTTATAAGGGAGAGAATATCGAGCATGGCCGAACTTCTGCTTACAATGTTGGCAAAGACGTATTTGTCATTGAGCGCTGATTCTATCAGATGTGTTTCCCTGCGGTAGTCATGTACCCTCTTTATTTTTTTTATCACATCCTTCAGTATCATTATGGAGACCGACTCGTCAAAGCAGGCCGTTGCCCCGCTTTTGATCGCTTCGATAGCTAACTCTTCGTCATGCCGGTCCCTTATGCATATAACTTCTATGCGCGGGTCCAGTTCCTTGATCTTTGTTAATGCCGAACTTGTGGAAGGACTGCAGGGGTCTTTGATCACGAAAAGCTCATAATTTCCTCTGGATACTTTATCGAGGAGATGTTCCTTATCAGGCAGGTCTTCAACGTCAAAGCCCTCTTCATAAAAAAGGTTTCTTATCTCTTCGGCATTCTTAAGCTCCAGATCCAGTAACGCTCGAAGGCTCATGAAAAAACTCCTGGTGTTTTAATAGGGGTTCTCATTATTTGCAATTGAACTGATCAATTCTTACGTTCACTGCTGATTTACGATATAATTATCCTTTGAAAGCGAAAACTTGTCAACATGAAACAATAATATACCGGGGCGTTGAGCCGCCCCTTTTAATAACTTCTGTATCATGCTAAAATATGTCTTAGCAGAGAAATGCCTGGATTTGACGTCAGTCATTCAGGTGTTAAGTATTGTTATAATATCGAAAAATTAGTTTTTGCCTGTATTTATTAAATCTACTTAATTTGCTGGAGGAAGCTGTTACGTGAACAGGAAGATCAGAAAAGCAGTATTTCCGGCGGCAGGCCTTGGCACACGGTTTCTGCCGGCGACAAAAGCGTCTTCAAAAGAGATGCTTCCTATTGTGGACAAGCCTATGATTCAGTACGCTGTTGAAGAGGCTGAAAAATTCGGGATAACAGAATACCTGATCATTACGGGAAAAACTAAAAGGGCTATTGAGGACCATTTTGACTCTGCCTGGGAACTTGAAGAGAATCTTAAAAAGAAAGGGAAACAGGCACTGCTTGAGGAAATCAAACAGCTGAACCATTTTCACTTTGCGTATATAAGGCAGAAAGCCCCTCTGGGACTCGGCCACGCAATCCTGTGTTCCAAGCCGTTTGTGAGGAATGAGTCATTTGCGGTCATATTGAGTGATGATGTTATTGACCCGGATGAAGATCTGCTTGGCGATATGATGAAACTCTACGAGCAACGACAGTCTACAGTACTTGCCCTTCAAAGGGTGCCGAGGGCGGAAATTCACCGATACGGGATTATAGCCGGTAAAGAAGTGGATAAGAATATTTTTAAAATAACTGATATGATAGAAAAACCAAAGCCGTCCCAGTCCCCGTCTGATATTGCCATTATAGGCAGATATATACTAACTCCGGAAATATTTGATTCGATAGAAACTACACCGCTTGGAAAGGGTGGAGAAATGCAGTTGACTGATTCAATAAAGACACTTATAAATAATAGTGTGCCAGTATATGGGTATCTTTTTGAGGGGAAGCGTTATGATGCCGGAGACAAGATAGGATATCTGAAGGCTAACGTGGAACTGGCATTGAAACATCCCAAGATGAAGAACGAGTTCAAAAAGTACCTGTCATCTTTAGTGCGGAATATTAAATAAAAAAGGAGAAGTAATGGCTAACGTAGATGCTAAAGAAGAACGTGAAATAGAAATCCCGACATCTTTACCAGTGCTGCCGGTCAGGGACATAGTTATTTTTCCATATATGATACTGCCTCTGTTTGTGGGAAGAGAGGTTTCGATCAAGGCAATAGACGAGGCCGCCGCCGGCGACAAGATGATCCTTCTTGTTACGCAAAAAGATGTGAACATTGAAGAACCGACAACAGATGAACTTTACACTGTGGGTACTGTCGGAACAATCCTGAGAATACTGAAGATACCTGATGGGAGGCTTAAGGTGCTTGTCCAGGGAATTGCCAAGGCAAGAGTCCTTAACTACACACAGACGGAACCGTTTTACGTCGGAGATATTGAAAAGATCGAGGACGAAAAGGCCGCAGATATGACTATTGAAGTTGAGGCCCTCATGCGCAATGTTAAAGAGCAGATGGACAAATCAGTTGCCCTTGGCAAGTCGCTTCTGCCCGACATAATGGTGCTCATAGAGAATGTTGAGGATCCCGGGAAACTTGCAGACCTTGTTGCGTCAAGTCTTGGATTAAGAGCGGAGCACGCCCAGGAGATACTGGAGATAACAGAGCCTGTCAAACGTCTCCAGAAAATAAGCGAAATTCTTAGCAGAGAAGTGGAACTGCTTCTCGTTCAGCAGAAGATCCAGTCGGACGCTAAAGGCGAGATCGATAAGTCTCAGAGGGAGTATTTCCTGAGAGAACAGCTGAAGGCGATACAAAAAGAGCTCGGGGAGATAGATGAGCGCACAGAGGAGATCAGTGAATTAAGAGAAAAGATCACAAAATCCAAAATGCCTGAAAAGGTGGAAAAAGAAGCCGGGAAACAGCTCAAGCGGCTTGAGAAAATGCATCCTGACAGCGCTGAGGCAGGGACTATCAGGACTTATATTGACTGGCTTGTCGAACTGCCATGGTCAAAAAGCACTAAAGACAAGCTGGATCTGAAAAAGGCTAAAAAAGTGCTTGATGATGATCACTATGACCTTGAGCGCGTAAAGGAGAGAATTCTTGAATACCTCGGGGTCAGGAAACTCAAGGATAAAATGAAGGGTCCTATCCTCTGTTTTGTGGGTCCGCCGGGTGTCGGCAAGACGTCTCTTGGCAAGTCTATTGCGCGGGCCATGGGAAGAGAATTTTATAGAATGTCGCTCGGAGGAATGAGGGACGAAGCAGAGATAAGAGGGCATCGACGGACCTATGTTGGAGCCATGCCGGGGCGGATAATTCAGGGCATTAAAACAGCTGATAAAAACAATCCTGTATTTATGCTTGATGAAGTTGACAAGATAGGTATGGATTTCAGGGGAGACCCGGCTTCAGCGCTGCTCGAGGTGCTTGACCCGGAGCAGAACTTTGCTTTTGTTGACCACTACCTGGGAGTTCCCTTTGATCTGAGCAATGTAATGTTTATTACGACAGCAAACCTTATAGATCCTATTCCGTCTCCACTGCGTGACAGGATGGAGATAATTTACCTTTCAGGATACACGGCTGAGGAAAAAGTCGGGATAGCCAGGAATTTTCTTATCCCCAAACAGCTTGATGAACACGGTATTACCATTAAAGATATAAAGATCAATGACAGCGCTGTATTGCAGGCCATCACGCAGTATACACGGGAAGCCGGGGTCAGAAACCTTGAACGCGAGATAGCTAACCTGTGCCGTAAGGTAGCAAGAAAGATCGCGGAAGGGAAACTGAAAACCTACCATATTTCGTCAAATAATCTGTCGAAATATCTTGGGGTTCCCAAGTTTCTTCCTGAGGAAGAAATAAAGACAGACGAAGTCGGCGTATCAACAGGTCTTGCGTGGACCGAAGCAGGCGGGGACATAATCTATATTGAGGCAAGCATAATGAAGGGCAAGGGAGGCATTATGCTTACAGGACAGCTCGGAGATGTAATGAAAGAGTCGGCTCATGCCGCTCTCAGTTATATAAGATCAAAGGCTAAGTCACTGGACATAAGCAACGACCTTTTTTCAAAAAACGACATTCATATACATGTTCCGGCCGGTGCGATCCCAAAGGACGGCCCGTCAGCTGGTATAACCATGGCCACGGCTATTGCCTCGGCGTTTACGGGCAGGCCGGTCAGGAAAAGTTCGGCAATGACCGGTGAAGTAACGCTTCGCGGAAGGGTGCTTCCTATTGGAGGACTTAAGGAAAAGACGCTTGCGGCCAAGAGGCTGGGTATAAACAGGGTGATCATACCAAAAAGAAATGAAAAGGATCTGGAGGATATTCCCAAGTATGTGAAAAAAGATATGGAGTTCATTCCCGTGGACACTATGGATGAGGTGCTTCGGGTTGCACTTAAAGGAAAACCCAGAAAGCCCAGGGTGCATTGATAGAGCGATTTTTTATTACGGATGTTATTTTTTTAATGGTACCCGGCAGATAACGAATTGCAGTTTTATCTCAGTAGAACCCTTTCAGTATTCAATGTATAAATATGAAGTATGTCTCCGGCAATAGAAGAAAGTCGTCCCTGTCTGCAGGCTCGCCTCGCTGCGAAACGGGCAGGCTGGTGTCGCAGTCGGGTGAATTCGATCTTATAAAGAAGCTGCGTTCTAAATGTGCTGACCTGTCTCCCAGGGTACTAAAAGGAATTGGGGATGACGCGGCGGCAATAGATTGTCCGGCTGGCAAAACACTGATCACGTCTGATATGATGCTTGAAGGTGTTCATTTTGATCTTTCATACTCGTCGTTTCATCAACTGGGGTATAAGATACTTGCTGTCAACATAAGTGATATATTTGCAATGGGCGGAACCCCTGAATATTTTCTTCTGGATGTGGCGGTCCCCGGGGACTGTGACGTGCGAAGTGTCAGGGAACTGTATTCCGGGGTAATGAAGATAGCGAAGAAATTCGGTATATCTGTAGTTGGCGGAGATACAAGTTCTTCAAAACAGGGGGTTGTTCTGGCAGGGACGCTTCTCGGCCGTGCAGGCAGTGTAATAACCCGTTCGGGTGCCCGGCGCGGTGACAATATATTTGTTACGGGGACACTGGGTGATTCCGCTATGGGCCTCAGGCTGTTAAGAAAGAAATGGAAAGGCAGGATGCCTGCAGGATCAGGGAAACTTGTCAAAAAACATCTGATGCCTGAGCCTGCCGCGTTGAAGAGAACCTCAGGCGTAACAGCAATGATAGACGTCAGCGATGGGTTACTGATTGACTTAAGTCACATATGCGATGAGAGTAAAGTAGGCGCAATTGTCGACCTGGGTAAAATGCCGGTATCCAGGGAACTTGCCCGTGTTTCCGCAAATATTGGCGAAGATCCCATGGATTTTGCGCTGCGTGGAGGGGAAGACTATGTTTTATTATTTACATCGCCTCAAAAAACAAGGCCCGGCGCCGTACGAATAGGCGAGATCAGTAAAAAGGGAAGGTTTCTTTCTGATAAAGGGAAAAGGGTCCCTTTTAAAGCGGAAGGGTATGAACACTTTAAATAAGGGCTCAAGAGCCCTTATATTGCAAAATGTCCGCCTTTACGGATCTCGGCCCGTTGCTTCGCCCCGAGGCGAGCGAGACGGACAAAATTAACAATTAGCATCGCAAAATTTTTTCAATCATTGTTAACTGCTAATTTTACATTGATAATTTTAAATTTATATTAGATATGAGTTACCGCGATAAACTCAGAAGCATACTGGAAATAAAAGACAGCCCCCGCTCCATTGCCATGTCGTTCGCCATTGGAGTGTTCTGGGGGATGTCGCCTTTGCTCGGCATACATACGATCGGGGCTTTTTTTATGGCCTGGCTTATGAGGTTGAACAGGTTTGTTGCTATTGTCGGAGTATGTATTACAAACCCATGGACTTTTATTCCGATTTATTCTTTCAGCTTGTGGGTTGGGGCCAGGATGATTGGAATGCAAAAGCTCCTGCCTGATATAGACTGGGTCGATATAACATTTATGGCCCTGATGAAAGACCTTAAAGACCTTATAATCCCTTTTTTTGTTGGTACGTTTGCAGTTGGAACGGTATCTGCGATTGCCAGTTATTTTGTTGTTTACGCTGTTGTAACCAGATATAGAAAGAGAGAAGAGAAGGCTTCAGGTCCGCAGGCCGGGTAATTATCCTTTGCCTTCGTATTTCTTCATGCGCCAGTATTCTGCGTTAAGCACTTCAACCACATAATCTATTCTTCTTGTCCTGATAAGTTTGCGAAACGCGTCAAGGAATACTTTCGGGTGTCTGAACAGTATGGATATCAGAATAGAATAGAAGCTGATATTCCCGGAACTTCGGAGATAGTTCCGGGCAAAGAAGCGGTTTTGAAGATGCCGTCGAATGTCTCTTAATTCCTCTTTGCCGAAAGTAATAGCCATCAGGGGCAGTTCCGGCTGCCGGTGAGCCCATATTTCTGAAAACGGCAGGTCCGGGTCCAGCCATCCTTTTTTGATTGCCATGTCATATATGTCTGTGCCGGGATAAGGAGTAAGAAAATAAAAGGCCGTGTAGTCTGCTTTGATCTCTTTGGCCAGGTTGAAAGTCAGATCAATATCTTCCCTGGTTTCTTCAGGGTTGCCGATTATAAATGTAGCGAGAGTCCGTATATCAAGTTTTTTGCAAAGATCAAAAGAGCGTTTGATCTGTTCTGTCCTGTCACCGTGGCCGCCTTTGCCCAGCACCTTAAGGATCTTCTCGGAACCGCTTTCTACACCAAAATCAAGCTGAACTAGCCCTGAATCTTTCATCAGACGCATAAGATCTTCATCTGTCTGGTCTACACGCGACTGGCAGGCCCATTTAGTTTTCAGGTCTCTCTTTTTCAATTCTTCACAGTATTCCCTGACCCATTTGGCGCTGAGAGTGAACGTGTCATCACAGAAATAAATGCCCCTGATTCCGTATGACCTGTCAAGATGCTCAATTTCATCAATCACGTTTTTCACGGAACGCCTTCGTGTCTTCCTTCCGAAAATATTATGACTGCCGCAATAAATGCATTTAAATGGACAGCCTCTGCTGGTAACGATCGTTGTCTGGTTTTTGTCTGCGTAGCCTCTAATGATGCCCGGGGGCTTAAGATATGGAGACATATCGATCAAATGGCGCGCCGGAAAAGGGATGGAATCCAGGTCTCTAATAAGGTCTCTGGGGCCGTTATCCACTACTTTGCCGTTATCGCGGTACATAACGCCTTTTACACCGGCAAGTCCCTCTTTTTTCTCCAACCGGTCACAAACTTCAACCGCGGTATCCTCACCTTCACCGACTATAATAAAATCAACCTCGAACGCATTTATTGTTTCAAGAGGTTTTACAGTTGTATGAACGCCTCCGGCGCAATAAGTAACTTCAGGCAGTTCCTTTTTGAGAAGTTTTATGAAGTTAAACGCCCTCTGATAACCTACAGTCAAAAAACTCAAACCGATCAGATCAGGTTTGAAATCCTTAATTTCGCTGACAATGGTATCCTGGTATTCAGGGTCTGCATCGTATAGCTGAACATCATGCCCTGCCTTTTCCAGAACAGCGGCAATGTACATCAGCCCCAGCGGAGGAACAACATTGTTGCCGTCCAAAACCTGTGAATTAATTAAAGTTACTCTCATAGTTATTTTTATAGTCCGAAGGTGCGGATACTTCAGGCTGTTATTATAAAATATCTGTGATTTTAAGTTATTCTCCGCCCGTGCAAATGAACTATCATAATGCCGCCCAAGCACGGCAAACTGTGATCAGCAGCATTCGCATTATGCTTTACCGGGTTTTGATGCCTTTATGGTTATCGAATGGAAACTGACGAAATCCACTTTTTTATAGAGGTAGTTTTTTGTTAACTGAACATGAGGGAATCCGGCGCTCTCCGCCGCAGCTATGAATCTCCTGTCAGTCAGAGCTCCTGAAAGACACGCGTTCCACAGCTCTTTGTCTCTTTTCATGTAGCCAGGGACAGGTTTGTCTGATACAATATCGGAAATTATAAAACGTCCGCCCGGCTTCAATATCCTGAATATCTCATCAAGCACTTTTGTTTTATTCTCGGTGAGATTAATGACGCAGTTGGATATTACGAGATCAGCGGAATTATCGCCGACAGGAAGGTTCATTATATTTCCTGTTCTGAACTCAACAACGTTGTAACCCAGGACTTTTGCCACTTTCTCTGCAGAGGCCGCAGCTGTTCCGATCATTTCATCGGTCATGTCTATGCCTATGATACGGCCTTTCCTGCCCAGTTTTTTCGCCGCTATAAAACAGTCGATCCCGCCGCCTGCTCCGAGGTCCACAATTGTCTCACCCTCTTTTATGTCTGACAGTGCCGCGGGGTTGCCGCATCCGTAAGAGACCTGAAGGACCTCATCCGGAATGTGCTCAAGGTCTTTCGGGTCATAGCCTGTCGGGCAGTAATAGTCCTTGACCGGGTCATGAGCCGCCTTTGCGAACTTTTTCTTTACGGTCTTTGTTACATGCCCTTTTATCTCAGGTTTACAGACCTCCTCGTCATCTTCGACATCTACTGACAGCACACATGAGCAATGGTAGCACCCGACTTCAAATGCATTGTCAGTCGATTTAATTCCGCTGTCCAGACGGGCCGGGAGTTTAGAGTCCATGGCGTTAAAAACAAGAGGCACTGTATATCCCTTATTGTTTTGAGCTGGTACACCTTCGGCCGCCAGTTCCCACAGCAGGTCTTCAAATAGTGTCTTATATGTAGAGCAGTACGGGTCAAGGGCATTAACGGAGCCGTTGCCCGTATCGGCGTCGCTTGCATAATAGCTGTGAGAAGTACACCCGCCGCCGCAGAAGTATTCGAGGTAACAGGACCTGCATTCAGGTTTATTCTGAACACTGTTTCCGCGGCATTTTTCCATAACCGGCGAGTTCAGCCATATATCTTTTAAAGGCCTTTCCCTTATCGAACCGGCATCAAAGTTACTGTCCGCGTTCAGTGATGCGCATGGGTAGACATGACCGTCCGAATTGATGCAGATCTTGGCATAGCAGTTATTGCACAGGTCGTTCTTTCTTCCGCGTTTGGCCCTCGCCCTGGCCCTTAATGATTCGACATTGTCAAAAATAATTTCCTGTTCCTTGTATATTTTTTTAAGGTCTTTCATAATGGGGGTTATTTTTTCGGCCGGCACATACAGGTCATCTGCATTCTTTGCCCCGCGGCCTTTTGTATGCATCCAGAGTATATTGTGTTCCCTGACTCCCAGTTTTGACAGGAGTCCGGAAGTGTCCCTGATGCGATCTTCATTGTATTTACTCAGGGCTGTCGAGACGATGGGTGTTATGCCGATCTTGACAAGTTTTTTTATCCCTTCTATGGTTTTGTTGAAATTTCCCTTGCCCCTCAGCCTGTCGTGGATTCCGGCATCAGGCCCTTCCAGGCTTACCTGGAGCATAAGTTTAGGGCTTTTCAGTTTCCCCAGGGCCTTAATTTTATTATCATCAAAAAGCGTGGCATTGGTAAGTATGATAAGTTCACGGTCCTTGTTTTTTGTTATGTATCTGATAAGCTCAAAAATATCATCTTTTATAAAAGGCTCTCCGCCGGTTATATAGAACCTTTTAACGCCGAGTCCAATCGCATCGTCAACGAGTTTTTTTATCTCGTCTGTGGACAGTTCATCTTCAAGTTCTTTGCCGGCGCTGACAAGGCAGTGTTTGCACCTGAGGTTGCACGCCAGTGTCGTATAGATCCAGAGTTCCTCAAGCTTGCCCGGCTTTATTACGCTGTTTCTGCCGGGATACTCAGGCCGTTTGAACGGTGATTCAGATACAAACTCAAGCAATTCCGCAGAACTCAGGAAATCTGATACTTCGGGCATGAACTGCTGACTATCGGATTTTTTATATTTTGCGCTTATCGCATTCTGGATGTCAGAAAGCGTGTTTTTGCCGTCGCACATTTTCAGGATCTCCGCGCCTGTGCGGTTTACACTTATCCAATTAGGTGATTCCGGGTCTATCAGAAGGTTGACGCCTTTTTTCTTTTTAAGGATATACGGCGGGCAGTAGAGAATATCATCAGGCTTAAAAGCCTTTAATCCGGTTTCGTCAACCTTCCATTCATCAAGATTGTATTTCTTAACCCGTTCTTCTCTGGGGGCACAGCATGACTTTGCCATTCTGATCCTTTAATTATTAACTGTGTAATCCGTATTTGTAAGCCTAAATACCTCTATCTTATATTTTACAACTTTAACAGAGGTTATTTCACGAAATCTGATGCAGTATTTTTCCGGTCCAACAGAGAGATTTCGAAAGTGCCCGCGGAAGCACGATTATGTTATCATTAATGAGGTTTTTATGGTGAATATATGAAAGGTAAAGTCTATATAGTAGGTGCCGGCCCGGGTGATATCGGGCTTCTTACAGTGAAGGGACTGAAATGCCTTCAGACTGCCCAGGTTGTGATATATGATTTTCACTTGAATGCCCAGGTTCTTAACTATATTAATCATGATGCTGAGTTCATATATGCCGGCAAGCGCGGCGGACAGCACCATATGACACAGGAAGAGATTAACCGGACATTAATTGAAAAAGCAAAGCAGGGTAAGAAGATATGCCGTCTCAAAGGCGGAGATCCGTTTGTTTTCGGCAGGGGCGGGGAAGAGGCTGAGGCCCTTGCCGGGGAAGGGATTGAATTTGAAGTAGTTCCAGGCGTAAGTTCAGCTGTCGCGGCTCCTGCATACGCTGGAATTCCTCTTACACACAGGCTTTATTCATCCTCATTCGCGGTGGTTCCGGGATATGAGGATGTGACAAAAAAAGAAAGTTCCATAGACTGGACAAAACTGGCAACCGGGGTAGGGACAATAGTATTCCTTATGACTGTTAAGAATATTGAAGAAGTCTGTAGAAAGCTTATTGAAAACGGAAGAAAACCTGAGACATCCGTAGCGGTTATCAGGTGGGGCACAAGGGCGGACCAGAGAACAATTGTCAGCGACCTGAATAATATAGCAAGGATGGTAAAAGAAGAAGATATCAGGCCTCCTGCTGTAATGGTAGTGGGCGATGTGGTCAAGTTGAGAGATAAACTTAAGTGGTATGAGAATAAACCTTTGTTCGGCCATAGGGTTCTGGTCACGAGAGAGCATTCGGTCGGTTTCTGGCCGCTGGAAGATCTGGGCGCTGAGGTTATTGAGTTTCCAACGATTCAGATCGTGCCTCCAGAAACCTGGGACGATCTTGACAATGCTATTGACAGAATAGAGATATATCATTGGATTGTGCTTACGAGCGCGAACGGAGTCAAGTACTTCTTTAGCAGGCTGTTAGAGAAAGAAAGGGATATAAGAGACCTGAAAGGCATAAAGATATGTGCGGTTGGATCAAAGACCGCATCTGCCTTAAAAAAATACGGTATTAATGTTGATCTGATGCCTGAGAAATTTAACGCCGAAGGACTCGTAGAGGCATTTATATCAGAACACAGAACACAGAACACCCTCCAGACAACCGGCGGGCAGGCAGAGCACAGACTAAAAGGCATTAAGATCCTTTTGCCCCGAGCTGAGACCGCCAGGGAGGTTTTTCCTGAGAAGGTAAGGGAAATGGGAGGAGAGATAGATGTTGTGACCGCTTACAGGACGGCGAAACCGGAAATGCAAGGGAAAAGGTTGAAGCGGTTCCTGAAAGAGGGGAAGATCTCTGTTGCTACGTTTACAAGCGCGGCGACTTTTAATAATTTCATGTCAATTGTCGACAATGATGCCCTTGATCTCCTGGATGGAGTTGCGATTGCCGTCATAGGGCCGGTAACTGCAGAGGCGGTCAAAAAAGCGGGGCTTACAGTGAGCATTATGCCGGCCCGGGCCACTATAGAAGCAATGGTCGAAGATATAATTAATTGGGTGGAAAATAAGCCGATCACCTGTGCGTAGAACTGAAGCATCAAGACAGAAAAGTCTGTCTCCGAAATAGTTACTCCTAAGAAGGAGCAGAAATGTAATGAGTTTATATTAATTATATTCATTCGCTTAAACTCACTGCGTCATTTGCTATAATCGACGATTAATTAAATTTTGTTTTAGCTTCATAATTTAAGGGCCGTGCTTAATACTGATAACGTTTTTCTTTATAAGGTGTCGTATAGAGTTTGT
>CAZNPC010000022.1:1554-27458 GCA_964574765.1 uncultured Nitrospirales bacterium | reverse complement strand
GCATCTCATTCATGGTAAGTGTGCCTGTCTTGTCAGAGCAGAATATGTCCACGCCCGCCAGCTCCTCGATGGCTGTCAGGCGGCTGACAATGGCCTTGCGCTTCGCCAGATTCAGCGCACCTACAGCCATGGTCACAGAAAGCACAGCTGGCAATGCAACTGGTATAGCGGCAACGGCGAGTACCAGGGCAAAACGGGCTATCTCCATAAAGTTCTCGTGGCGGAACAAGGCTACCATCACGATCAACAATACCAGGACGATTGTAATCAGGATCAGGAAATTGCCGATCTGGATCACCATTTTCTGGAAATGGCTGCGCTCTTTCAGACTGGCCCTGACCACCAGCGACACCACGCTGGAAAAATTGGTGTGCATGCCGGTATTGACCACCAGCGCCAGCATTTCGCCCTGTTTGACGATGGTGTTGGCGTAGGCCACTTCGTTGATCTTTTTGCTTACGGGCAGGGATTCACCGGTCAGCGCCGCCTGATCAATAAGCAGGTAGTCGCCCTGCAACAGCTGCACGTCAGCAGGCACAATGTCTCCGATCTTGAGCTTGATGATGTCGCCGGGCACAAGTTCGCGCGCCGGTATTATTTTGAAAGCGCCGTCACGCCGGGCCAATACCTCGTTGGCCAGCCGTTGCTTCAGCGCCTTCAGTGCGTTTAAGGCACGGTGCTCCTGGAAGAAGTCCAAAAAGGCGTTCACCAGCAACATAATGGTGATGATGATGAAATCTTCCCACTTCTGCACAATCGCAGAAAGGACAGCCGCCACCTCGATCATCCCCGGGATGGGCCCCCAGAAACGGCGCAAGATACGGTGCCAGAGCGCTTCTTCCTTTTCTTCGATCTCGTTGTATCCATACTCGGCAAGCCTCTTTTGCGCCTCTGCAGCAGATAAGCCATTATCCCCGTCGGTATGCAGCTTTTTTAATGTTTCTGCGATGGAAATATTTTTATAATCATCTGTTGTCTTTGGCATTATTCCCTCCTGCCATTTTAATTGAAATGATGTATGCCCGGATTTGGCTATACATTTCCTGTGCTCAATCGGCTTAGCCCGGACTGTCTTGTTTGTAAAAGTATCTATCCGGTATCGGCAGTTCGATATTTCACGCTAAAAATTGGCTCAATTGAGTTGAACAGGTCAAGATATTGTTCTACTTCTCGTGTCAGCAGGAAATTTTTCCTCACACTTTCCTTTGCATTGTTTCCAAGCCGCTCACGCAGCCTTTTATCTTTCAGTAATTGTATGATCCTGTCTGCCGTTTCTTTAATGGAGGAAACAAGAAAACCGTTTACTCCATTCTCGATCTGATAACGGATCCCTCCGACATTCCCCCCGATAACCGGCTTTCCCTTCCACATGGCCCCGGCAACCGTCAGGCCGAAGCCCTCCCGGATTGACTTTTGCAGGACAACATCAGCCTGCCGCTGTACGGTTCTTCCCTATGAATAAGTTTAGCAGCATTTTAAAGTAGTTTCTACAGATATTTTCAAAAAAGAGATGATTGATTCACATGCGGAGACTATTGGCAATGGACAACTAAAGCATATAACACATTCGCTGGCATCAGGCCCAATTTTATGAGGAGTCAGCAGACTTCCATGAAATAATTAAACATTTTCATATTATAACAGCTATAAAACTGCTTAGCAGTAATACCAGCAACCCTAAAGCGAAATTTACTTTGACTAAATTAAGGGACAATTTTTGCAGAGCTGCTTTTTTATCGACAGATGTTGTCTTGACTATTTTCAGACTTAGTATTGATCCCCTATAAAAATGCACAGCAACCATTCCTAATACCACAATATGCTTCAAAATTAAACCTGAGGTTTGGGTATTATCGAAAACGCCGGTTTCTGAAACGTGTTTATTAAACCGTGTTAATGCAAGCCCCGTAACAATCAAAAAAATTATACTGTAGTTTGCTAACGGGGTAAATCGTTTAGAAATTTCACCCATTAGCTTCCCGGCTTCCGCACCCAAAACCTGCTTCGAAGACGGTATCGCAATAAAAAGTATAAAGGTAATTCCACCGATCCATATAACCGTCGCTAAGAGATGCAGCCAATAAAAGGCTATCAATATCAACTCTCTCATTTTACCCTCCCGCATATTTTGGATAGAGCGGGCAGATTAATTTAATACGATCCACCCGCTCTCTTGATTAAAGATTTGCCTATTTTTTAAACTCAGTTTCTGAGTTTTTCAAACGACAGGTAAAACAACATCATTATATTGACCCGCTTTGTTTCATAAAATGAAAGCCGGCAGGTCCTTCATTTTGTTTTTATAGGCATATCACAACCACAGCCGCAAGTGCGCTTTGTCCCGATCTTAACTTCTGTCTTCTTTTCTTCGGGAGTTTCTTTTGTTTCTTCTTTTTTGATGTCTTTTGCCATTGCTGTCACCTCCTTTCCATTTAAGTTATTGCGTGTCTACTTAATTAATTAGATAAAAAAATATGCCCTACTTTGCCGTTGATCTTACTCTGTGTGTTTTTTTCATATTTACCTGTCCGCCTGAACATCCACAGCTGCAAATACGATTAAGCCGCTGGCGGCATTTTTCCAGGGCATCCTGATCTAACGAGTAATATATCCAGTATCCTCGTCTCTCATCTTTGACAAGCCCGGAAGCTTTTAACACCCGCAAATGCTGCGATACAGCCGACTGCGTTATTCCCAGGGCGTCAGCCAATGTATTAACGCTCATAGCTTCTTTTTTCAGGCGTTCGATAATTTCTATTCTCTTATCTACAGAGAGCAGTTTGAACAGGTCTGCCGATTTCTTCATTATTGCATTTATCCTTTAAGTATATGCTTATATACTAATATATATCTTTTGTATTTAATTGTCAACTATTTTTTACTATTTCCCATATACCACAAATGAAGGAATATTTGTAGCAAAACAAAATCTTTCCGGACTTTCTGGCAATGCTTTCCTATGGGGAGAAGTGTTTAGAGAGGTCTTGCACCCCCCAGAATAGCAATTACCCCTATCAGGATCAATGTTTGTATGATCCACCCTATCGCGCAAACCCCAACAGCACGTAACGTACCTGTATAATCAAGGGCCTGTCTTACTGCTATCACCATTGCCACAAGCATCCAGATAGAGGCAGCGAAGAAAACCACACCTGCTAACCCCGGGATAATGCCTAATACCCGAATCAAACCAGGAGAACTCGAAAAACCAATAGTTCGCAGCAGCTCACCCGGGTCTGATCTGGTTTGCGGCTCTGGAAGAAGTTTTGTACCAATAAGGTAGGTTAAATAAGCCCATATATACCATCCAATAAGTGCCACAATAGTTCCCACTAAAATCCCGCCAAACCCTGTTTTACCAATACTTCCTACGCCTGCCGCTATGCTGGAGAGAACAACAACCCCCATAGCCTGCATCATTGCCCCCTTGTCAGCCTCAACTTCTTCATACAGATGAACATCCAATTTAGCAGCACGAATAATACGGTCTTTAAAAGTGCTCATTGTTCCCTCCTAATAATTGTACAACTCCAAAAAATTCAGACAAAGCAACAAAATTGCATAATTGGGGCAAGTCTTGAAATATCAGTTTTTCTCCTCTACCTCTTTAATTGCCCTGCTTATGGTAGTAGTATAATGGACTTCTGAATAATCTGCAATTTCTGTGGAATTCGTTTCACTCTCTTCAGCTCTTTCTAAGCTATGAACAATTCTCGATGGTGAGCCTGTCTGTCCGGTAGGCAGGCCTGTCGAACCATGAGCTAATAAACCCATCCTTTAAACTTCCATTTGTTATAGCCCTCAGGAGAAAAATACGCGAAATTCTCTGCCTGCCACAGCTCTTTCCCGATTCCGAGCCACTTGATGGGGATCCTGTTTTTACTCTCCTGTTTCCCGGTTCCGAATATTAATACTTTAACCATTAATCCAACTGCTTCAGATTCATCTCTGAACAGCACGGGATCGCTTAAGGACAGAGCCGCCCCGCCGGGCATGATCTCTTTGACATCCTGCTTCCGGAAATATTCCTTAATGAAAATGATTCCTCCTTTAACATACTCGCCTGCCCCTTCTGCCGACATCTCACTTTCCCCGATACCCACGTATTCGATACCCGGCACACCCAACCTCGAAACATCAACCGGATATGATAATCCGTGATCTTTGAAGTAGTCCTCAACAGCACTATTACGTGAGCACGCTGACAGAATGACTAACATTACCGTCAGAAAACAAAGGGAAGACAGAACTGATCTCTTTACAACTCTATAAGGCATATTATCTTTAGATTAAAACAAAGCATGCGGGTTAATAAACCCTCATGTTGATTGCAGCCGTGTCACTCATTGGTTTAAAATATAAGGGAGAACTATGGAAGATAGTGTGAAATGTCCCAAATGCGGCTTTGAGCAGTCAGAAGGCCCGGAATGTCTTAAGTGCGGCGTTGTATTTGCCAAGCTCGATCCTGTCCGCAATCTGCCTCTCAGCAACTCATCTCGGGAAGTGCCTCCTGATCCCGGTGAGTATCAGAAAATTGTGGATGAAACAGACCGCTGGCTCGGCAAAACCGGTAAATATATAATTATCGTGCTTATGGCATTCTTCTTTTTTTATATGGTGATCAAGCGTTCCTCATGGTGTTTTCTGGACTATATTAACCTGCCCTTTCACGAAACAGGGCATTTTATGTTCATGTTCTTCGGCGAAACCATGTCATTTCTGGGGGGCACCATCGGGCAGTTAATGTGGCCTTTTATCCTTATCATATATTTTATGAGGAGGAAAGAGTATCTTTCAGCCTCATTCTGCCTTTTCTGGTTTGGAGAAAATTTCCTGAATATAAGCAAATACGTAGCTGACTCTCGTCTGATGGCTCTTCCCCTGGTCGGCGGAGGCATACACGACTGGAACACTTTGCTTGGCAAATGGCATATTCTCCACTATGACCGGGCTATTGCCAGAGTTGTATTCTTTCTCGGTGTCATTATAATGATAAGTTCGATGGTATGGGCCTTTGTAGCCAAGCCGAAAAGAGATGATGGAATTCCTGCGTAAAAAATGGCCGGCTGTTTCGCAGAATAATCTGCAGACTATACAAACCTTATTGATTCTGTTGCTGAATTAACGATATAGACACGTTCATTATTGCTTTTTTTATCAGCCGGTATAATAAAGAAACCACTGCGTTTAGGCATGAATACCTGAGCATAACCTATCATTACTTCGCCGTCAAAAAACTTCACCTGCACCTTCCTCCCCCCTCCGGCAACTACATCATCATAAATCTCATTGTAGTCTTTGTTCCCGGTGAAGTCTTTTACAAAAAAAACTGCCTTGAGTTTATCCATAACAATAGTAAGTATTTCATCGTTCAATTGATTCAGGTGAAAGGTCTCTTTATTAGGCTGGAAATCCCTCGTTTCCCCTTTCTTTAATGTACCGTCCTGGTATTTCACTACAACTTTGTTTTGTGCCATTCAAGCCTCCTGGCTAATTTAATATGCTTCTGCCTGTCAGTATAATAATAAATATTTGCAATTTATATCAAATCGAGCTGTGATGTCCTTGGATTCCGCGGTAACACCGGGCAAAAAGTAGAAGTTTGTTTGGAATATTGTTATTATATAAAGTATTTCTTTTTGATCAATTGACCAACTGTACAATAAACAAAGCTTGATATTCAGTTTCGGGGGATATATATAAATGGACAGCAAGTTAAAGAAATGGCAGCGCAGTATGATCCGGAACAATATGGAGAAATACCGTGAATCACTGTCTAATTATTACATAAAAGACAAGCCTTTGATTGAGGTAGATAACGGTTATAAAGCGTTCTCTCTTCTCAGCCCTCCTTTGGGATCCGCGGCGGCAAAAAGACGCGTCCGCATGATAATGAAAAACGTAACTGACAAAAAGACAGAAATAAAGGAATCCGGCGATGTCTCATGGGGAAGCAGGACCCCTCATTTCATAACCATGGCGGTCACGTATAACTGTCAGTGCGACTGCGAACATTGTTCAGCATTTACCTATAAAAAGAAAGTTGAACTTGACGGCGATGCGCTCAGTTTAGAAGAGCAGAAAGACGCTATTAAGCAGACCATAGATCTCGGTACAACCTGTGTGGTCCTTACCGGCGGTGAACCCCTTATCTATAAGCCTATCTATGACCTTATCGAAAGCGTGGATAAATCCAGGAGCACATGTGCCATGTTTACAAACGGAGAATATTTAAACGAAGACACTGTTGCTAAACTTAAGAAGGCCGGGCTTTTCGGTGTCTTTGTCAGCCTGGACCACTCTGACCCTGAGCAGCACGATAAGAACAGGAAACGTAAAGGCCTGTTCGAAAAAGCTGTCCAGGGTATCAAGCTCTGTCAGGAAAAAGGCATACTCACAGGGATTTCCAGTTATATCACAAATGAAAAGATCCAAAGCGGTGAACTTGATTCCATGATGGAACTGGCAAAAAAACTTAATGTGCTGGAAGTATTCCTGTTTGATATTATTGCCGTGGGCAAACTGGATAACCAGCATAGATGCATGCTGGACAAAGATGACGCGAACATCATAAAAGACTTCAGGGAAAAGTACAATCTAAAGCCCGAATATCCCCGGATCATTCACCAGACCATGTTCACAAGCATCGCGTATCCGTGTGCCGCTGAAGGCTGCCCGGCCGGAGTGTCTCAGATCCACATGAGGGGCAACGGAGACGTAACTCCCTGCGATTTCACTCCTATCAGTTTTGGAAATATACGCCAGCGTCCCCTGCAGGATATCTGGCAGGACATAACGGAAAGTGATCTTTACTCAAATCTGTCCCCGCGCTGCCGGCTTTCTGAAAAGGATTTTTGGGATAAAATACGGCAGTGGAATTAGTTAACTCTCTAACCTTCCGATTTAAGCACCTTACGGTTTAATCCGCCCTCCGGACTTATGGAGATGAACTCTCTATCAAAATATATCAAAACATTCAAGATCGCTTTTAACGGTTTCTTCTATATCCGCAAGACTTATGAACAGCGAAAAAAAACACAGCTCAATAAACTTCGGAAGATAATAGACTCCGCATATCATAACACCGCTTTTTACCGCGACAGGTTTGATTCTATCGGCCTGAAACCTGAGGACATTCGCTCTCTGGATGATGTAAAAAAGATTCCCCTGTTAACCCGCGGGGAACTGCAGGACAATTTCCCCGGCAGTCTTGTTGATAAAAGATATAAACCGGGCAAAAACTGTTTTCTTGTGGCTTCGTCAGGATCTACCGGCGAACCGGTAAAGTTATGCAAGAATTTTGATGCCGTCATATCGCATATTTCTCTGGCAGGCAGTTTCCTGAAAAGATCGTCCGGTATAAGAGATTTAAGGATAATGACCATGTTTCTTTTCGGAGAAAGCTCCATAGAGACCGTATTTACGGATTTTCTGCAGTCCATGCGTAAAAAATCATTTATGAAATTCGACATACACGACCGAACGGAGAATTTCATAAAAAGCATAAACTCCTTCGAGCCTGTCATTCTGTTTACATACCCAAGTGTCCTTAAGGACATCGCGATATATCTCAACCATAATAAGAAAACCGTATTTTCGCCTAAATATATATTTACGTCAGGGGAAATTCTGGAGAAAGGGCTGATAAACCGAATGAAGCGGGTTTTCCCTCATAGTCTGATACTGGATACCTACTTCACTACTGAAGCCGGAATGATAGCCGCGCAGTGCCCCGCGGGTGGAAACAGACATGTCTTTTTAAACAATGTCTATCTCGAAATCCTGAAGAACGGTAATCCGGCCGCTCCCGGTGAAACAGGCGATGTAGTAATTACAGACCTTAATAATTTCGCGGTTCCGCTTATACGATATGAGGGACTTAAAGATTTCGCTAAAGTATCCACGCTGACATGCGGCTGCGGTATCAAAGGTGACGTTATTGAAACACTCGCCGGGAGAATCATCGACTCGATCATTACCCCTTCGGGCAGAACTGTTAATCCTTTCAGGCTGACCGAATTAGTCGCTGATATTGAGGGGGTTGAAAAATATCAAATAATTCAAAAACAGCGTAATTCGATTCATGTTAAGATCGTATCATCGACGGATATCAATGAAGACATCATAAGAAACAACATCGTCTCAAAGTTCAACAGACTGTTTGATGAAGACATACATTATCAAATCGATTTTACCGATGACATTAAAAGGGACAGCCGTTCCGGCACGTTCAGGCTTGTAAGTTCAGAGGTAAAACATGGTGATAATTAGGGAAGCCGTTGAAAAAGACAACCAGCAGCTTCTCGAACTGGAAAGGATAACCTCGCACGGAGGATTGATTCAGTTAGGATACGATAAGCGGGATTTCTTTCTGAAAGCTAAACGGTTTGACAAATATCAGGTGCTGGTCGCGGAAGACGACGGGCTGATAGTTGGAACCGGCTGCGGCGGAATAAAGGATACTTTATTAAACGGCGTACCTTACCGGGTTTGTTCTCAATTCGATGTAAGGTTCAGGATGGATTACGGATATAAATACAAAAAAGGATTTTACAACCTGGTCTCTGAAAACATCAGATGGATGAATGATCATGACGTCTCCATGGCTTATGTATTGACAAAGGCTGATGACAGGGACAATTTAAGCCGTGAACATAAAAGAGGCTATGTTATCATCAACAGGATCAGGTTTAGTGCTTTTCCTGTCTACAGGAAAAGGAAAGTTACAGTCGACAATTTCAGGTTCGACGAGAACATAATCCTGGATAAAATAAACGCCGGGAACAGACATCTGCCTCTGTATTTTAACCGTGACGATATTAAGTCACCGTCTTTTTATTCATCCATATCAGTTGAGTCGGGGAACAGTTTTGCAGGCTGCCGCATCTGGGACCCTCAGAAGGAAATTATTATTCACAAAATGCCTGTGCCTTTATTGGCGCTGTCTCATATCACAAGAATGATTGCCGGATTATATCCCCTGCCCTGCTTTCCAAAACCGGGGCAGAGAATAAAATACTGGATATTGTCGGATATAGTCTGCAGCGGTACTGACGGGGCAAGGCTTTTCCGGGAAGTCGTAAATAAAACCGCCAACCTCGCGTTGTCCGAAAAAATTGATATCATGCTGATCCCCCTGTGTTCCGGTGACGGCCTGGTGAATGAATTCCGCGGTTTGATAACACCGGGATTTGACTATTATGTTATGGGTAAGGTCCTGAAAGGTGAAAACCCCGGCGAACTTGACCGTATTGATCTTGATGTCAGGGATTTTTAACAATTTATCAGGCCTTTTATATTTGAAATATTTTCTGTTACAATCCATAATATGACCCGTTTATTTCTTTCATCAGCTTCTAAAATAATGACTGCGCTATGCCTGCTTTTACTTGTATCTTGCGCGCTTAACCCTGTAACAGGAGAGCGTGAGTTAATGCTTGTAAGCGAAAACCAGGAGATATCCCTTGGAAGAGAAGCCGCCCCGGCACTTAACTGGGAATTTGGCGGTGAGTATCATGATCCTGGACTTGAGATCTATCTCGGTAACATAGCGCGGCGTATATGGCGTAATTCCGAGCGGCCCGGCCTCCCAATGGAATTTCACATTCAAAACACATCTCTCCCCAACGCATTCGCCCTGCCCGGCTATATAGCCATTACAAGAGGGCTTCTTGGCGAACTGGAAAATGAGGCGCAATTCGCAGCAATTATCGGACACGAAATAGGACACGTTATGGCGCGGCATACAGCTCAGAGGCTCTCCCGCTCAACACTCCAGCAGCTCGGGCTTGCCGTTGGTGCCAGCGTTCTGGCAGATACAAAAGGCGCTGACGCGCTCCTGACCGCGGGCGCTATAGGATCAAGTCTTTTCCTGTTTAAATATAACAGAAGCCAGGAAATCCAGGCTGACAGGCTCGGGGTCAAATACATGGCGGCACTTGGTTATGATCCAGTCGAAGCTTTAAGGGCTCATGAAGTTCTGGAGGCCTCTGTGAAGAACTATCTTCGCCGGCATGGAAAGTCCCAGGCTCGTGACAACTATATAACCAATCTTCTGTCAACACACCCGAGAACAGAGGTCAGGCTTTATGAGATCAGGTCAATGATCAGCGAACTTCCGCCTTTCAGAACTGCCGGGGACGGAAGGTTCAGTGTCCGTTTCCAACAGGCCATCAAAGACCTGAAAAGAGTGAATACGGATTATTTTATATATGACAACGCATACGATCAGTATCAAAAGAAAAATTTCGCGGCCGCTGATCTAAAACTAAGGCAGGCCATCTCCGCTAATAACAGGCAGGCTCCATTTTATAGCCTTCGTGGTTTTGTAAAGCTCAACCAGCAAAAGCATAATGAAGCAGAAGAACTGTTCAGCAAGGCCCTTTCAATAGATTCGGGGTTTCAGCCGTCCATATACGGACTCGGGGTTGTTCATTATTCTTCAGACAATTATGATCAGGCAATCCATGAGTTCAAAAGGAGTCTTGGACTGTTCCCTGGCCATGCCGGGTCACACTTCGGCATAGGCAAAAGTTATTTTGACAAGAGACGGTTCAGCAGCGCTCTTCCATATCTCAGAAATTATGCCGGTGCTGTTCCTAGAAATCCTGAAGTACATGGGATGCTTGGAATATGCTATGAAAGCGCGGGCAGAATCGCAGAAGCTGTCACAGAATATAAAAAGCAGATTAAGATAGAACCTGACTCAGATCTCGGACGTTACGCAAAGAAAAGGCTTGCAGTACTTGAAGAACACAGATGATCACTGATTACGAACAGATGACCACAGATTATCTGCGATCATCTGCGGTTTTTACCTCAGATTTGTTTAACATAAATCCCTTCTGCGATTGCAGAATCTATAGCCAGAGTGGTTTCGTCAATCTTCAGCACAAACGAAGGGTTTTTCTGCTTCAACTTGATACTGCATCCCGGAACGATACCTAAAGACGCAAGCCGTTCAAGCCTTGAATCTTCAGACGGAACTATAAATACTATTCTCCCGGTAGAGCCTACTTCCATTTCCATCAACTGCATAACGAGCGGTTTAAACTGGTGTTTATATCTTGAACAGCATTCTCCCCTCGGAATCGGCTTTCCATGCGGACAGGTTGGTGGATGACCCAAAAAAGAACATACACTCTCCGTGGCAGAAGGAGAAAGGAAATGCTCGATTTCACATGCGACAGTCTCACTTTCTCCCATTCCTACTTCAAGAACATCATAGAAAAGTCTCTCGGCAAGACGGTGTCTCCTAATCAGGTTGCTCGCTCGCGATTCGCCTTTTTCCAGTAGTTCAACTGTATCATCATGCACTGATATTAGGCCCGCCTTTTCCATCTTTCTGATTACATCGGGAGTACTTTCTTCACCGATCCCTTCCACAAGCCTGGAATAGCTTTTCATGCCTTTCTCTCTCATAGACCACATGAGCTCCAGAATTTCATCACTAATTTTATTTTCCATGTTTATATAATATCATAGTTAAAGGCCCAAGGCTTACGTATTTAGAAAACACCATCGATCCCGGTCCCGCATTTATTACACCGCGAGCCGGTTAATTTGTTTCTTACTACTGAAAAGCCTGAACGTTCAAATACGGTTTCTCCGCAATTCGGGCAGTATGTATTTTCTCCCTCTCCTCCGGGAACATTTCCTTCATAAACATACTTCAATCCCGTTTCAACACCTATCTGTCTTGCACGATTTAGCGTCCTGAGCGGCGTTCTTTGCTGGTCCGTAAGCCTGTATGTAGGATAAAACTGTGATACATGCCAGGGTATGGCAGGGTCTACAGATCGAATTGACTCAGCTATTTGTTTAAGAATTTCATCAGAGTCATTATATGAAGGAATAATAAGTGTTGTAACCTCCACCCAGACATTCAGACTTTTCATCAGCTCTATTGTATTCAAAACAGGCTTAAGCCTCGCTCCGCATATTTTTTTATAGAATTCATCATCACCTTTAAGATCAATATTGATCGCGTCCAGATAAGGAGCAATGTTTTTTGCGGGACCAGGAGTCATATATCCATTACTGACAAAAACATTCTTAATTCCCCTCTTTGCTGCCAGCGCAGCACAATCATATGCAAATTCATAAAAAATCGTCGGCTCGGTATAAGTGTAAGAAATACTCTTACATCCTGATTTTTCAGCCTCACTTACTATAAACTCAGCCGTTACACTTTTTCCCGGCAGTTCATCATGTCCTTTTGGTAATTGAGCTATATCATAGTTCTGGCAATGCAGGCACCTGAAATTGCAGCCCACCGTTGCGATCGAATATGATGTTGAAGCCGGATAAAAATTATATAAAGGTTTTTTTTCTATCGGATCGACATTTACAGCAATTATTTTGCCGTAAACAAGACTGTACAGCGCACCTCCAAGGTTTTCTCGTACCTCACATATTCCTCTCGAGCCTTCAGCGATTTTGCAGTAGTGCGCGCACAGCGAACACTTTACTTTATTGTTCTTAAGCTTTTGATAGAACATTGCTTCCTTCATAATTAAAATTATATCACGATATGACATAAATGCAGTAGATAGTCGTCATTACGCGAACTGATATTTTATCAGTGTTAATCTGTGGATTACATTCTGCGACAATCTGTGTTCTTCTTATTGTTTACTATTTGTAAACATTTGTATCTTTTAAAGCAACAGAATAATTGTTTACTAAAAGTATTTTTATGTTCTTTTTTTGCATTTTTTTCTTGACATTGATTTCTTTTTGTTATATAAATGTATTAGTGAGTTATGTTAGACAAACTTTTTACATCAGGAACAAGGGCTGATATTATGTCGCTGCTCTTTAATAGTCCCGAGGAAAAGTTTTACGTACGCGAGATAGCTCGACTCGTTTTAAAAAACCCCTCTGGAGTAAAAAAGGAGCTGGACAAACTTGAAGCAATGAAAATTGTTGAGAGTGAAAAGGAAGGCAATCTTAAATACTTTCAAGTCAACAAGAACTCTTCCCTGTTTCCCGAACTAAAAGGATTAATAGCCAAATCATTGGGCCTGCCTGGCGCACTTAAATCCGTTCTGAAGGCTTCAGATGCAAAGAGAGCGTTTATTTATGGCCCGTATGCGGGTGATTCCAATTTTCCCACAATTGATCTTTTTATAGTCAGTGATTCCAATCATATCGGAAAAAACCTCAGAGATGTTGAGAAGAGATTCGGCAGAGAGATCCATTTCACAGTAATGTGTGATTCTGAGTATAGATCTAAAAAAAAATCGGGAGACCGCAGACTGAAAAAACTATTAAACGCAAAAAAGATTTTATTGCTGGGTAGATTATAAATCAAGTTTATTCCCATTAAATGGGAGTAGAAAGGGGGTGAAAAAGAATGGCCGCCAAGAAAAAAGCCGCTGCAAAGAAAAAAGCAGCTCCAAAAAAGAAAAAAGCTGCTAAGAAAAAGAAAAAAGTAGCTAAGAAGAAAAAGGCAGCTCCAAAGAAGAAAAAAGCTGCTAAGAAAAAGAAAAAAGCTGCTAAGAAAAAGAAAAGAAGATAAAACTCTTTTAGAGTTTTGCAGCTCTGCTGCCTGCGTTTCGGAAGTCCGGACCGCAGGCAGTTTTTTTTGTCATTTATCAGTGAGCAATGATGAAAAACAGGCCGGTAATGCCCTTAATCCGTATTTTCAAAAAGAAATATTTCATGGGAAGAGCGAGATACGCATTCAGGGTCAAAATTGGAAATCAGATCCAGGAGGAGCAAATAACCGTTACTGCAATAAAAACATCGGCATCATATCTGCATGGTCAGCTCTCGTGGAGATTCGGCCTTACGAGGAGCTGATACAAATTCCCATGAATCTGAAAAAGTAAGAAGTTTTCTCAGAAGTTTTATATTAAGAGTATGTCCCGCCCTGTTGGCGATTATATGTCCATAAATAGGATAGCCGAGAAGTGAAATGTCTCCGACAGCATCTAATATTTTATGTCTTACAAATTCGTTCTTGAACCGCAGATCGTTCTTGTTGAGAATTCCGCTGTCACCTACAACAATAGCGTTATCCAGAGAACCCCCTTTGGCCAATCCTCTGGACCTTAGCATCTTGACATCCTTCAAAAAGCCAAAAGTCCTGGCAGGAGCGATCTCTTTAATAAAACCTTCTTCTGTAATATCTATGCTGAATTTCTGCTCTCCAAAAGACGGATGGTTGTAATCAACATTGAATGACATTTTTATTCCTTCATATGGTACCACCGAAATTTGGCAAGGACCCTCAACAACAGAAACCTGCTTTAAAATCCTTATGCAGGAAACCTTACTGGCCTGCTGCGCAACTACACCATTTTTCAGTATTTTTTGAATAAAGTAAAACGCGCTTCCATCCATTATGGGAATTTCAGGGCCGTCAAGCTCAATAAACGCATTGTCAATGTTAAGGCCGGCCAGCGATGCCAAAATGTGCTCAACTGTACCTACTTTGACGCCATCATACGCCAGAGTGGTGGCAAAAGTAGTGTCTGATACCAATTCCAGGGAGGCCTTGATCTGAACATTGTTCCTGTCAGTTCTGACGAAAAATATGCCGGTATCTCTTGGGGCAGGCTTGAGTCTCATATTTATGAGCCTGCCGGTATGAAGACCCACCCCTCTTATAATAATCTCGTTCCTTATTGTATTCTGATAGCGCATACGTGCATACATAAAGCAAATTACATGCCAGAATGGTTTTCTCTTAAAAAACAAGGGGCTGAGTTTTGAACTGTATCGTTTAAACTATTAATATGTATCTATTTTACCCTCTATCCACCTGCCCGCCGACAACTATGTCCGGGATCCTTACGGTTGGCATTGCATCGGCGACCGGAACTCCCTGCGAATCTTTACCGCAGGTACCTATAGAAAAGCCGATATCACTGCCCACCATGTCGATTGATTTAAGAACCTCAGGCCCGTTACCTATCAAAGTTACCCCTCTGACAGGCTCTGCGACCCGGCCCTTTTCTATTATATAGCTTTCAGAGACTTCAAATACGAACTCCCCGGTGACTGTATTAACCTGGCCTCCCCCCATTTTCTTGACAAAGAGCCCTCTGTTTACCGATCTTATTATTTCCCGCGGATCAGTTTTTCCAGGTGCGATATAAGTATTGGTCATTCTGGGTATAGGCCTGCTCTCGTATGACTCCCTTCGTCCGTTGCCGGTGGAAACCACTTTATCCTTCAAAGCTGTTAATTTGTCGTACATAAACCCCTTAAGAGTTCCGTCCTCAACTAAAACCGTTTTCTGAGACAACACTCCCTCATCATCAAACCTGAATGATCCCCTCCTTCCCTGCAAGGTAGAATCATCTACAACCGTTATCAGCGGTGAAGCTATATCCTGCCCTATCTTATTGGAATAGACTGATAACCCCTGCTGGGCAAGATCAGCTTCCAGACCATGGCCCACTGCCTCATGGATCATAGTCCCCCCGGCTTCAGAAGAAATTACAACAGGCATTCTGCCGCCGGATATTTTCCGCGCGCTTAGCATTGCCACAGCTCTTTGCGAAGTACTGCGGGCTATGTCCTCAAATGAATATTCCTCAAACAGTTCAAAACCTGTCAGTCCTCCAAGCGGTTCATAAGCAGTCTGAAGAACAGATCCTTCAGCAGCAACAACCTGTATAAGTGCAACTGTATGGATACGTTCATCTTCAGCAACCACACCATCTGAAGATGCCACATAAACATGCTGAATGGAGTCTCTGTAGCTGACTGTAACCTGTTTGATTTTTTGACTGACAGCCCGGGCTGTTTCATTGGCTTTTTTCACAATATGGACCTTTTTTTCCATGCCGATACCCCGCGGGTTAAGCCTTATTTTAAAATCAGTCTCGGGGTTGACCTTCTTTAAATCGACAGATACATCTTTTTCCTCCTTTACCGCAATGCTCACCGAACCGGCAAGGCCAAGCAGAGAATCTACTGTAAAATCATTACTGTATGCATAAGCAGTTCTGTCTCCATAAATAACCCGGATACCAATTCCGGTATCAAAACCCGAAATAACCTTTTCAATTTTATCGTCTTCAAGCTGTATCGATGAATGAGATCTGTTTTCAACATAAACATCCGCAAAATCCCCGCCTTTTGATAGAGCTTTCTTTATGATCTTTTCCGCAAGTTCATCTGATATTTTATTCATTCGTCACCATGTTAATGTGATCCGGCACATAAATGTTATACAGTTTCAGAAGAGAAGAAAATAAGCTGAGAGTTTATTATACTAAATAAAAAAGAATTTCGTACCAATACAAATTACAGCCTGACTCTGTGTAATTACTTCGTAAAAACAGGTATAATCAACATAACTGGAGAAAAGATATGGCAAAAATCGGGCTGATCGGCGGGAGCGGTCTATACAATATAAAGGGGCTTGTTATAAAAAAAAGGAAAAAAATAATCACCCCTTTTGGAAAACCGTCGGACGATTATGTAATAGGACAGATAGGTAACGCGGAAGTTGTTTTTCTTCCGCGTCATGGAAGCCGTCACAATCTCGCTCCCCACAGAATAAACTTCAGGGCAAATATCTGGGGTTTCGGAAAACTCGGTGTTAAAAGGATCATATCGGTCAGCGCGGTCGGCGGTATCAGAAAAGACCTCAAACCGGGAACTATTGCCGTTCTTGACCAGATTATTGATATGACAGGGAACCGGGAATCAACGTTCTTCGACGGAAAGTCCGGTTCGCCCAGGTCAAGGCGCAGCGTAGTCCATATTGATTTCACCACGCCCTACTGCAGTGAAATGCGAGGTGTATTGCTGAAAGCCGGAAAGGCCGCGAAGATCCCCCTGAAAAGCGGGACTACGTACGCCGCAGTAGACGGGCCGAGACTCGAGACAGCCGCGGAGATCAGGGCGCTTCGCATTCTGGGCGCAGATGTAGTCGGAATGACCGGAATGCCGGAGGCCGCACTGGCAAGAGAGCTGGAAATATGTTATTCAGGGATTTCAGTAGTTGCCAATTACGCAGCAGGAATAACGAAAAAGAAACTCACAGCCAAAGAGGTCATTGATGAGATGAGGGCATCGACAGACATGATCAAACAAATTCTTAAACATTCTTTCAAGCTGTTTCCGGCGCAGAGGAAATGCGCCTGCACTGAAGCGCTGAAAGATGCAGCAATATAGTTTTAAGTTGAAGTAATCGTTTTAATTCCCCTGCCCCGGTAAGCTGCTCAGATATGAATCAAGCTCATCCGCAGGAAGAGGCCTGCATATGTGATATCCCTGTATCTTGTCACAGTCAAGCTTCTTAAGCATATTCCATATATCCTGAGACTCAACTCCTTCAGCAATGACCTGAAGGCCCAGATTATGAGCAAGCTCTATAATAGACCTGACAATTACTGCGTCGCTTTCATCCTCAGTCATATTGACGACAAACGACTTGTCAATTTTGATCTCGTGAACAGGCATCCTCTTCAGATAGGCAAGAGAAGAATACCCCGTTCCAAAGTCATCAATTGAGATCTTAACTCCGAGTGCATTTAGACGCGTAAGCATTTCCATCGTACGTACCTGATCTGTCATAACAGCACTTTCCGTAATTTCCAGCTCAAGCCACGAAGGTTCAACTGAATAACCGCCTGTCATTGCCGCAACCTCCTCATGAAGGTGTTGGTCCAGCAGGTTGCGTACAGACAGATTTACCGACATACTGATCATAATTCCGTTTCTATGCCACTCAGCCAGCTGGCGCAATGCAGTGTCAAGCACCCATAATGTCAACGACTTTATAAGGCCTGACTGTTCTGCCAGTAGAATAAAATCTCCAGGCATAATGAATCCCCGTTTTGGGTGCTGCCAGCGAACCAGCGCCTCAACACCGGTTACTATGCCTGTATTACAATCTACTTTCGGCTGGTAATGCAATAAAAGCTCATCAATATCGATCGCATGGTGGAGTTCATTCATCAGAATTGAGCGGTTTCGGCTGTATTGGTCATGTTTAGGGTTGTAGATAACAACGCCGCAGTGGTCTTTCTTTGCGCCGCACTTCGCGGCGTCGGCAAGCTGAACAAGCATATCAGAGTCTTCTCCATGTTCCGGACAAAGGACAATGCCTACACTGGCCTCCAGATATATACTGTTACCGTCGACTGAAAACTGCGGTTCGAGAACATTTAAAAGTCTGCATGCGGTCTTAAATGAATGGCTTGAGTTAGAACCCGGTAGAAGCACGGCAAACTCATCACCGCCGAAACGGGCTATAGTGTCGGATTTTCGTACAACTTTCATTAACCGTTTTCCAATCTGTCTCAACAGCTGATCACCAACATTATGGCCGAGACTGTCGTTTACCTGTTTAAAACCGTCAATATCCAGCAAAAGGAGGGCAAGCGGCCTGTCTTCACGATTCGAGACAAAAATAGCCTGCTGCAGACGATCGAAAAGCAATGTGCGGTTAGGAAGGCCTGTCAAATCATCGTGAAGAGCAAGAGATTCGAGCGCACCTCTCTGCTCCTTTATCTCGGTAATATCATGTACTAAAAATCCTTTTTCTTTTTCAAATGAAAAACTCGTAATCTGAAAAATGCGACTGATGCCGTTTATATCGGTCAGGGTCCTTTCCAGACTGCCTGATCCATGAATTTCAAAAGCGGATACTCCACCGAATTTCTCTGCGAAATATTCCATCTGCCGGTTAGCAGACCGTAAACCATCCGGACTGGAAATAATCACACCAACGCCGAGAGCCCTGGTTACAATCTGCAGCAATCCCAGCTCATCACCCTTATGTCCAGTTTTCGGCTGTCTTTCCGACATAATTCCAGATATTAGCACAGAGCGATGTATTTAACAAACAAAATAATGCGAGTATTTAATAAAGAAAACAATACAAAACAACGGGGTTCCAGATTGTTGACATAGATAAGGTAATTGTTTAATCTAAAGTCTAGAAATGATTGAATTTCCACTAAATAAATTGCATGTATTTAATTATGGGATCATCGCCCTTATATTAATAACATCTCTTCTGTTTATAAGAGATGTTATTAATATTTCTGTTTCAGATAAAAAAACACTGGCGGCTGCAACGTCAGATACGGCAGCTAACACGTCCAAGACTTCAGCAGACAGCATCATGGCTTATTCTCAAATTGTTGAGAAAAATCCTTTCGGCCCGCCCATGGTATTTCGATCTCTCATCTCCAAACAGAGAGTCAGCAGCCGGCCCTCCTCTCCCTCAGATCTGATGCTTATTGGCACAGTTACAGGCCCTGATGAACTAAGCTATGCGGTCTTTAAAGACAATTCCCTGCCCTCGAAAAACAGGCAGAGAGTATTCTCATTCGGTAAAGAAGTTTTTAACTACGGGACCCTCACAAGCATAGAAAAAGACTCTGTAGAGATAACTCAGGGGGGATCATCATTTATTGTTCCACTGATCGCATTAACTAAAATACAGCATCGTAAGTCCGGCAGGGATGCTTCAAACCTTAAATTCGTAAAAAAGATTGACGACAATCAGTATCTTCTCGATCAGAGAAGAGTCCAGCGCGCGATAGCTAATCCTCGACAGATAATGACAGACGCAAGACTTCTCCCTAATATCGTGGATGGCAAACAGGAAGGATTCAGGATCATGGAGGTCAGGCCCGGCGGCATTTATGAAAGCCTCGGACTCCAGAACAGAGACATCCTTCTGAGAATCAACGGTCTCGACCTGTCAAGCCCGGAGGCGGCCGTCCAGACAATGGCCGCATTAAAAGGAATGAAAAAGATCAATCTTGATATAATACGGAACGGGACGAATATGTCACTGGGATATCAGATGGAATAGTTTGATCGATATGTTAAACTGTATATCGTCCCTGGTTTGAAATCCTGAAAGAGGTATATTAATGAAAATCATTAACAAGTCTTATCTTCTCTGCCTGTTCTTTATAACAGCCGTACTGCTGTCATCTTTGTCCTATGCTGACTCGGCAAAACCCGAACAAAAGATCACTTTTAATTTTATCGACGTTGAAATTCCAACTGTAATTGAATTCATCAGCGAACTTACGGGAAAGAACTTTATTTTTGATGAGAGGATCAAGGGTAATGTCACTATTATAGCTCCCACTAAACTGACAATTGACGAATCCTTCGCGCTGTTTACTTCCATACTCGAACTTAAAGGATTCGCCATAGTACCGTCCGGAACAAAAGCATATAAGATCATCCCCTCAGCAATAGCAAGACAGTCTGGAAGCACTTTTATGGAAGACGGCGACGCTATTGACGAATCATATATCACAAGGCTTTTACCGGTTACTCACATTAAAGCAAATGAGGCCATTGGCTTCCTTAAACCGATCATATCCAGAACCGGCCATATTTCCGCTTTCGGCCCCGGCAATCTGATCCTGATTGCCGATTCTGCACTGAATATTGACAAGATCATATCTGTACTCAAAAAAATAGACCAGCCCCCGACATATCTTGAACCCGCATCAGTAAATGTTTATTCCCTTGAAAACGCTGATGCAACAGAGCTGGCAAAAGTGCTGGAAGGTATAATCAAAAGTTCCAGAATAGCCGCTAAACAGCGTAAAGGACAGGTAGTTGCCGGAACACCTCTTTCCAACATACTTGTAACACCGGATAAGGCGACCAACTCTCTTATAATAGTAGCTGCTCCGGAAAATTACAGGGCAATTGCTGAAGTGATCAAAAAACTTGACAAGAGAATACGTCAGGTCTTTGTAGAGGCAATGATAATAGAGGCAAGAATAGATAAACTGAAAGAACTCGGTTCAAAATGGAGGGGCACCCTTAGCATTGACGGGTCACCTGTTACGATAGGCGGATTTGGTTCGCTCGACTCGTTTGCGGTACAAAGCATACTTGCGGGCCTGACCGGATTTACCATGGGCGGCATGGGTAACTTTCTCGACGTGCCCATTACATCAATTAATTCAGATGGGACCTTCGGCAGTACTACAATGACCGTTCCCGGATTCGCGGCATTATTTGATATGAGTGAGTTCAATGATGCCATAAATGTTCTTTCCACTCCTCAGATCCTTACCTCAAACAATCAGGAGGCGGAGATCATTGTGGGAGAAAACGTCCCGTTTGTTTCAAGCAGTCAGCGTGACCTTGCTTCAACCAGTTCAGTGTTGAGTTCGATCCAGAGACAGGATGTCGGCATTACGCTGAGGATAACACCGCAGATAACAGAAGGTGATTATGTGAAACTGGATATTTACCAGGAAATCTCTTCTGTCAAAGAGGATTCTGAAAACGTAACGATTTCAGTCGGTCCGACTACAACTAAGCGGGCCACAAAAACATCGGTTGTCGTCAGAGATAAACAGACTGTTGTTATCAGCGGCCTTATGCAGGAAAATGACGAGGACAGCATTGCAAAGACTCCTATACTGGGAGATATTCCGCTTATTGGATGGCTGTTCAAACATAAAACCATAATCAGAAAGAAAACAAATCTTCTAATATTCATCACTCCGCACATAGTAAAAGATTCAACTGAACTTGCTTCGATCACAAACAAAAAATATATGGACTTCGCTAAAAGTGAGCACCACTATAATGACGGCGAACTCCTTGTGAAATTCGGGGACGGAGTTTCAAATGAAACCGTAATGCAGATATTGTCAGACAAAGGCGCTTCCATCATAAAATACGTTGAAGCTGAAAATCTGTACCATATAGGTTTGAGACATAAACAGAAGGTAGAAGAAGCGATAAATGAATTTTTGCCAATGCCCGAAGTAATTTCCGCGAAGCCGAATTATAAAATTAAAATTCAAAATGGAACTTCCTCAGATTAGCTCAAGTTCCTGCAGTGTAATTATGTCGTTAGACCTTTGGTACAATTCTTATGGAAACCATAGATAAAATCACAGATGAGGATGTTGATATCTCCCTGCTTAAAGACCTGCCTCTTTCATTTGTTAAGGGTAATATGTTTTTACCTTTGCGCAAACAGAACGGTGAGCTTGTGGCTGCTGTTGCCGACAACCACGGCACTTTTGCCCTGATGGATATGGCGAGGGAACATAAACTGAAACCACGCGCCCTTCAAGCTCCTAAAGAAGTAATACTCGATGCCATTAACAGGATCTACAGCAGAACAAGCCGGGTGAATGAAGTAATGGGTGATATAAAAGGTGAAGACCTTTCAATGGTGGCCAACGAATTTGAGTCACCAAAGGACCTTCTTGAACTGACAGAGGAAGCTCCAATTATCAGACTGCTCAACGCACTACTGATGGAGGCTGCAAAAGAAAGGGCCAGCGATATTCACATCGAACCCTATGAAGAGGGAATTGACGTCAGATTCAGGGTAGACGGAATACTGCGGAAGGTCTTAAGCCCTCCCAAGATCATCCAGGATGCCCTTATATCAAGGGTCAAAATAATATCAGGCCTTGATATTGCCGAGAAACGACTTCCGCAGGACGGCAGGATAAGACTTCTTGTTGGCGGAAAAGACATTGACATAAGGGTCTCTATTGTACCGACCGCGCTTGGAGAGCGGGCTGTTCTTAGACTGCTTGACAGGCAGACAGGAATTTTGAGCCTTGAAATGATAGGGCTTGAAGGCCGCATCCTGAAATCATTCGATAACGCCCTCTCAAGGCACAATGGTATTATCCTTGTAACAGGGCCTACCGGCTCGGGAAAAACAACTACTCTTTACGGATCGCTTCTTAAGCTTAACACTGAAGAACGAAATATTATAACTGTCGAAGACCCGGTCGAATATCAATTGAAGGGTATCGGACAGATACATGTAAATCCAAAAATAGGCCTGACATTCGCCTCCGGTCTGAGAGCGATCCTCAGACAGGATCCTGACGTAATGATGGTCGGAGAGATAAGAGATATGGAAACAGCTGAGATAGCTGTTCACGCTTCACTTACAGGGCATCTGGTCTTAAGCACCTTGCATACAAACGATGCTCCCGGCGCCATAACAAGGCTTATTGATATGGGTATTGAACCATTTCTCGTTGCTTCATCTCTGGTTTGTGTTCTTGCCCAGAGACTGGTCAGGATCATTTGTCCGCACTGCAGAGAGTCATATGCCCCTTCCCCCGAGGAATCCGCATATCTGAAACTTTACATGGAGAATGAAAGTCCCCCTTCCGTGCTTTACAAAGGCCGGGGCTGTGATAAATGTTTGGGGAAAGGCTATCTTGGAAGAACCGGCATATTTGAACTGCTGGAGATAACTCACGGCATCAGATCATTGGTAGTTGCCCGGAAAGATGCTCAGGCTATCAAGTCTGCCGCTGTTGACGAAGGGTTCAGAACACTCCAGGACGATGGAATAAGAAAGGTGCTGGCCGGCATTACTACAATGGAGGAAGTACTGAGAGTAACTCAGAAAGACACCGACACATGAGATATCACAGATGATCTCAGATTACTTACAGATTACCGCAGATACACTAAAATCATTTGTGGTTCTCAGTGATTATCCGTGCTTTTCAATCTGTGATAATCTGCGTTTATTATAAAGTTATGCCAATATTCAGATACGAAGGATACAGACAGGACGGCACCGAGATCAACGGCACAATTGAGGCAGACGGGCACAAAGATGCCGCCCTGAAAATCAAGGAAACCGGGGTCTTTCCCAAAGAGATCACTGAAGCTGTTTTCACCAAAAAAAAAATATTACGCTGGAAACGTCTTCCAGCTCATCTTCCTGACATCACAAGAATGCTGTCAACGCTGCTTTCCTCAGGTGTCCCGCTAATAGGAGCTGTCGGGGCTATTGCCACTGAGCAAAAAGGCCATTGGAGGGGAATACTTATAGATATAAAGGACCAGCTTTCAGCAGGTGCCACACTGGCCAGGGCAGCACAGGCATATCCCTATATATTTCCTGAGTTTTATACCAGTATGGTATCAGCCGGAGAGAACAGCGGCAGATTACCTGAAGTACTCACAAAACTGTCCAATTTCCTTGAGTCGCAGACTTCTATTAAAAACAAAGTCCAGACGGCTCTGGTTTATCCGCTGTTTATGACATTTGTCAGCATCATTATTCTTTCTTTTCTTTTTACATTTGTCGTTCCGAAAATTGTTACAATGTTTGAAGACGCATCAGCAAGCCTTCCTTTCATTACAATTGTACTAATATGGGTAAGTTCTGCATTTCAGAAATTCTGGTGGTTGATGCTTCTTCTGGCGGCGGGTGCTGTATTTTTTTATTATTGGCTGAGAAAAACAAGAAAGGAGATTATTGATTCGTTTCTGCTCAAACTTCCTTTTGGTGTCATGCAGAGTCTTTACACAGCCAGATTTTCCATGACCATGTCTTTCCTGCTTTCCGGAGGCATTAAAATATTACATGCTTTAAACTTAACTTCAAAAGTAACGGGTAACGCAGTCCTTGAAAACAGGATCATATCCGCGAGGAATATAGTCTCACAAGGCGGAAAGCTTTCAACCTGCCTTGAAGGTTTTCCACCGACATTTTTGCAGATCATATCTACCGGTGAAAATACCGGCCAGCTGCCTGAAGTACTTCAAAGGGCTGCTAACTCTTATGAGGCTGACTTTGATAAAAAGCTGATGAGACTGATAAGCCTTCTGGAACCTGCGCTGATCCTGTTCATGGCTCTGGTAGTTGGATTTATAGTATTAGCTGTACTGCTGCCTATCTTTGAACTTAACCAGTTAATAAGATAGTAATGGAGAGATTCTGGATTCAGGATGCAAGTTATATATACATCTTTTATTTTCGTGTATCGTGTATCTTTATTTAAAGGAGGAATCAAACAAATGCCCAACAGTCAAATAAATAATTCAAACTGTATCAATCTTCCACCCACAGCTTGCAATTCCCCATCTGAGTTGATGAAGTTTCGTCACTCGTCACTCGTCACGACTCGACTGAGCTCGCCGAAGTCTCGTCACTGTCGTTCAGGTTTTACTTTAATAGAAATAATGGTCGTAGTCGTTATCATTGCTCTGCTTGCCAGTTTCATCGCTCCGAGAATCATGGATCGGTTAGATCAGGCAAAAGTAACCAAGGCGCGGGTAGACATTAAGGGCTTTGAAACTGCCCTTAAACTATTCAAGATCGACAACGGCTTTTACCCTTCTACTGAACAGGGACTTGAAGCATTGATAGCTGAACCTACTATCGGGAAAATACCGAAGAATTACAAAAAAGGCGGCTACCTGGAAAAGAGGAAATTGAGACTCGACCCATGGGGCAATCCGTATGCATACATCTCACCCGGCACTGAAGGAGATTATGACATTGTATCTTACGGGGCTGACGGAGTGCCCGGAGGCGAAGAATATGACGCTGACATTACAAACTGGGACATATAAAAAACAAATTAACAATTATCAATGAAAAATTAGCAATTACTGCAAAACCTGGGAAAAGATCAAAAGACATAATGACATTGTCGTTTTTTATCTAAAACAAGAGGTCACATAATTTTGCATTTTAAATTTTCAATTTTAAATTCCCGCAAAGCGGGATTTACCTTATTAGAATTGCTTGTGGTTGTCTTCATTATATCCCTGTCGCTGGCTGTTATAACTCCGTCTATCTGGAAGTCTGAAAAATCGTCGCTGAAAACCGAAGCCAGACATATCAGCAGTACGATCCGTTATATTTACGACGAGGCTATTAGTAAGAAGAAGTCATATGTCCTTGGTTTTAATATAGATGAAAGAACATGGGGTTTTGAGAGTGACAGCGAAACAAGAAATTTTAAAATAAAAAGAGAGATTGAAATAAGGGATATTTTCATCCCTTCACACGGCGAAATTTCAGCAGGCGAGGTTCTTATAGTTTTCGGTCCTACAGGTCCTGAAGAGCCTCTAATACTGCACTTAATGAAAGGACAATCCGAATACACTGTCATATTTAACCACATAAGCGGACGGACAAAGATACTTGAAGGATA